>JBILXT010000241.1:0-10923 GCA_044378235.1 Planctomycetaceae bacterium
CCCCAAGACTGCTCAGGTCTCGCTCCACCTCAACCCGTGATGCCAGCGCGCTGATCGTGATCAAAGCTGGACCGTCAGACGCTGAGTCACTCGGTGTGGCTGCGGCATTTAACCAGCGTGCGACACCAAAATCGACGACAATGGCCTGCATGTTGTCTGACAACAACACGGCGTCCAAAGTCAATCCGCCGTGGGCTAGTCCCAGATTGTGGGATTGCTGAAGAGCCGAACAGACCTGCCAGCCGATCTCGATCACGTCTTCGGCGGAGAATGTTTTCTGCTGTTCCAGTTGTTGTGCCAGCGAGTCGAACTCGCAATCTTCCGTCCACAGAAAGAGTTGCCCGTCGGATTCGCCGCTCCCCAGAAACTTGACGATCGACTGATGCATCAGCATCGACAACATCGCTCGATCTGTTTTCAACGCGCGACGAAACTCGGGACGCTGTGACATCTCGGAAGAGAAAACAGTCAGACGAACCGGCTTGTTCTGCGCTCGATCTACGGCGTGAAAGACCTGTCGAGCATCCTGAGGAGGACACTCGCTGATCGTCTCAAAGTCCTTGAGTTCAACGGCTTGCACCTATTCGCCTTTGTTCTTTAAATCTGGATCCGCTGTAGTTCCCCGAGCCCAATAAACTGTCTCATCACAACCCGAAACGTTAGTGAGGGATTGAGTTTCTGGCTTTCTTAATGCGAGCAAATCAATCCCTCGCTGACGCACTTGAAGCTGTGCCATTTTAGTTAGGGCTGATAGCCCGGCACATCCTCTGCCGGTGGCGTGAGCCACCGGTCTGCAAAAAAACACTGTGACTCAGGCCTGAAGGGCCGACACATGCGTCTTTGTGTCGACCCTCCGGGCCTCAGCGTCCTTATGTTCGTATACCGGTGGCTCGCGCCACCGGCATTGGATTTGTCGACCCTCCGGGCCTGAGAATGCGTATCTTCAGAAGTGACGCTTCGCGGCCGATTCTGCGTCAACCTGCCCCCCCTCAATCGTTTAACGGCAAGCCGCAGGCGACAGTGATTTTGCTGCAGCTATGCCTGCGGCTTGCCGTTAAACGAATCTCTTCGACACCTGAACCAAGTGACATTTTCTCAAGTCGCCACACGGGACTCAACTGAATCCCGGCCGATATCCGCCACGGGATCTGGAATGAATCCGATTGGGTGGGAAAGGATGAGAATTCTCCCAGAGGAAGTAACTGGTCGAAACGACTCGGACGAGAAATAAGGCTCGAAGTCGGCCAGTTTTGACTCTTCACCCTTCGCAGAACTCGTCAGGAGAACCTAAACTCCGAGTGTTCGGCTTCTCAAAAATTCCCACCTCGGTTGTTTATCCCCGCCCATTTGTTGGCCGCTTCCAGCCAGTCCGCGACGGAGACTTATCGCAATGCAACATCCCAGGTTTGCAAATCCGCACCGCACGCGCCGTCATTTGCTCCAGACGGGAACGGCGGGAATCCTCGGAATGTCCCTGCCGCAAATCCTGGCGACGGAATCTCGACTCGCCTCAGCCAGCGCGGCGGCGAAGCGAGTGATCGTGATCTATGAACAAGGCGGACTGTCGCATCTTGATACGTGGGATCCCAAGCCTGAAGCCGTGATCGAACATCGCAGTCCGTTTGCTCCGATCTCGACGACCGTGCCCGGTATGCAATTCACGAGTCTGCTGTCCCGCACGGCGAAGATTGCTCACAAACTGGCCGTGGTGCGTTCCATGCACCACAATAAAGCCGGAGCCGACGCGCATCCGAATGGAACTCAATACGCCCTCTCCGGTGCTCATCCTTCCAACGCGGTCGAAATGCCGGACATTGGTTGCGTCGTCACGACGCTGCTGGGCCGAACCAATCCGTCGCTTCCGCCCTACGTCATGATTCCCGGCAACCATGAACAGGCTGCGGAAACTCGCACGGGCTTCTTGCCTCGTTCGTTGTCGGTTTTCAAAACGGGCGGGCGAGATCTCTCCGATCCGAAATGGGAAGTGGCGGACTTGTTGGCTCGAACAGACAATCAGGGACCACGTCTGGCCGGCCGACATCAGCTGCTCGCCAATCTGGACCGCAGATTTTCGAACGAGTCAGATCGCACGTCTTTGCATGGCATGGATCAGTTTTACGAGCAGGCTTTTAATAGTCTGACCAGTCGCGAAGTCTCAGCTGCGTTTAATCTGTCCGAAGAATCTGAACAGACGCGAGAACATTACGGTCGCGGTCATCGCGGATCCTGTTATTTGCTGGGACGTCGCCTGTTGGAAGCGGGAGTTCGATTTGTCACTGTCGACGTACGCTGGCCGCTGACTGAGGAAACGCCGGGCGGTTTTAATCTCAACTGGGACCATCACGATTTGATTTACACGTCGGCCTCATGCGGCACCGTGCGAGACAAAGCCGGTGGCGAAGGGCGTTACGGAATCGGCCACTGGGTCATGATGGGCAGCACCGATCAAGCCTTTGCCGCGTTGGTGACGGATCTGGAGGATCGAGGTCTGCTCGATGAAACATTGGTGTGTTTTGTGACAGAGTTTGGACGCACACCACGGCTCAATAAGTTCGCTGGACGAGATCACTGGACCAATGCGTATTCGATTGCGTTCGCCGGAGCAGGAGTTCCTGGCGGACAAGTGATCGGCGAATCAGACCGCGATGGTGGATACGTCATCTCGCATGCGTACACGCCCGAAGATTATGCGACGACGATCTATGAGAAGCTTGGCATTGATCGTTCGAAGCCGCTCTACACCTCCGCCAACCGTCCGGTGTATTTCGGCCATTTGGGGCATCCGATGAAGGAGTTGTTCTGAGGAATTGGCGGAGAGAGAAACGAGGTGATGTGCTGATCCTGACGAGGAAGTGCTTGTTGATCATTGCGACGTGAGTTTTGCAGGGACGGAAGCACAGTGTCCTTTGAGAAACTCAACCTTGCCTTGTTAGCGGTTCCGCCGTGTGGCCTACGCCCCGTTCTCAAGTTCTTCCCAACGCAGAAAGCAGGCTTCCAGCTTCGCGCCAACGCTAGTCAGTTCGGCGCTGACTTTTGTGATTCTGTCGCCACCGCTTTGATAAAATCCAGGAGCCGCCATTTCTTTCTCGAGTTCTCTCAGGCGTTTCTCCAGTGAAGCAATGAGTTCCGGCATCTGCTCGAGTTCGCGCTGTTCCTTAAAGCTCAGGCGACGAGTTTTGGCGGCTACGGCTGTCGTTGGCGTTGTTTGTTCGGACGCCTTGACACTCCCAGCACTCGCAGCCGACGTTGTCTCGTCGACCGCGTTCGCTCGCTGCTCTTTAACTCGCAACCAGTCATCGTAGCCGCCGTCGTACTCACCGAGTACGCCATTGCCTTCAAACACAATCGTGCTGGTCACCACGTTGTTCAGGAATGCTCGGTCGTGGCTGACCAGTAGAACTGTTCCTGGAAACGCCGGCAACATGTCTTCCAGAAGTTCCAGAGTTTCCGCATCCAGGTCGTTTGTAGGTTCGTCGAGCACCAGAATGTTGGCCGGCTTCGACATCATCTTGGCCAGCAACAGTCGATTGCGCTCGCCACCGCTCAGGAATTGCACCAGCGTCTGAGCTCTCTCTGGCGAGAACAAGAAGTCCTGCAGGAAGCCCATGATGTGTCGCTTCTGCCCGTTAATCATCAGGAAGTCGGTGCCGTCGCTGATGTTTTCGCGAGCGGACTTGGTGTCATCCAGCTGATTTCGCAATTGATCGAAATAGCCCACGGCCAGGTTTGTCCCGAGACGAACCTTGCCCTGCGACGGCGTCAGTTGCCCCAGCAGCAGTCGCAGCAAGGTCGATTTGCCCGCGCCGTTTGGTCCCACGATTCCAATCTTGTCGCCCCGGAAAACCGTGGTGGAGAAGTTGCGAATCACAGGTTCACCAGCGAACGCGTGGGTCACTTCTTCCAATCGAGCCACCAGCGCGCCGGAGCGTTCGGCTTCGAGAATCTGCATTTTCGCAGTTCCCATTTTCTGCCGACGCTGGCTTCTTTGCTCACGCATTTCCTTCAGGGCTCGGACGCGGCCTTCGTTGCGAGTTCGGCGAGCTTTCACGCCCTGACGAATCCAGCGTTCTTCTTCAGCCAGCTTCTTGTCAAACTGAGACTGCTCTTCCGCTTCCGCCGCCAGCAACTGATCGCGACGTTTGAGAAAAGTCTGATAGTCGCAGGTCCAGTCGAAGACTCGCCCACGATCCACTTCGACGATTCGATTGGCCATGTCCTGCAGGAAGACGCGGTCGTGAGTCACAAAGATGAGCGTACCCGGGAAGCGTTTCAGAAAGCCCTGAAGCCAGACGATCGAGTCAATGTCCAGATGGTTCGTTGGTTCATCCAGCAGCAGAATATCGGGTTCGCGAATCATCGCCGCTGCCAGGAGAACTCGACGCTTCATCCCGGCCGACAAGGACATGAACGGCTGGTCGGCCGGAAGCTGCATCTCGACCAGCAAATCATCCAGTCGATCCGCGCCGGACCATTCGTCGGCGTCGGCCAGATCCTGACTGGCCTTTTCATAGGCCTTGTCTTCAGCCGGAGTTAATGCGATGCCTTCGTGCAATTTACGACCAATGTTCCGGTAGTCGGCGATGGCTTTTCCGAGCTTCCCAAAGCCTTCAGCGGCGACTTCGTAGGCAGTGCGATCACCACCCTGAGGAACCTCCTGATCCAGGCGAGCAATCAACGCTTCGGCCTGCAGGTCCACGGAACCATCGTCCGGGCGCAGCAGGCCGGAGATCAGCTTCATCAGCGTGGATTTGCCGGCTCCGTTACGCCCGACAAGGCCAATGCGCTCCCCACGCTCGATGTGCAGGGTGATGCCTTCGAGAAGGTTGGGTTTGGAATAAGTAAACGAAAGATTATTAAGGCTCAGAAGTGGCATGGGCGGACTGTAGCCGATGACCCCAGCCCTGCGAATCCTGTCGCCCGCGATTATCATCTCAGAAACAACAGGCCTGCTGATTCACGCCGGAATCCCGTATTTGCTACGATCACGGCTGGTTTGTTTCACCGCATGTACAGGAGCTGCTTTATGAATTCCGTTAAATTCTGGTGTGGACTAGGACTGGGCGTCGTTCTGACGTTTTCACTGTCACAGTCTGCAATCTTTCGATCTGCTCAGGCCGCCGATGCAAAGGCAAAGGAAACTCCGCCCGTGCTCTACGAACTCCGCACCTACACTTCTCCGGAAGGCAAGCTGGACGAACTGAATGCTCGCTTCCGTAACCACACGATGGCTCTGTTCGAAAAGCACGGCATGAAGAACATCATGTACTGGGTGCCTGTCGATAAGCCAAACACCTTGATCTACGTCATTGCTCACAAGGACAAGGCCGCTGCTGATGCCTCATGGGCCGCATTCCGTGAAGATCCGGTGTGGAAGAAGGTTGCCGAGGAAACTCAAAAGAACGGCAAGATCGTGGAGAAGGTTGAATCGGTCTACATGACCGCAACTGACTATTCACCGATGAAGTAGAACCGACCGGTACTCGCCGTGATGAAATTTAGAAAACTCAGGATGAAGACTGGTTTCTCATCCTGAGTTTTTTTATGGAATGAACCGGCCACGGTCGGCATCGGTCAGCATTGTCTGAACACGACGAACTGTTCCATTCGCAATGATCACATTCATTGATTCGGATTCGAATCAGTTTCGAACAGCGAAGACCCAGATCAGCGAAGCTGCGTTGGACTCGAAGTCGTTATCTGTCCCAACCAGCAGAGTCTTTCGCCCGTCAGGCAATGTCGGCCCAAATGTGAGTCCTTCAATTTTTTCCGGCATTGCAGCACCGGCCAGATTCCATTCGGGGGCCAGGAAATCGAGGAAATCGTCTCTTTTAACCGGGACGATATTTTCCGGCAGAGCTTTAGCCGGAATTTGAGCCATCCCGGAAATGTCGGTGGCTTTGCTGAGATCAATCCGGATCAATTTGCGATATCTGGCAGACTCTCCGGGTTGACTGTCACGTTCAAGGACGAGGTATTGCTGGTTTCCGCAGGCCACGATTTCACTGTTGCCATTGTCCGGGCTGTCCATCCGATAGACAAACTCTTTGACCTTGCCGCTGGACAGTTCTAATTGGATCAACCGACAGTTTCGTCCCACGACGATTCCTTCGTCTGTTCGTTTGCCGTCCTGCAATAAAGGTCCCTGCATTAATGCGACAAGGTGCTTGCCATCGTCTGACAACGCAAGACATTCCAGGCCTCGATTTGATGCTCGCCCTATAGCATTCAACGCATTCTCTCGTTTCTTGTCGGCGTCGGGTGTTGTGACAAGGAAGTGAGCTGGCAATACGAATCGTTTCAACTCGTGCCCGTCTGCGGAAAACTGAATAATCTGCGGACCGTATTCATCGGAGACGAACATTGATCCGTCCGGACCAAACCGAAATCCCTCCGGATCGAATCGATGTCCGATCTTGGGCGTCGGTACGATCGCAGACGATGAGCCACTGAATCGACGCCCCTCTTTGTCCGAGAAAACAATGGTCCGTCGCAGCGTGGCTGAAATGGACTCCTGGGGCTCTCCGGGAATAGTCAGCTCAAACAATTGAACTCGGCAATGATAATCAACAGCCCCGTCATCGGGTCCACGATCCGACATGCTGGCGAAAAGCATCTCCTGTCCAGAATAGTCCAGCGCGGAAAAACCTCCGAGGCGATTTCGTGGTTCCCCGTTTTGAAGTAACGCCGTGTCCCCTGAAAGATCAACGGCCTCTCCTGGGATTGAAACCGTCCCAAGCAATTCAGCGACCACCTTGTCGGCGCCTTGCACAGGAGACTCTGTGAACGCTGCGGCCAGCAATAATGAAAACAGCGATGAAACTCGAACAGAACGCCTGGTCACGTGTTCTCCCTAACCCATCTTAATAACTACGAATTCTCGTCAGACCATGAAATCGCAGAATGCTTGATGAAGTACCCGCCCCGAGATTTTGCAGAAGCGATTCGAAGCTCTACAGCCTGTTGAGTTAATTACCCGGAACGTGTTAGCGTCCGGTTTTCGCGGCTGATGATGCGACCAAATCAACAGGCTGCTAATGCCTTACTCGCACTCTTTTTTGAACCCGGTCTGAGTTTGACACGAATTGTTAAGATTTGATGAATCAGAATTTCGCCGCCCTGGGTTCTTCGGCCAGAACTCGGTGAATCGCTTACTCATGACCTGTCCGATATGAGCAACGACCCCAGTTTTCAGCTCTGAATCAGGCTAAGTGGTGGTTGTTATTCCCGCCGCTTTCGCTCGTTCAACGGCCGCCGCGATTTCACGTTCGATCTCGGGCAGAGGCCGCAGAGGCTCCGACGGATTGTCCACGGCTGTGACTTTGTTAGTCGCTGGGTCCCAATGAACCGGGCCGAATTTGGCCGGAGCTTTGTTACTCGTGAGGATATGTCCGAGCCCGTCACCTTTGTTGTAATGCCAGAACTCAAATGGAAAATGCATAAAGCCGAACGACTCCATCACCGCAGTGATCTCAAGTCGGTTCTGCACATACTCCGGTTCAACGAACGGGCTGCGCATCGGCGTTCGTTCGCTCATCTCCAGATAAGTGTTCCCACGCCAGACTTCACTGCCGTCGTCACGTCGAAAGACGGAGATATCAATCGCAGAGCCCGACATATGCGTCCCCACTTTGGGAATATTGGCGATCAGGACTGAGCCTCGGCGAAACACCAACTCCACTGGAGGAATCGTGCCACCGTTTTCCCAGATGCATTTCTTCAGGATGGCGTCGAACAGTTCCGGTTTGCTCCCGAGCTGTTTCTGCATGGCCAGCGAGCGATAACCGTCCTCGATCTTCAGAATCCAGCCACGACGATTCATCTCTCGACCAATCGCCAGGACATCTTTGACGAGGCTTTCCCGCATGTAGAAGACTCGATCCAACGAGCCGGCAATCTTTGAGGTTGAAAAGAGAATCTCGACTCCATCCTCTTCGACTGCATCCTTCAAAGACGCAAAGCCTTCGCCTGATTCCTGCACCGGAAAAGCCAGAATCTGCTCGACGAGTGCATAGCCTTGTTCCATCTGGTCAGCCCAGAAGGCTTGGGGCGTCAAGTTTTGGGGCGTGTTCATATTTTTATCCTGGGAAGAGACTTATTCTTCGCAACCAATCATTCTGAGGGCATGGCAACGGATTGTGGCGGACTGTTCAAGTGAACCCGGTTGAATTTCAGCGGCTGTCTGACAGAATCGCAATTCGTGAGACGAGTGATCTTCGCCCGTTTAGCATTTGTATTTGTAGCGTTGGCTTCAGCCAACATTGTGCATGGATTTCCCGTGACAATGCCGACTGAAGTCGACACAACGATCAAAATCGTGTTTCAAAGAAGGGAGTCTGATTCGTGTCTGGCATCGTGGATGTCTCAGCGTCCGGCAGTTCCCACAATTCTGTGGTGGACGGTGCGCGCGGGGACTGGACGCAGATGGCAGACTGCATCGAACGCTTCTGCGTTGATTGGCAAGACCGCATAACTCCGCCGGACCTGCAGGACTTCGTTCCTCCAGAGAACTCCAAAACGCGACGACTGACGCTGATTGAATTGGTCAAAGTGGATCTCGAACATCGCTGGAATCGCAAGACTGCTCCAAAGGCCGTCGAGCAGTATCTCGATCAATGGCCAGAGCTCAGGGAGCCGGACGGTACTGCTCCTTGTGATCTCGTCTACGAAGAGTTTCATATTCGGCGTCAGTCCGGAGAAGACGTCAGACTGAGTGAATTCGTAGAGCGTTTCCCGGCACTTGCGGATCGACTCAAGCGATTGATCGGCCAGGCTGATTCGGTCGAAGCCAGTTCGATGCTGGGAGCATCCCGGCAGAAGATCACTTTGCAACCTGGTGACACAATCGATGACTTCGACCTGTTGACTCGCCTGGGCAGCGGAGCCTTTGCCACGGTGTTTCTGGCTCGTCAAAAATCCATGCAGCGACTTTGTGCGCTGAAGGTCAGTGTGACTCGCAGCAATGAAGCTCAGACACTCGCTCAGCTTGATCACCCGAACATCGTAAGAGTTTACGACCAACGCATCATTCCGGAAAAGAATGTGCGACTGCTCTATATGCAGTACGTCGCTGGCGCGTCGCTGTCAGAAGTTCTTGATCAGTTGCGACTGCTGCCGAAATCCGAATGGTCCGGCGCGGCTTTGTTGAAGGCGATCAGTCGTCAACTTCAGGAATCCGGCAGTGGATTCGGAGTCACCGGGAATGCTCACGAGCATCCTCTGCACCGTCGACTGCAAAAAGCGACCTGGCCCGAGACCGTTTGTCTGTTCGGAATTCAGGTCGCGTCCGCTTTGCAGTATGCGCATGGGCAGGGAGTGCTGCATCGAGATCTCAAGCCGGCCAATATTTTGTTGGACGAAAATGGGGCTCCGAAGATCGTCGACTTCAATATCAGCTTCTGTTCCAAGCTGGATGGCGTGACTCCTGCGGCTTACTTTGGTGGCAGCCTCGCGTACATGTCGCCCGAGCAACTTGAAGTCTGTCATCCGGATCATCCTCGCGAAGCCGACGACGTGGATGCTCGCAGTGATCAGTATTCGCTAAGCGTGCTGTTGTGGGAAATGTTGTGTGGGCAACGTCCGTTTAATGATCATGTGAGTGACCGAAGTTGGCCAGCGGCTCTGGCGTCGGCCGGGCAATTGAGAACTCAGCTGCCAGACCTGCGTCACTTTGGCCAGCTGCCGTTTAATTCTGTCGCGGGTATTCATGAGGTGCTGCTTCGAGCACTCGCTAGTGATCGTGATGCTCGTTTTCGGTCAGCAGAGGAACTCGCTCGAGAACTGCGTTACTGCACGGAACCTGAAACGATGGCCTCGCTGCGTCCCGACAGCAGCTGGTGGCGCGGGTTTGTGACTCGCTGGCCATTGTTGGTGCTGACGGCAATCGTTATGGGAGCAAACGGCATCGCGGCAGTTTTGAACTACGAATATAACAAAGAGCAAATCGTCGACCATCTTCCCGAGATCCTGCCAAACGCTGGCGAGATCTTCAAAAGCATTCAGAAATGGATCAATGCGATTGCTTTCCCGCTGGGCCTCGGACTTGGTGGTTGGTTGGCCTGGCCAGTTATTCGCGGTGTCTCACAAGGTCTGATCAGCGTGCTGGATGCCGATGCTGTCCGCCGTCGAAGTCTGCACATCGGAAACATACTCGCGTTGCTGGGGGCGTCTGAATGGTTGCTGGCGGGAATCATCTACCCTATCGCTATGAATCGTGCCGGTGCTCCGCTGACGGTGCATTTGTATTCGCACTTCTTTGTCAGCCTGGCCTTGTGTGGCGGCATTGCGGCGACGTATCCTTTCTTCTTCATTACGTGGATAGCTGTTCGCGCGTTTTATCCGAAGCTGTTGTCGGGTAAGGCAATTCCATTGAGCGATGTGGATTCACTGCGAAGTATCCATCGCTTGACGTGGGGCTATTTGGCTCTGGCCGCCGCGCTGCCATTGGTCGGAGTGATGCTGTTTGTGCTGCTGACGGAAGGACAGGAACGCTGGGTCCCGGGATTACTGAGCGTTACGGGATTGATGGGCTTTGGAGTTCTTTTCGTGGTCGCTCGCTCCCTGCAGAATTCGCTCGCCCTGCTTGTGGAAGCAATCGAGATCTCCAACGATCCTTCGTCGCTGCGAACCGACAGCATGAGAATTCGAATGTGATTGAGATCTGTCATGCCCCCCGGCCGAGTCATCACAGTAGTTCGCTATTAACTTGATCACGATGTTTCGCCTCCGATATGTTCGCCCTGCTCAAGGAGACCTTCATTTCCTCGTTTCCACAAGATTCTACGGCGTCCACAAAGCGCGACTCCGAGAAAACACAATGGTGTCTTGTTGGCAACATCGTTGCCGAGAGAAAATCTGGCGTTGGTGGTAAGGAAATACACCGGGGAACGAAGCACTTCGCAGCTGGGGCGAAGGTGTTTTGCCTTC
>JBILXT010000019.1:0-38709 GCA_044378235.1 Planctomycetaceae bacterium
AAAGAAGCCTTCGAACTGTTTGAAGTCATCCTGAGTCCACTGGTCAAACGGATGCTTGTGACACTGAGCACACTGAATGCGAGTTCCCAGGAAGGTGTACGCAAACGCGATGACTCGATCTTCCGATGTCTGGAAGTTCTGCCGAGCCCAGAAGTGTGCCAGTCCGGAACGTTCCGCATAGCCATCAGCACCAGGGCCATCCTTGTGGTACAGCTTTGAGATATTCTCACAGTACTGCTGGTACGATTCACCAGGCTCGCGACTGACGGCCATCACAATTCCCTCAACGATCTTGTCGTAAGGAACATTGTCACGAACTCGCTTTTCAATCCACGCATACCAATGCTTCGAGGCTTCGGTCTGCACCGGAGTTACGTTGTTCAACTTGTCGTCGCTGTTGCCGGTGAAGTCGCAAAGTTTCGTTGTCCACCATGCGACGTAGCCTGGACGCTCCAGCAGTTCATCAATCTTCAGCTTTCGTTTGTCTGATCGCGTATCTGCGAGAAACGCTTTGATTTCCGCTGGAGTCGGCAACGTCCCTGTCACGTCCAGGCTGACTCGACGCAGGAATTCCGCATCGGTGCAGGTTTCGGACTGCACAATGCCGACCTTACGCAGTTTTGCCACCACCAGTTCATCAACCTTCGTCGGAGCCGCAACCTGCGGATACTTGTCACCGAAGTTCTCTGAGACTGGTCGAATCACGGGCACCGGAACCACAGCACTGTCGTAGGATGCGACAACATGCGTGTCGCCCTGTGATCCCGCCATCACAAGACCATCATCGGTAATGTCGGCGATCTGATCATCGTTTGTCTGGAATCGTGTCAGAGCTGTCACGTCTTCGCGAGTTCCATCCGTCCAGATCGCAACAGCCTTCAACTGTTGTTGCTGGCCATCAGCGGAGAACAGAATCTCTGACGGAGTCACTTCCAGCTTCGTCAAAGTAGGTGGTTCTTCGACTCGAGCAGGCGCGCCGGACTGAATCCAGCGAAGGATCACATGATGTTCCCAGTTGCCTTCTTTCAGACGCTGGCCACCTTCGTGCTGAATCTGCATTAATGGCTTTGCCAGAATCAAACTCTCTGCCGGTGTTTCAGGATCAAGGCGACCGTACAGTTCATCGTGGTCGAGCCCGAAATCGTATCCAAACAGGCTCATGCGAAATCCGCCACGCCCCTGAAAGGATCCGTGGCAACTGCGACCGTTACATCCAAGCTTTCCGAGCAACGGAACCACGTGCTTCTGAAAATCCGGCGTTTCTCCGCCAGCTTCCGCACTGACATACCGTTGAGACACAGAAGCCATCACCTCTGCGCTCGCCTCCGGAACCGCCGCTACAGCAGGAGCCGTCTGCTCCTGAGCAACCCCGACCACCGATCCGGCGGCCACAGCCAGTCCGAATACAGCGACGGAAATCCATTGTTTGATGCTGACCTGCATGACAAACGCCTTTTCAAAACCAACAAACTTGATCTACTTCTTATCCGCAGCGGCTGCAGGCTCGGAAGCATTTTTGCCGCCATTCTTCGGGAGCCCCGCCTTCTTCGCGAGCTGTTCCCATTCCTTATCCACCTGAGCATCCATCGGATCAGACAGAGCCGACAACTGCTCATCAATCTTTCGCTGTTGCTCAAGCAGGCGTTCTTTGTCCGCCTTTAACTGAGCCATCTTTGCTTCGCGACGCTGCTTCAGTAAACCCCGGATCTGTGTTTCCAGCTCCGCATCACGACTCAACGACCAGCGGGCCGTGAGCACTCGAATTTGTGATTCCACCTTCCAGCTTTCCAGCTGAGCGTCATATCGCGATGGACTCTTTTCGCGAGTTCGCTCCAACTGCTGCAACTGCTGATTCAGATCTCTAATTGCTCGAGCAAATTCATTGGGGCGAGATTTTTCAAGCTGCTCCAGCAGACGAGCCAGTTCCGGATGATGCTGAGTGGCAAACGCCATCGCCGCCTTACGATCCGCCTCGGACTTTTCTGAGCGAGATCTCTTTTCGCCTTGTTCCGGCTTGGCTTGTTCCGCGACCTTTGCTTTTTCCTCGGACTTGTTTGCTTCCGGCTTCTTCTCATCCACCGAAGCCTGCGCTATGAGAGCCTGCAACGGCATCTGTACTCCAGACCCGAGTCCCACGATCGCAACAGCAAACAAAGCCAACAGTTTCATCAATCCGAATCTCCGATGATCAACATACTCAGCAAAACCGTTCCGCTTAAACTCATCCGCCACCGGGTTTACCCCGGTGGTTCAACGGCTTCTGCACCACCGCGGCGTTCGGCAACTAATAAACATCCGATTCCTCTGACGACTGCGGCTGGCCGCTGCCGTCTTCCAACTCAATCGCCGTCAACAGCCATTCCGGAGTCGCCACTTCCGACAACGCCGGATCCACATCTGTATCAACATCCTGCAGAGCCAATAGCTCTGCGGTTTCTGATTCCGAAATCAAATCCGCAAGAGCATCCACAGTCTCGGCATTCACGACAGCCAACTCACCCGATGACCGTTCACCGGATCCAGTCGCAAAAGTCAGGAGAATTCCCGCGAGCCCCAGGCCGGCCAAACTGACCGTGATGCGAGACATCTGAGAACGAACCGCGACAAATCCCGGCGTGGAATCAGCCACCAACAGCTTGACCACCGGGCGAACAGAATCGGTCGATGTCTCGCGGCAAGCCACAGCGATCCCCGCCTGCAGGCGAGTCGCATTCAGAACCAGCTCACACAACTCTGCATCATCCAGCATCGCCAGTTCAAACGCTTCGGCATCAGAATCGGAAAGCTCACCGAGCACATACCGGGCCGCTCGCCATGCACGTTCGTCGGCGGCAGTCCCGATCGTCTCTGAAGTTTGCAGTTCGTTTGTCATATCGATCCCCAGCCCGTATTTCGGAGCGTCAGTTAATTGGTCCACAATTCTCTGAGCCCGGAGTCTTCTTTTAGCCGCATCAACGCTCGACGCATCCACGTCAAAACTGTCCCCAGCGGCAATTTCATGTCAGCAGCAATCTCGGCAAATCCCTGCCCCTCATAAATCCTTCTGCGAACCACTTCCTGTTGATCCGCTGGCAGCTTTGCCATTGAGCGACGAATCGCCATCGCCAAATCGTCACTCACCAGAACTGCATCCACCATCCACTTCAAATCATTCGACCGCCCCGCTTGTCCAGTTGCATCCGAAGCTCCCGCCTGATCCGCCAGTTTTTGCCGTTGAGTCTTCTCGCGGCGAATCTCCCGACGAATCTGGCGAGCCTCATTCAAGGCCACCTGAAACAACCAGCCTCGCAAAGTGTCCTGTCGCCCGACCTGATCAGTTTCAATCGCTCGCACGACTGTTTTCTGAAACGCATCTTCTGCCAGATGACGATCCTGCAGAACTCCTGCGAGAAATATCTTGAGATCACCCTCCCACCGGACGCAGGCCGCCTCAATCATCTCGCGAGTCGCCGCGCAATGGCCGGAAGTCGCCTGTTGCTGATCGTCAAGTTGTTGCCGATCGACAGTTTGTTGCAAACCGGCAGGACTTTCTGGTTCCTTTTGCGACAACGACAATCCTCCGAAGATCACATCTGACCGAAAGAAGATGCCCGGTACATGGCGTTTATTTCAGCATTTTGCGGCCCGCGAGAGAATTCCCGACGGTGTTTGTTCGGCAAAACATGCCTAACTGTCGTCATCGCCCAACTCAACTGTCTCGATTTTGCGTCAGCGAGGCTTGATGTCTTGTAAAGCCGCGAATCAGCCCCTAACATCCCGCCCCGGAAAACAGCTCCTTGGCACGACTCAGTTCGCTGACCGTCCTCCTCGCTGTTTGGGCAGATAGCTCAGTTGGTAGAGCACAGGACTGAAAATCCTGGTGTCGGGGGTTCGATTCCCCCTCTGCCCATTTTAACGACACAAGAAGGGTTCCCGATTAAATCGGGAACCCTTCTTGCATTTCCGGCCCTGCCTTATCGGCGAGCGGCAGGGCGTCAGCCCTCCGTGCACAAACGCTGTCTGCTCACGGCGACCTATTCCATTCGCCGGCCACGCTGAAGCATTGAACTCACCGAAACACAAAGCCGCAGGGGATCGCACTCGGAGGGCTGACGCCCTGCTGCTCGCCGGATGGGGGCGCCGTGTATTGTCGTTGGTTTAAGAAAGATTCTGGAAATAGTTGGCCGAGGGTTTCGCTGTCGAACGATCTGCGGCTTAACCATCGCCCTGTCGAGTGCTTACAATCACCTCGGTGTGTGAAGGTCACATCCACTGCCGTGGGACGCCGGGGTC
This sequence comes from Planctomycetaceae bacterium, assembly GCA_044378235.1. GTDB lineage: Bacteria > Planctomycetota > Planctomycetia > Planctomycetales > Planctomycetaceae > SXXK01. The sequence goes on from JBILXT010000019.1 coordinate 4,273, forward strand.
TGTTGGGATCTCGGACGAGTTGCTCAACATCAACAACGAAAAGAGTTCAAATCATGAAGTCGAATGCATGGAAGACCTGTCTGTTATTCTCCACTGTGTACATGGCCGCGGCAACGGCTTCAGCTTTTGGTCAGGACAAGGTGAAGCTTCAGATTGCCGGATTCTCAGTGGGGCAAAAAGATCCGTCGTCTGACTTTGGCCAGGGGTTATCCATGATGCGGCAGCCGGGACTTGAAGTGGATCTGCATTTTCATCCCCCCAAAGAAACCGTTCTATCGCTCGACGCCAAGCAGACGAAGATCATGTTGAAGCAGGATGACGGAACAGAACTCCCTCTGGAGGAGATGTTTGATGGCAACTTCCGATTGAGCCTGAACGAGAAGCCGGAGAAAGGTCTTGTCTCCATGCGGACGTCGGAGATTCCTGCCAAAGGAACAAAGCAGATTCAAATGGTGGGCGATCTCTTTCTTGTTGTCGGGCGAGATCTGAAGACCGTGGATGTGGAGATTGCGCTGGAAGAGGGCAAAGAGCTGAAATTTGGGCCTCTGGATGCAACAGTTGGACAAATTGGAGACGCCTTCGGGGAGCCCTTCAAAAAGTCGTTTGAAATGAGCAGTAAGACGCCGTTCGATTCGATCGCTTCGATTGAGTTCGTTGATGCGAAAGGAAAGACCGTTGAAAGCTCCAGCGGCGGCTCGGGAAGTTTTGGCTTTGGCGGCGACATCACCTACTCACGATCGTGGCAGATTGCATCGGACGCAAAGTCGATTAAAGCCAAGGTTTCGTACTACACGAAGACGGAGACTTTAGAGGTGCCTTGCAAACTGGAATTCGGTCTGGGGCTGTGATCGCTCTGTGATCCGTTCAACATCAATCAGATTGCCACAGCCGCCTTCCATCGAAGGCGGCTGTTTTCATTGATGCGACAGGTTTACGGGAGCTCCGGCGGATCATTTCAAGATCCTCTGTGATCTCAAGCGGCCTTCTGCTGTCGTCCCGTGGTCAGCATCGACACGACCACAAGCGTCAGAAAACCCAAAGGAATCGTCAGGATCCCTGGCTGGCTGAAGGGAACGATCGCTGAGGCGGCATCAAGGCCGTAGACTTTGGAGTAGGCTTCACCACTCAGCAGAATCCATGTCATGGACGAAACCATTCCCACGACGATCGCGGCCACGATTCCCTGCTTAGTTACCTTTGGCCAGAATAGAATCATGACCAGTGAAGGCAGGTTGGCAGACGCCGCGACGCTGAAAGCCCAGCCAACCAGAAATGTTGGATTCATCTTCTGGAACAGAATGCCCAGCACAATCGCGATTGCACCGACAATGACAGACGACATCTTGGCGATACGAACTTTCTCCGTATCCGTCATCTGGACACCAAACGCACTGCCCAGCAGGTCATGAGTCACGGCACCGGCGGCCGCCAGAATCAAACCGCTGACGGTACCCAGAACCGTTGTAAATGCGATCGCAGAAATTGCTGCGAAGAGCCACGTATTCATGCCCTTGGCGAGAAGTGGTGCGGCCATGTTTTCTTCGCTGACGTCCAGGGTTCCACTGGTCATCGCTCCCAGCCCCAGATAAAGCGTCAACACGTAAAACAGCCCGATGCTGGTGATGCCAACAATGGTGCTCTTGCGAGCACTGCTGGCGTCCTTTACGGTGTAGTAGCGGATCAGAATGTGTGGCAACGAAGCTGTGCCACAGAACAGAGCCAGCATCAATGACAGGAAATTCACCTTGTCAAAGAGCTTCTCACTGCGAATCCCTTTGAACGTCGGATGTTCGCCTGGTCGCAGAACCTCGGCTCCCGTCGTGATCTTGGGATAGTAAACCGTGGTTTCGGTCTTGTCGCCGTGAACCACTTTCTCGTTTCTCCACAGCACGACCTTGCTTTGCTGCAGAGTCTTGAAGAAGTCAATCGCTGACAGCGGACCGGTTTCGGTCTTCCCATCGGGCAGTTCGACAATATGTCCGACGGCATAAAGTTCGGGCCCGCCCTTCTTGTCCCCCTTCTTCTGCCCGTTGACAAAGATTGTGCCGTCTTTCGCTTTGGCAAGTGTCTGAACTTCTGTGAGCAAGAGGTTCAGTCCAAGATTCAGTTCGTCTTTTTCTGTCAGCTCTTTCATCATCCAGACCGAGACCAATTGCGTCTCGCGATTCATCAGTCGGACATATTTCTTGTCGAACTTTTCCCAGCCGTCATTGGCAGGCAGGACATCGACTTTCTCAAGAATTCCGACTTTGCCATCACCGTCAGTCAGATCATCCGAGGAAACTCGCAAGGTCTGGAACTGATGGCCATCGTTACCACCTTTCTCGACCTTGAATCCTCGCTGCAGAATCATCCACGTCAAAATCGCACTGAAGACAACCAGCAATGCACCTTTGAGAAACTGCACCCAGGTGGTCGAAACCATTCCCGCCGTTACGACGATCAGGATGACAACTCCGCCGACCATCACAACGCCGACCCATTGTGGAAATCCCAGCAGCGGAGTCACCAGAGCACCCGCGCCGACCATTTGAGGAATCAAATAGAACACACTAACCACGAGCGTACTGATTCCGGCAGCCAGCTTGATGCCTTTGGAGTTGAACTGAGAATCCAGAGCATCCGCGAACGTGAACCGTCCCAGTCGCTTCATCGGTTCGGCAACAACAAACAGGGCGACGATCCAGCCGGCCAGATATCCAATGGAGTAGAGGAACCCATCGTAGCCGTAGAAGGCAATCATCCCGCAGATGCCAAGGAATGACGCGGCCGAGAGATAATCTCCCGCGAAGGCGATCCCGTTCACAAACCACGGAATCTGTCCATGAGCCGCAAAGTAACCTTCTGAGGACTTCGCTTTGCCGCCCAGCCAGAAGCTGAGCCCTAAAGTGAAGCCGACGAAGGCGAGAAAAATTATTACTGCGAGCAATGAACGTTCGTAAATCACGCCTTTGGCTCCTGTTGATCTGAGCCAGAACTGTTGCCCGAAGCGTCGCCGCAAAGCACTCCGTAGACCGCGGAAAGCACTACGGCCCCGATAATCAGCCCAAAGCCGTACAAGACAGCGAGGTTTAGCCCGGCAATCGGCGTGCGTTCCATGCTGGTGGGATCGAACGTGTTAATGAAGACGAACCCGCCGTAAAAGAGCAGGTAAACGGCGAACAGAATCAAGCCGTTTCGGGAGTTGCGTGAATTCATGGTTACCTCAGAGAAGAATCAGGAAAGGACAGGATACAGTCCACGTCGTCCCTGTAAAGCAACGGACGGAAGTGAAGACTTAAGATCCCTGTGGACAGTTCCCTGATGCCATTCTCAATTCAACATCCGGGGCGCGAAAGGTTCGTGATAAATTGGCTTTGATGACCCGTGGTGTTGTGGCGAGCGTTGGGTCTGAGTCCCCTGATTTCATGATGCTGTTGATTTCATTGTTTATCGCCCTGCCGGAAGCGGGGACAACACATAAGCCGGTTTTGCACGAGATGAAGTACGCGGGGGGCGGAGTAGCTGTTTGGACCGCTCATGAACACTCATGACCGCTAATGGTTTCTGACGTCCAGCGGCTGCTGGGCCCCGAAGACCATGTGGAGCAATGACAGCCTGGTGTCCAATACGGATGATGCCATTGTTTCTCGACCTTTTTTGAATTTATGAGCGTTTATTGGCGTTCATCAGCGGTCGAAACTTTTGTCTTCTCGCCCTTCTCTGTTTCACTGACGCTTAGGTTCGGACATAGAGATCCCTCGCTGTTTCATTTGCTTCGTCTGAAGTTGCGCACTTCATTTCACGTAGAACACAAAAGCCGACGCCAGCGGCTGGGCGGTCAACGGAAATTCGCTGGGTGCGTTTCAATCAACACTTCGTTCTTCCACGTGGATGGAGATCTGGGGTTTGGCATCCGCCGCACGCCCAGAATACTGCATAATTGCTTGTTTTTGTGCAAACAGAAATTTTTGCGTAACGCCCATTCGCATCTTGATGGTGGAGCCTCGTTCGTTTCTTCTCAAAGCGACCTTGTGAGACAGAAGCGGACAGGAGGCAACTCCTGGGATTTCGCCAGTCAAAGATCGAAGGGATCACTCTATGTCCAGTTTGCGTACTCTGATGAATCGCCTTGTTTCCCCCTTGAGGCAGAGTACTGTTGTCAAGCGGCGGGGCCGGATACATCGGCGATGTGCCGTCACGGAATCCGCCCTTGAGGATCGTGCGTTGCTCGCTACGTTCCAGAATTTCGACAGTGTCACGGCACCGGCCTTGCCAGCGAACTGGGCCCAGGCAACCACAGGGGCCGTCTCCAGTTTCTGGCAGACATTCTCATCCGGGGGCGTAGGAAACACCGGGCATGTTTTTATCACCGGGCAAAGTGCTGTCAGCGATACATCGTTAACGTCCCCGACTGTCGCGATCCATACTGCGAACACTCAGTTGAAGTTCCAGCACGCCTTCAATCTCGATGCTGAGGGGCAGCAATACTACGATGGAGGAATGCTTGAAATCTCGATTGGAGGAGGAGCCTTTAACGACATCATCGCGGCAGGTGGGGCGTTTGTGCAGGGCGGTTACAATGGAAGTGTGAGTCCCGGCGGAGACACGCTGACACCAAATCGGAGTTGCTGGGGCGGCAACTCAAATGGTTTCATGACCACCACTGTCAACTTACCGGCTTCTGCGGTCGGGCAAAACGTCCAACTCCGCTGGCGATTTTCAAGCGACAACATCATCGCGTCTTCGGGATGGGGTCTTGATTCGATTGAACTGAACGACACCGACCCTGATGACCAGATCAGCGAAGCCTCTGTCGTAGCGTTGAACACAACAGTGACGAACACGATTGTGCACGGTCGAGATGTTGATATGTATGCCTTCGATGTCACGGCCGGGCAGACGGTGGCCTTCGATCTGGACTTTGCAGCCAGTGGCGGTATGTCAGACTCTGAGATTCGTCTGTTTGACGGTGCAGGAACACAGTTGGCTCGCAACGATGACGCCAACGCCCCTGGCGAGACCGCAAGCCCGGCACGGGAATCGTTTCTACGCTATACTTTCGCCACGGGAGGACGGTATTACATCGGTGTCTCCAGTTTCGGCAACGGAGCCTATAACGCAAATTCGGGCGACGGTGACGCAAACAGCACCAGCACCATGGGCGGATATTCGTTGCGGCTTGACCCGACTCCGGACATCGTGAACATTGTCGACGTGTCGCCAGATCCTCGATACACGAGTGTCTCTTCAATCGACTTTGAATTCAGCGAAGCCATTAATTTGGCAACGCTCACTACTGCAGATTTTGGCCTGACAAAAGATGGCAATCTTGTCCCCCTGAGCGGAAATGAGACGATCAGCCATGTCACGGGATTCGTCTATCGAATTGATGGGCTGTCGGAGGAGACTGATGCAGCAGGTCTCTATGAATTATCGATCACCGGCAATGGAATCACTGATCCTGCCGGCAATCCCGGATCGGGAATTCACAGCGAGAGCTGGACGAGAGTTCCTGTTGGCCCCTATGTTGTGACTCAGGCAAATGATGAAAATGACGGCGATTTCAGCAGTAATGATTTGTCTCTGCGAGAAGCCGTATTTCTCTCTAATCTCTTTCCGGGGCCTGACAGTATTACATTTTCACAGTCGCTCTACGACACTTACCTGACTCTCCCGGGATCGGAGCTGGTGCTGACAGATCCCAGCGGAACGACGATCACAGGTTCCGGTGCGCGTCATACATTCCTTCAGGGCAATGGCACAAACCGCATCTTCCGAGTCGCAACGGGAGCATCTGCGGAAATCGAGCATTTGACGATGTTCAATGGTCGTGATGAGGATGGTGGAGGCATCTTGAATGAGGGTGCGTTGACGTTGTCCGCAGTGAACATCGTGAGTTGCTACTCGATCCGGGATGGCGGTGCGGTCTACAGCAGCGGAGATTTATTCGTAGAGAATTCCAGTTTCTATAACAATTATGCTGAACTCAGTGGTGGAGCGATCGGAGTCTATTCTGGTGCTATTGCCACGATTATTAATTCCACGATCACCTATAATTTTGCTGGCCATTTTGGTGGTGGCATGGATGTTAATGATTCCACAGCCACGGTGATCAACTCGACGATTGTCGGGAATTACGCGAGAGCCAATTCGAGCAGTTCAGGGAACGGCGGAGGGATCTCCAATTTTGGCAGCATAACGCTTTACAACAGTCTGGTCGCCGGCAACCTTAATGTGAGCGCCTCGCTTGATGACGATATATCCAACGACCTTCTTAACTCCAGCAGCAGCCACAATCTGATTGGTACCACCGCGACCAGCGGAGGGCTTACGAATGGCGTGAACGGAAATATCGTTGGGGTCAATGGCTCCGGGACTCGGTCTATAACCGAGATTATTTCAGCGTTTGGCGACTATGGCGGACTAACGCCTGTGATCTCGCTGGCAGTCAACAGTGCGGCCATCAATGCCGGCAACGCGAGTCTTGTTCCTCAAGGAGTGAGCGTTGATCAACGTGGAACAGGTTTTCAACGGAACGTTGAAGCTGTTGATATCGGTGCGTTTGAGGTTCAGACCAATAACGATTCCGATGACACGACTTTCGAAGCCCATCTGTCAGCCTTGAACACCTCGCGGAATGGATACATCAGTGGTGGACTCGACGTCGACATGGTGGCGTTCGACGTTTCCGCCGGGCAAGTTGTCAGCTTTGACATCGACGCAATCGGTGAAGTTCGTCACGAGAACACGGTGCTTCGCATCTTCGACAGCAGCGGGACACAACTTGCAATTGACGACAACTCCGATGGCCCGGGGATCGAGGGTGATAACGATGACGCGTATCTTCGCCATACGTTTGCTGTGGCGGGACGATACTACGTAGCGGTCTCGAGCGCAGAGAACTCCGAGTACAATCCGCGGAACGGCGAGTCCGACAATGGCGGAGCGACCCTTTCCGGAACCTATACGCTGCATATCAGCTCGGATCCGACAGCCACCATCAATATCGCAGACATGGCCCTGAAGGCCGGCGAAACCTCGCTTGTCACGTTTACCTTCAGTGAACAGGTGACAGGATTCTCGAATGCCGACTTAACCGTGGAGAATGGCACCTTGTCGCCGGTGGCAACATCTGATGAAGGACTCACCTGGCAGGCTGTCTTCACGCCTTCATTGAACATTACGGATACATCAAACACTATTGTGCTGAATAATACGGGCTACACGGATCGGATCGGCATGCCAGGAGTTGGTTCAACGGTCTCAGCCAACTACAGCATTGATACGGCACGTCCTGGAATTACTATTCAGATGACTGATACTGCGCTGAAGTTCGGCGAGACGGCGCAGGTGACCTTTAACTTTACCGAGCCAGTAACGGGGTTTGCGAATACGGATTTAACCGTCAGTAACGGAGTCCTTTCCAACGTCGCTTCCAGCAATGAGGGGCAAAGATGGACTGCCGTATTCACACCAAATGCAGATATCACCGCTGCTTCCAACGTGATTGCCGTTAACAACGCCGGATATGCCGATCTGGCCGGGAATTCAGGGGTCGGCACTACGAACTCGGGGAACTATCAGATCGACACCCAGCGCCCAACAGTGACGATTGGCCTGTCGGATCTTTCGCTCGTTGCCGGGGAAACGTCACTCGTAACTTTCCTGTTCAGTGAGCGCGTGACAGGGTTCGCAAACACAGATCTCGTCGTTGTCAGCGGTTCTCTGACCGGTGTGACGACGGCCGATAGTGGTCGAACGTGGACGGCCACCTATACGCCAGCCACGAACATTACAGATCCGACGAATGTGATCGTGATCAACAACAATGGCATTGCAGACATCGCCGGGAATGCCGGAGTCGGTACGACCAGTTCCCTGAACTACACGATTGACACCCAGCGGCCAACTGTCACCGTGTCATTCTCCGATCAGGCTTTAAGAATTGGCGAAACCTCCATCGTCACGATGACATTCAGTGAACCTGTCACTGGGTTCAGCAACACTGATGTGCAGGTCTCAAACGGAAATCTTTCCAGCCTGACGTCAACAAATGGAGGTCGAACCTGGACTGGCACTTTCACGCCAGCGCCCAATACTCAATCCACCAGTAATCTGTTGCGAGTGATGAATACCGGTTACACGGACGTCGCCGGCAACAGCGGATTGGGGCAAACCACTTCTCCCAACTTCCTGATTGATACTCTGCGACCCACGGCGACGATCGCGATGTCAGACACAGCCCTGAAGATCGGAGACATCGCCACGGTGACATTTACTTTCAGCGAGCCGATAACGGCGTTTTCAGCGGCAGACCTGACTGTTGCAAACGGCTCTCTCACGAGTCCGACATCGTCACATAGCGGATCGATCTGGACCGCCAGATTTACTCCTGGAAACAATGTCGCCTCTGCTTCCGGCGTGATCACGTTGAACAATCAGACGTATACGGATCTCGCTGGTAATTCCGGGACCGGTTCGACGGCGTCTCCGAGTTTCATCATCGATACGACTCGCCCGTCAGTAGCCATTTCGTTGTCTGATAGCGCTCTCAAGGTTGGCGAATACGCTTTGGCGACTTTTGTGTTTTCGGAAGCCGTGACCGGCTTCACAAGTTCTGACGTGCAGGTGGCCAACGGATCGCTTTCTCCTGTCGCCACCACGGATGGCGGCCGTACCTGGGTGGCCGTGTTTACGCCGACCAACAACATCACCGATCCATCAAATATCCTGACGCTTAATAATGCGTCGTATACGGATCTTGCTGGAAACGTCGGTGTTGGAACATCCGTTTCCGGAAACTACACCGTCGACACTCGACGTCCGACCGCTACGGTGACTCTGTCAGATACAGCTTTGAAGATCGGAGAAACAGCCCGCGTTACGCTGAGCTTCAGCGAACCGGTTACTGGACTGACAATTAATCGCGACGACATGATTGCGGAAGATGGAGTCCTATCCGGTCTCTCGTCGTCACACGGTGGTCTAAGCTGGACAGTCACACTGACTCCACGAACCGCAACGAGCAGCACTGGAAATGTTCTGACACTCTATCTGACTGGAGTTACGGATGCGGCTGGCAATTCAGGAATTGCAACGGTGACGTCCTCGGCCTATGCCGTCGACAAGGTTCGGCCAACAGCCACGATTGCCATGTCTGATATGGATCTGCTGTTTGGAGAAACAAGTACTGTCACATTGACGTTCTCGGAACCCGTCGTTGGTCTTACAAACTCCGACGTGACGACTCAGAATGGAACTCTGAGCCCACTTGTGTTTTCGAATGGAGGACTTGTCTGGACCGGAGTCTTTACCGCAGCCAGCCATGTTCTGGATCTGACAAATCAATTGGCACTGAACAATGCCGGCTATACGGACGTCAGCGGTAACAGCGGTGTTGGGACAACGGTGTCAGCCAACTACGCTGTGAAAACACAGTTGGACTTCGGTGATCTCCCGAATACCTTTGGAACGGTCCTGACGTCCAATGGGGCACGACACAGGCTGGGCACCGGATTGACTCTGGGGGTTACAGCCTCCGCTGAGCCTGACGGTAAACCTTCCTCCACAGGGACACTGGATTCCGACGATGGCGTTTCTGGTCCCTCGACTCTTACGGCTGGTGCTACCAGTGAGTTCAATGTGATTTCGTCGGCGGCTGCGAAGCTGGATGTATTCGTCGATTTCAATCGCAATGGCGTCTTCGAAAGTTCAGAGCGAATCACCCCGGCGACCGGCTCCACGATGATTCAGGGAAGCAACCGTTTTCTGATCTCGATTCCGTCGACGGCTCCGGCCGGGTCTTACGCCACACGTTTCAGACTTTCCAGTACCGGTGGACTTCAGGCGACTGGCCTTGCCGCAGACGGAGAAGTCGAAGACTACGTCGTTCAGGTGGTCCGTCCATCAACGACTTCCCGAAGCTCCGCTCGTATTACGGCAGCTGACGTTTCTGGCCAGGCCTTCGCGGCGCAGGATGCACAACTCTCTGCAGGAATGACTTCACGGAGAGCATCGAAGGAAGTTGTCTCGGTGACCGCTGCCGGTGCAGGAAAACTAAAGCGGTCTTCATCGACACCTGTTACAGTGGCTGGAATCTCGCCCACATCACAGAGCGATGATCTGGCGATGCTCGACCTTGCCATGAGTCGATTTTCTGACGACTGGCTCTTCCCGCTGTCGGCCAACTAGCGTAGCGTCTCTGTGGTGACTTCGTTTAACCCGTGGCCGAAAAAGGCCAGGCGTTCTCGAATCCTGGCTTTTGGCCACGGGTTAAACAAAACAAAACTGTCCGGTTGAATTGGTTAATGTAAACCGGGGTCACGCGGCGCTCGTTCGCCACTCACCCGATTCGACCAGTCTTCGAGTCGTGGAGTGGCGATATTCGAACATCTTCTGCAGTTTGCGGCGGATGATCCAGTCCCCAAAAAGGAGCCCAAGGAAACCCAGAGGAGCACGGTATTCCACTTCATCTCGCAACAATGTGCCGCCGCGAGCATTCTCCAGACAAAAGTGTTTGTGGTACCAGAACGCAAATGGACCAGATTCCTGTCGATCTGCAAACATCGTCGGATATCGATACTCCGTATGCATCGCCACCCAGCGCACCGGAACCGGGCCTACGTTCCCCTGCAACACAACTCGCGCACCTGGCTGCAGAGTGCCGGATGATTCCACAGCCTTCATGTTTTCCCACGGCGGGATCAAATGAGTCAACGCGCCAGGACTCTCATGAAACTGAAAGACGGTTTCCGGGGTTGCCGCGATGTCGGACTCCATCACAAATCGCCGATTGATGCGACTGCTGAATCCATGAAACTGAGCGGCATCGCGGAGGATTAAACCAAATGGAATCCACCACAACAGATCGTTGGTCAGAAGCGTAACGCCGAACAGAGGTGGAAAGACTCCTCGCCACAAAGACCACGCAAAACCGATCGGGCCGAAAACTTTGCCCAGCAAACCGACCAGCACGATTGGCCAATGTCGGCGAGAGTCTCCGGCGGCGATCACATATCCAATCCCGTAAACTCCGACGATCATGCCCACGCATTGCCAGATCTCCGGGTAATTCACTCGCTCCGCACCTGCGAAGTCGAATAATGCATTCGGAAACAGGATATTGGCAGCACCCCACACGAGATTGTAGATCCCGGCGGCCAGCAGCCATCCGCGTATCCAGGTCGGAGGGGAAGTTGCGTTGGGATCGGTCACGAGAAGCTCCGAATTGCAAAAAACTGCGAAAAGGCCTGATTGGCTCTCCGCAGTTTCGCTGTCAGGTTAACTCATTCCCGATTCAATCGCGATGAATTCACAACTTAGAGGCTCAAACAAAACCGGGACAGGCACCCTTAACCGTGGCATTTTTCAGTAATTTGCTACTCTGAAAGGGAGCCAGTCCCGGTTTTGTTAAGCGTACTTAACTACAGTTCACCCCGCTCCTGGTGAAAAAACGGGCGTTTTGAGAGTATCGTCAACGGAAATAATTGTATGGCATTTGAAATTTCGATTCCTCGACTTGGCTGGTCCATGGAAGAAGGGACGTTCGCCGGCTGGAGAAAAGAAGCGGGCGACACCATTCGCCGTGGCGATATCCTGTTCGAGCTGGAAGGTGAAAAGGCGCTGCAGGAAATCGAAGCCGTGGATGAAGGTGTGCTGGCCATCGCTGCGAATGGTCCGAAACCAGGCGAAGTGCTCAAGGTCGGTGCCATTGTCGGTTATCTGCTCGCCCCGGGAGAAACACTGGCGTCCTGTTCAGGTCCGAACGCATCATCTCCGACGCAGAACGCCTCCGCGATTGTTGATGCCAACGATGTTGCTCCGGCTGCCGCGCCGTCGGTGCGCCGGCTGGCGAGGCAGCTGGACATTGACCTCGCCACTGTTGTGGGGACGGGCAGCAACGGTCGAATTACCGATGAAGATGTGCAGTTGGCTGCATCGAAAGTCAAATCCAATGCACCCGCGACGCAAGCTGACGGTCGCACGATCGCAACTCCCCGAGCCCGCCGTGCGGCACTCCAGTTGGGCGTGGATCTGACCCGGATCAAAGGCAGCGGTCGTGATGGACGAATTCGTGAGCGAGATGTTCTGTCAGCTTCACCAGCTCAGGCTGCGGGTCGACGAATCCCGGTGACTGGCCGCCGCAAAATAATCGCCGAGCGCCTTTCTCAGAGTGCTCGTCAGACTGTTCCCGTGACGATTACCAGTCGAGTTGACGCGACGAATTTGGTCAGTCTTCGTGAACAGTTTAAGGCGACTGGTCAGAAACCTGTGCCAGCGATTCATGACATCATCGCAAAGCTTCTGGCGGAAGTACTGAACCAGTTTCCTTTGTTGGCCAGCCGTTGGGAAGGCGATGCAATTGTGCAGCCTGATGCTGATCAGATCCATATTGGCCTGGCTGTTGATACGCCGGAAGGTCTGATTGTTCCTGTGATTCGTCACGTCTCGCAATTGAGTCTCATCAGTCTTGCCGCCGAGTCTGCTCGCATCATTCAAAAGGCGCGAGATGGGAAACTGTCGACGTCGGAAATGCAGGGAGCCGTCTTCACGATTACAAATCTCGGCGCCTTTGGGATCGATGCGTTTACACCAGTCATTAATCTTCCGGAGACGGCGATTCTTGGCTTGGGAGCGATTCGCCGCGAGCCCGTTGTTTCCGACGATGGTCGTATTGAAGTTCGTCAGCTTATGACGCTCAGTCTGACGTTCGACCATCGTGTTATCGACGGAGCTCCGGCGGCAAAATTCCTGCAGGCTCTCGTTAATGCCATTGCCAATCCAGCCGCTCGCCTGATCTCCACCGGCGCGTAAACAAGCTTTCCATTCAGCCTGCATTGCGCATACAAGGTTTGATAAAACAAAACGGGTTCGTCGGTCGATCCTGCTTTTGTAGCTGGCGTTCACAACCACAGCGAGCTGTGGCTTTCGTCCGATCATCACGGTCAGTTTTTCGGCTCGGAGATCGGGAGTCGGCTTCCGGTGGTGCTGGTGCTTTTGTTGGTGTTGGCTGGTTCGGTGACAGGAGCTTGTATTGAAGGAGCGGGCTCGATAGACGTTTCCATGGCCAGCTCTGTCGAAACTCTGAAGTCAGATGACTCGGTATCCGGCTTGAGATCGTTATCCAGAATCATAATCTTCTGCCAGATTTTGCGACTGATGCCGTTCGTCAGAGTCTCAATATCGTTGACAGACTGCAGCACAACACTGTCCGAATTGCTTTGAGCGTACAACGCGGCCAGTTTGCCCACGAGCGACAGCATTTCGGTGCAGTAATCCAGATAACGCGTCAGCTGATACGCGGTCAGAGTTCGCTTTGGAGATGAGGGCGTGCGATTGCCAACCCCGGCAATGACCTGGCTGGGATCTTTGGTCAGCTGGTGCATGTCGATCACATGCGAGATCGCTCGCAACTCATTGACGGCCGTCAAGACTCTGGCTCGCTTAATGCGAGACTCCAGAGTGACCAGGAACAGCAGGGCCGCACCCAACAGAAACACCGCGTTGGCCGCTGCTTCGAGATCCTGAATCTCCAGACCGCCGGCTTCAACCTTGAGCTGCTTCAGAACCTGCCAGCCGAGATACACGGCGAAACCAATGACCGCAAAGACGGCAATTCGTATCCAGGCATGCGGCCGAGAAAGCCAGTTGATTCGCCCGGTTGTTTCCTCGGCAATTGCCAGCAGCTCTACACAAACCCGGTTCAGACTGGCTCCTGGAAAGCGTTCTTCAATGCGATTCGACAGCGTCCGCAAAGTGGCAATTGTCTTTTCCGGATCCAGCGATCGGTACATTCAGGGCTCTCAGGGAAAGGTCGGCGATGTTTCAGGTTGAGACAGTGCGGAGCAGAATGCTGCAGAGACCTCTGCAGGAAACATCAGGATACCAGTTTCCCCGACTCAACGGAAATTCGCCGCGGGAGGTTCAGCGAACACCCAAATTTCAGTTGGACAGGTGACGAGATTAGCGGTTCAAACCATTGGGAAATCAGGAGTTCTGTCGTCGGATGTCTGTCCATCGACTGCTGTCAATCACACTCCAACGCGGCAAAGCTGGTTGAAAATTGAATGGACAGAGCTTCTGGCACACGAATTGCCTTGTATTCCGTCGTTGACCTGCAAGTCATGGCCCGCCTTGCAGGACTCAATATCTGGAGCGACCTGGGAAACCAGGCCGCTCTTTTTCATTGGGGATTACTCCAGCGTCATCATCCAGGTGATCAGATCTGCCATGGCCTGAGCGTCCAGGTTCTTCTCCAGACCTTCCGGCATCAATGAACGACCTGTATCTCGCAGAACATCTAGTTCAGCTCGCAGCAAAGTCGTCTCTTTCGCTTCGGCACGTCGCAAGGTCAGGCTGCCGGCCGACTCGGCAACGAGCACCCCGTTGTGAGTTGTGCCTTCTGCGGTCACAGCGACGTAATCTCGCCATGCTGGATTCACTTCGCGATTCGGATCCAGCACGTTTGTCAGAATCGCCTCGGGGCCTCGATTCTTCATCGCGGCCAGGTTTGGGCCGACCTGATTTCCAACAGTCCCAATCTGATGACAGGCCGAGCAATTCTGCTTGAACAACGCCGCACCTTTTTCACGATCGCCCTTCAGCGTTAATGCGACCTGATAAGTGCGGATGACTTCGTCGCGAGAAGACCCGGCCATGGATTCCAGCAACTTGATTGCTCGTGAACGAACTCCTTCGTCTGGCAGATCGGTCAGTCGTTGCACGTCTGTTTGAGTCAACGTTGTCTTGGGCAAAGTTCCCGCCGTGATCGCATCGAGCAGCATGATGCTCCATGATGCGCGACTTAGCAGACCGTCGCGAACTCGTTCTGCCAGCTTCGGTGACAAGCCCGGCCAGCGAGCCAACAATTCTTTCGCCACTTCATCGTCGCTGAACTTCACCAGCGTCGACAAAGCCGCATTTTGCACGGCGGGCGGTTGAGTGCTCTCCAGGGAGCTGAGTAACAACTCTCCATCTGCGCTGTAGTTCGACAGACTCAAGGCACTTAACGAAGCCGCTCGCAGAGATTCCTCAAGGTCGGAGTTTGCGGCTTTTTCTCTGGCCGATGTGACGAGTTCCGCAACAAGATCTCTAAACGCCGGGCTGCCTTGAGCGGCCTTGTTGGCCGCATAAACCGTCTGCAGGATCTTGACCTGCAATGCTGGATCATTGGCACGTCGGCTGACCACCGCGGCAATATTCTTCCAGCCTTCTTCGCTGGACGTTCGACGCGCGACAAGATCCGCCAGTTCCGGCAACGCGATCGCGGCCCCGGCTGGGCTCAGACTTTCATCGACCGACATGGCCTGCAACGCGGCTTCAGCTTCACTGCCCAGCGAAGAGAACACAGCGGTGCGAATCCAACGATCGGCCCCTGAACCCGCCAGCAACTTCAGCAATGCAGACTGACGCGATGAAGAGGCGGGGAATTCACCAAGAGTAAAGCCCAGCTGCATCCGAACTCGAGCATCCTTATCTTCGGTCATGCTGGCCAGTTTGGTCAGAAGATCAGCGGAATCCACGAACTTCTCGGACGCAAGGATGGCTCGCTCGCGAACGCCCGCTTCAACATCATCCAGAGCGACCAGCAGATCAGCCGGCTGCAATGCTCCGAGTCCCTCTAAACATCCGATGGCATGGAAGTGAGCCAGTGAAGACTTTGACTGACGCAACAAAATCTTCAGCTCATTGACCGCCTCTTTGTCCTGACGCTCATAAATCAGCCGAGAGGCTGTTTCACGATGCCATGAATTCGGATGTTCGAGCAGCTGCACCAGCTTGCCTGTCGGCAGACCACTCAATTGTGGATTCGGTCGAGCCACATAGCCCTTCGGAGCAATTCGATACAGACGTCCTCGATCACGTCCGCTGGTCAAATCCAGATGGCGCTTGATCTCCGGCGGAAGACTGGCCGGGTGTTCGATCGTTTCACGGTACATATCCAGCACTTGCAGGCAACCATCCGGAGCGTTCGCATACTGCACCGGACGGAACCAGACATCGGTCGATGCAACAAGTTCTTTACCGGGATCGATTCGCTCGGCTTTCCAGACAGTGCCCTCCTGAGTGACTCGCTTACGATGAATAATGTTACTGCCCACATCGCCGATGATCGCAAGTCCTTTGGTGTCAGCCGGCCACGCATCGCCACGATAAATGGTGATGCCTGTTGCCCCTGTAAAGTAACCTGCTGGCTTACCACCACCCTCAACAATGCCCTTGGATAGCCCCGAAGCACGCAAACGAGTTCTCACGACTCGCCAGGGTTCGACCTGGCTGATGCGAAACACAGGAGCCTGACCACCATCAACCGCAATACTAATGCGAGCCGGCGCGGCCGAAGGCAGAGGCGACCGGGACAGATACTGATCGCGATAGATAATCGCCTGGGCATGATCGCTGTTTGCACTGACAAAGCGTCGCCCCCAGTCATCGAACGACATGCCATGCTGGCCACCACCGGTTTCAGCTCGCAGTTCGAGCGTTTTCGGATCGAACGAGAAGTCTCGTCCGCGACATTCCAGAGCCGGGCGGTCCGGATGCTTCGGACTCGTGATGCTGCCACCAACCGTGCTGGCAGAACCATAGATGCGATTGTCCGGTCCCCAATGAAAGCTGTTGATGAGCCCCTGGACGTTGTTGCGTGCAAACCCGGTAAAGACAAGCTCCTTGACGTCGGCTTTGAAGTCGCCGTCGGTATCTTTCAGGAAGTAGAGGTCCGGGGCGGCTCCCACAAAGACGCCATCGTTGGCACAGATAATGGCCGTCGGCCAGCTCAGGCCCTGAGCAAACTCATGGCTCTTGTCGAACTTGCCATCGTTGTCGGAGTCGAGCAAAACTCGAATGGCTCCCAGAGCTTCCTTGTCCTGTTCCGAATAGTCACGCATCTCCGCCACGAACAATCGTCCGTCGGCATCAAACGACATCGCGACGGGATCCGTTACAAGAGGCTCAGCCGCGATTTGCTGCATTTCGAATCCGTCAACCAGCTGAAACGTCGACAAGGCATCTGCGGGTTCATGAGCGGCAATCCGAGGCAGCTCGGCGGCGTAATCCGGTTCGAAGGGATCCGGAGTATGCTTGAGAACTCGATCCATCACGCCATAAGACTGCAGTCGCATGTCGGTAGGAAAATTGTGATCGCAGTCCGGTGTCAGCAGAATGAGTTCACTGCGAGCCTTCAACAGGGCATAAATCGAACCGGCGACAGGGATCGCTTTCTTCACACCATTGATATCAAAGTTTGCGTCTTCCACTGGTGACACAGAAACAAACGTTCGCGGCGCGAGGGCTGCAACCAATTCGTAGAAGTCGAACGGAACCAGATCCGGATTCAGTTCATACTTATCCTTCAGCAACGGCATGTAGCGATCGCTCGTCCAGCCTGCGATCTTGCCGCCGTAGTAATCATGAAACGGACACCAGCCGCAGCTGGAGACAATCACTTTGACTCGTTCATCGAACACACCCAGGAAGATCGCGTTGTGTCCGCCCAGCGAATGTCCGATGGCTCCGATACGTTCAGCGTCGACAAACTTCATCGCAGACAACAGATCCACGCACCGCATGTGATTGACGATGCCCTTCATGGTTCCGGAAATGTATTTGTCGCCGGCGAAGTCGTACTTTTCGTATTCGCCGAACGATGGATAATCCGGAGCAATGACGACGTAGCCCCGCTGAGCCATCTCGACGCCGTACTGCCGACCGGCCTTGCCTTCACCGGCGACAATTCGCTTTCCAGCCGCTCCTGTCGGATGCAATGCGACCATGGCCGCGAGTTTTGCAGTGCTGTCAGCCTCAAGCAGTTTCTGTGGGTCAATGGAGTCCGCGATCGCTTTGGGAAGATACAAGTCGAGCGGCAGACGATCGGATTCATCCATCGCAATCGTCAGTGTCAGCCGTCGCACATTCTCAATGCGGACGTCTTCGGTGATCTTGATATCGAAAGCAGGCTGCTGATCACGAGCAGGCAACGGACCTGTCGCTTCCTGCATTCCTGCCAGAATCTGCTTGCGGCGAATCGCCCAGTCGTCGGCCGTGCGGATCCGCTTCAACGCTCCATCGTCAGCTCGGTAGACGCTGAGATCAGAATGCCGAAGAATCCCCGGCGCTGGCGCCGCGACTTCTTTCACGTCCTGGCCATTCCCTTCAGGTATCGCCCCGAAAAACAATCCAGCGAACACACAAAGCGTCAACACGCGATTCATCTTGTATTACTCCAAGGTAGGATGTTCTGGCGGGAAGTGATGTTGTAACGTCTTGCCAGGCGGCTGAAAACCAAGCGGCAAATTTCTGGTCGCATCCTTGAGACATGGAAGTGATCGATTCGAATCTGAATTCATTCACGATACAATTCGAACACGAATCGTTCAGTAGGTTTTGAGGGACAAAGGATCAGGAAAGTCTCATGGCGGAGGAGTTTCTCTGTGCACGTTGTGCGCGACATCAGCGGACGTGCTGTCAGGACACGGAGATTCATGTTTCACTGGCCGATGTCCGCAGGATTCAGCCGTATGCTGACGGCGCGGAGTTCACGGAATTCAGGGCTCCTGGAGATCCGGTCTACGATCAAAGTCTTGAAGATCCGTTCTGGCACCGGCATGTTTTTCGTCCGGATGGAACGCGGCGAATTCTCAAACAACAGTCCAATGGCGATTGCTTCTTTCTGGGTTCGGCGGGCTGTCGTCTTCCGGCGGATGTGAGGCCAATCGTTTGTCGGCTCTACCCGTTCGATTACACCGCAGACGGCCTGACGCCTCAGCCGGCTTCCGGATGTCCGCTGGAACTGCTTCCACCGGGGGCCGAATTGTTGCCAACGCTGGGGATGGATCGAACCGACGCCGAACGACTTCGAGCTCAGCTTTATGAAGAAATCTGCGAATCCTGATCTTTGGCCGCGAATTCAGCCGTCGAAGATTCCCGGTCTTTTGCTACGCTTCCGCCTGAAACTGCAGCGTCGAAGTCTGTGCGGTAAAGGCATTATCGATCACAGATTGTAGTGGAAGTCGCCAGACTTCCGGTGAAAGACGGATCTCTGGCGAGATTCACTACAGCACCTGCGTTCGATGAACGCTACTGGCCGCCTGGAAAAGAAGTGAGTTCTGAAAGACGCGCGATGAAGATTGGGCTGACCTACGATCTGCGAGATGAATATCTCGCTGCCGGATACGATGAAGAAGCCACCGCCGAGTTCGATCGCGCGGACACCATTGATTCGATTGAAAACGCTGTCCGCAGTCTTGGGCATGAAACCGATCGCATTGGTCATGTCCGCCAACTGGTGACTCGCCTGGCCGCTGGCGATCGCTGGGATCTGGTTTTCAACATCTGCGAAGGCATGCACGGGATTGCTCGAGAAGCGCAAGTGCCGGCTTTGTTGGAAGCCTATGAAATCCCCTGCACGTTTGCTGATCCAGTCGTGATGGCAGTCTGTCTGCACAAAGGTTTGACCAAGACTCTGGTGGAAAAAGCTGGCCTCCCGACGGCTCGCTTTGCCGTGGTTGAGCAGATCTCTGACGTCGACAAGGTTGATCTGCCGTATCCGTTGTTCGCGAAGCCGATCGCGGAAGGAACCGGCAAAGGAATTTCGCCAGCGTCATGCATTTCATCGCCGGGTGAACTTCGCGAAGTCTGTGCGAGTCTGTTAGCGAAATTCCGTCAGCCTGTGCTGGTCGAGACGTACCTGTGCGGTCGCGAGTTCACAGTGGGAATCCTCGGGACCGGCGAAGAGGCTCGAGTACTCGGAACGCTGGAAATTGTCCTGCTCTCCAATGCCGAACCAGGTGCTTACAGCTACGTGAATAAGGAACGCTGCGAGGAGTTAGTTCGATACGATCTGGTCAATTCACTGAATGATTCCGAAGTGGCAGAAGCCGAACGCATCGCCCTGGAATCATGGAAAACGCTCAAGGCCCGCGACGGAGGTCGCATCGATCTGCGGTCTGACGGCCGTGGTCAGCCGAGTTTTATCGAAGCCAACCCGCTCGCGGGATTGCATCCTGAGCATTCCGACCTGCCGATGATCGCGACGAAAACCGGCATGGCTTATCGGGAATTAATCGCGGCCATTGTGAATTCAGCAGCGTGCCGAGTTGCATCATCGTCCGGGCGCCCTAAAGGGTAACGGCGAGCCGTCCGGTGAGTCTCTGTCTTGAAGATCGGGCAAAGGTTAGTCCTCACTTCGATACACCTTGTCTGCTATTTGATCATTATGCGCACACTTCATGTACAGACTCTTCGTCGACACGGATCGTTCTCTGCAAGTCCATCGACGAGTTTAAATCAGGCGGGCTCACCGTTTATGAGTGGCGAACACAACCCGTTTGATTCTCCACAGAATCTCGCCGATAGCGACCAGGACCTTAGCCGAGAGCATCCCGGCATTCGACGATTGCCGTATTTCGCGTTGACAACGCTGACCGCCATCATGTACCGGATCGCGCCACTTGGACTTGGCGATGCCGATTCCGGACAATTGCTTGTCTCGGTCGTGGAGCTGGCCAGCGCAGGGCTCTGTATTTGGATTGTGGTTCAGCGATTGATCAACATTGGGCTCAACCGATGGTGGGTCGTTGGATTGATCGTCCCGTTACTCAACATCTGGGTTGTACTGCAGTGTCTGGCTGCTCCTGAAGGGTACGCTCAGCACAGGTCGTTCGATACGGCGGGAAGGTTGGTCATCAAGCTCTTTTTTTGGTCTATTGTCGTTGCGATTCTGCTTAATGTTTGGCTTCGCTGACAGCACCAGCCGAGATCAATCGGCACGATGACATGAAGCAGCCCCGATAACCCTCTTTGGTTCGGCGACTCGCTCACACGGCTTGCGCTGTTACGCGACAAGCCGTGGCGCTTCGTTATTACTTTTCATCATCAGACGCTGGCTCTGATTTTGTCTCAGACTCCACGGGCTGCACCTTCTTCTGCAGTTCCGATAACTGCTCCTGCAACTGACGGACTTGTTCCTGCAGTTGCTTGACCGCGTGTTCGGTATGATCGGGTGTTTTCAACTCCAGAACTTCTCCCGTGCCCGGGGCGGTGATCGTGATTCGAGATTCCGCGCCTGCCGCGTTTCCGGAGTTCTCGGCCATCTGCCGCAGCTGCTCGATCAACTCCTGAACATCTTTCTGTTCACCTGGAACTTTGCCGTCGAGCAGTACGCCGGCGTGAATGCGTCGTACTCCCACATTAGGAACGCCCTTGCCCAGGAGACTCTGAATCTCCTCCACTTCCATTCCGGCGGGGACCACCATCGTGGGGACGTGCATTTTTCGAGGTGTTACGGAGATCTCCTGACGGTCGCCTGCTCGCAGAACTGAAAGTTTGACCGCAGCGCCATCGGATTTGGAGACTGCTTCCACAAGTTGTGACAGGTTCTCCAGATCCTTGTCGTTGATGCTGACAAGAATGTCGTCTTTCTGAAGTCCGGCTTCCGCCGCTGGCGTTTCTTCTCGGACTTCAAGAATCAGCAAACCTTTGGTGCCCAGCTTTAAATGAGCACGCAGGAGATCACCAGCTTCTTCACACTGAACTCCCAGCACGTACCGTTCTTCCGTCTCTGTCTCCAGCAGATCGTCCTGTGTTTCCTCACCCTTTTCCCTGGCATCATCTGGTGTACCAACTTCGGCAATCGAAGGTTTCTGCATGGACTGGAGTACCCGGGCCTGATCCCCGTTGAATTGAAACTCCTTACGTTTGCCGTTGGCGTCGATAATGACAATCTTTCCGCTCACGCGTGATTTTGGTTTTCCGGCAGCTTTCGTCTCGCCTTCGGAATCGCTCTTCTCATCGCCCCCGGCCTCTTCGTCGTAGACCGTTACGAACGTCGATCCCTGAAACTCAATCTGAACGCTCTGGTTCCCGTCGGCTCTCAATTCTTCTTCAAGCTCCGCCAGGCCTTCTTCGTCCGTGACCAGTGCTCCAAGAGACTTCAGCGAATCTCCAATCAGTGATTCGTTGTCGGTTCCGGCCGTCGGCAGAAAGGCTGCAGCGCTGCCGCTCAACAGCCCGCCAATCAAAAGTGCAGAAAGTGATTTCATCAAATGCTCCATCAGTTACAAAGAATCGTTGGAAGAGAATTAAGTTGAGCGTTTCACCGCCAGGCAGAACCTCATGGAAGCCGGACGATATCCTGTTAAACCTGACACTTCGCTCGCTACTGCGTGTCGGCTCGCACTACTGCATGTCGGCTGATGCATCCTCGGAAACCGGGATCAGCATCGATTTGTTGCCTTCGACTGGCACAACCATCCACTGCACATTCTGCGAGCCATTGTTGGGTCTGGAGAAAATCGGGTGATGTCGATCGAGATCATGAAGTTCCTTCAGGTCCGTCACGACCGGAATCTCGACCGGTCGACCACCGGGCTGCAGTTCGACTTTGTACTGTTGATTCCCTGCGGTTGCGGCCAGGGGATACTGAGCAGATCGCGTTGGTGAAGGCACTCCGGACAGGCTATTGCCACCTGTCGATTTTCCGTCTTTGATATCCGGGATCAACAATCCGCCTACAAAAGCAATCGCCGCACATAACGTCAGAGATGTCACGGGATGCGACCACCAATGTCGCACCACGTCATTGACTTTGATGATTCGAGGTTCATCCGCCGCTTTTGACAACAGCGGCTTCGTATTGTCAGAGCTCAACGAAGGCGAGGAAGTCATCGGTGACGAAAATTTCGCAGGCTGCATGATCACCGGCGGAGTCATCAGCGGTTTTGCGGTCGCAGACTTCGACGAAGGCAATACGGAGCGAATTCTGCGATCTTCCAGCAGACCACAAGCCAGCGTTTTCCAGCCGTCCGTCAGACTATCCAGCCTTTGCAGCAATTCTGACGTTTCCTGTGACGACAGCTCGTTATCGACACATTTCTGTATCTTCAGCTCATCACTTTCCCGCATCAACATTTTCCACGTCCTTCATCATCGAACTTTACGAGCAGTCGCCGGAGATTCCTGCGAGCGCGTAACAGCCGATATTCAATGGTGTCTTCCTGAACTCCCAGATGACTGGCCAGCTCTTTGTAGCTCCAGCCTTCCGCGTACTTCAGCATCAATATCTGTCGTTCGATCTCCGGGAGTTCTCCCAGAGCCTTTTGCAGGCTTTCCTGTTTCTCTGATGCCAACAGGCCATCCAGCGGGGACGCTGATGGCTCGCTTCTGGCGGATGGATCTGTCGCGACTCGATCATGCATTTTTCGTCGCCGACCTGATGACCTGCGATACATCAGGACCTGACGAACCGCGATCTGATACAACCACGCAGAAACTCGATTGACCTCATTCAGCATCGAACTGTGCTTGACGATCGCCAGAGCGATATTCTGCATGACGTCCTCGACTGCGTCCGGCTCATTCAGCCGACTGCGCACGACCGTGCGAAGCCAGCTTTCATGCTCAAGATAGACAGCCTGAGGATTTGCGGTTGTCACGCAGAAGAATCCGGACAATGTCACAGCAAGGATTGAAGAGCCATGATGATGCGAATGAATCTGCCGGAGGTGCCGTTTGGCCTCCGGCATGCCTGCAATCCCCAGAGCGTCCCTTACGGTTCGCTTTGAGAATCGATTCGCCATCCCAATGAGTCGGTTCTTCGCTCCATCAGTGGTTTGCTTGAAACTTTCGTACAATAAGTTGCTGACACAGTCCGGTTCCGAGAATATTTCTGGTCCAAAAGCAAAAAAATGGGCCATGGACTTCAAAAAAATTGTCCGATTTTTGCCGCCCAGTTCGGCAAATCTTCGCTATGTTGACGCTCGACGTTTTTAATCTTTTTTTAAAATTGTCGCGGTAAAACGTCATTGGAAGCCGATCTGAATTGCATACAACATTTTGTGTTGACAGATCGATTAGCCCCACTATATTGCGGTGGTTGTCGATTTGTCGGCTTGGCTACTGCGGTGGCCCCGGTGGTCGCAAACCGTTATCTGAAAACGGTTTGAGTGACCCTGAAGCCGGTTGATTGACAGTCCGATGCAGCTGAATATCCTGCTGCTCGTCCGGTAAGGATGCCCCCTTCGACAGGAGGTCGACCAAGATGACGAAGATGTCGTGTCAATTCCTTTCTGCAGTTCTCTTCGCAAGCGTTTCCCCTCAATCTGATTGCCTTGATTGAGGTGCCCCGAAAGTCACTAGCGATCGTTGCTGCGCGTCTGGATTTCTGCCGCCAAATTCGTCGAGTGTTCTGGTGCTGATCATCTGGTTTTCGTTGATTGTGATTCTGGATTTTTTGTTTCAACGTGATGGAGTCTCTGCGCAAGACGCGCAGTTTTCACCCGGAAGAAGAAAGAAGGGGAGTAGCGTCGAATGATTCGAGCAGTGTCAGAATGGATTATCCGTAAGCGAGATGGCCGAACGGTTCCGTTTGAGTCTCGCCTGATCAATAAAGCCATCCTCAATGCGTTCCGCGCAGAATTGAATCTGGCTGATAATCAGCCGATCGACCGCGACATTGAGAAGGAAGTTGCGTCCATCACCGACCAGATCGTCAGTGACGCCAGCGGCGACGCGGCCACCGATCGTGGTGTGGGTGTGGAGCAGATCCAGGACTTCGTGGAAATGCAGCTGATGAAGCGGGGGCACTACCGGGTTGCTCGCCGCTACATCGTCTACCGCGCCGAACATGCCAAAATCCGTGCTCTCCAGCAGCTTGACGCTGTCGAAGGCGCCGACGCGGTGGCGCAGCCTCGCATGTTTGTGAAGCTGGAAGACGGCGTACGAGTTCCTTTCGATGTGAATCGTATCCGTCGCCGCATGGAACTGGCTTGTGCCGGTCTGGTGGAATGTGACGCCGAAGAGCTGACTCAGGAAGTGATCAAGTCGGCGTTCGACGGCATTTCCGTTGGGGAAATCTACCGAGCGATGATCCTGGCAGCTCGCTGCCGTATCGAAACGGATCCAGCTTTCGATACCGTCGCGGCTCGCCTGCTGCGAATGGTGATCAGCAACGAAGCTTTGGGCAGCTCACCGCATAACGCCGCGGAGTATGCGAAGCTCTATCGCAATCAGTTCGAACACTACGTGATCGACGGGATCAACGAAGACCGACTGACTCCGGATCTGCGTAATCTGAACCTGACTCGCATCGCCGGTGCTTTGCAGCCGGATCGCGATGGTCTGTTCAAGTATCCGGGTCTGCAGGCGGTTTATGACCGTTATCTGCTGCATATCGAAGGTCGCCGCATCGAGACGCCTCAGTATTTCTGGATGCGAGTTGCGATGGGCCTGGCTTTGAATGAGCCAAATCCGGAAGAGCGAGCGATTGAGTTCTACAACATGTTGTCCACGATGCGGTTTACGTCCGCAACACCGACGCTGTTTAACTCTGCGACCAATCATCCACAGCTTAGCTCCTGCTACCTGTCGACGGTGAAGGACGATCTGGAACACATCTTCAAGTGTGTTTCTGACAACGCGAAGCTCAGCAAGTGGGCCGGCGGTCTGGGCAACGACTGGACCAGCATTCGTGCGACAAATTCTCACATCAAGGGCACAAACGGTCGCAGCCAGGGTGTGATTCCGTTCCTGAAGGTCGTGAACGACACGGCCGTTGCGGTCAATCAGGGTGGAAAACGCAAGGGTGCCGTTTGTTCGTACCTCGAAACCTGGCACATGGATATCGAGGAATTCCTTGATCTCCGCAAGAACACCGGGGACGATCGCCGTCGTACTCACGACATGCACACGGCTAACTGGATTCCAGACCTGTTCATGAAGCGAGTGGAAGAAGAGGGCGAATGGACTTTGTTCAGCCCAAATGAAGTTCCTGATCTGCATGATCTGGTCGGCAAAGCCTTCGAGACTCGTTATATCGAGTACGAAAAGATGGCCGAAGCTGGCGAAATCCGGATGTCCAAGAAGCTGCCCGCTCTTGAACTCTGGCGCAAGATGCTGACTCGCTTGTTCGAAACTGGCCATCCATGGATTACGTGGAAGGATCCATCGAACATCCGCTCACCACAGGATCATGTGGGTGTTGTTCACAGCAGCAATCTTTGTACTGAGATTCTGCTCAACACATCCTCAACGGAGACCGCGGTCTGCAATCTTGGCTCGATCAACTTGCTGGCTCACATCGTGGACGGCCAGTTCGATCTGCCAATGCTCGAAGAAACCGTTCGCACCGCAATGCGAATGCTGGACAACGTGATTGACATCAACTTCTATCCAACGGATGAAGCCAAGAATGCCAATCAGCGTCATCGTCCAGTTGGTCTTGGACTGATGGGTTTCCAGGATGCGTTGGCCGCTCTGAACATCAGCTACGCCAGCACCGGCGCGGTGGACTTTGCTGACTACAGCATGGAAGCCATTTCGTACTTTGCGATTAAAGCATCGACCGAACTCGCAGCTGAGCGAGGCGTGTATGGCACTTACGCGGGTTCCAAGTGGGATCGCGGAATGTTGCCGATCGACACGATGGATCTGCTGGAGGAGCAACGCGGTTGCCGAATTGATGTCGACCGATCGGCTCGAATGGATTGGTCTGTTGTACGAGCCGCAGTGGCAACACACGGTATGCGTAACAGCAATTGCATGGCGATTGCTCCAACCGCGACGATCTCGACGATCATCGGGGTGGCCCAGTCGATCGAACCGATGTACAAGCATCTGTTCGTGAAGAGCAATCTGTCAGGCGAGTTTACTCATCTGAACAATTCGCTCGTGACAGAACTGAAGCAGCGTGGTCTGTGGGATGCAGACATGCTGGAAACCTTGAAGTACTACGACGGAACTCTGACTCATATTGGTCGGATTCCCGGCGACATCAAGGCTCGCTATCTGACCGCGTTCGAAGTCGAGCCAAAGTGGTTGATCGAATGTGCGGCTCGTCGCCAGAAGTGGATCGACATGGGCCAGTCACTGAATCTTTACATGTGCGAACCAAGCGGCAAGAAGCTGCATGAGATGTACATGCTGGCATGGCGAAAAGGTCTCAAGACGACCTATTACTTACGCACCCTGGCAGCGACTCAGATTGAAAAATCAACGGTCGACATCAACAAGTTTGGTGTTCAGCCTCGATGGGTCAAGAGCCGCAGTGCTTCCAGCGACATCCAGATGGCTCGCATGGATGAAGATCGGTCTCCGGAACAGGGCCGCACCGATATCCCGGCGCCGCATGTTGTGCCAGTGACTGAGGTTTCTCAGTACAAGGCCTGCAGCATTACGGATCCTGACTGTGAAGCGTGCCAGTAGGCCCTGCGGGCATTTCAAATTTGAAATTTGAAATTTGAAATGACCGATTGAAAATGGCCGTGTGATTTGGCGAGCGGCAGGGCATCAGCCTTCCGAGCCCTGCGCGTGATGATACTTGGAGGGCTAACGCCCTGCCGCTCGCCTTGGTTCATTCTGTTGACCACGGAGCCCTTGTTTTGAACCACCTCAATCGACGACATTTTATGAGCCGTTCTGTGTCAGCGTTGGCTGGCACAGCAGCGGCTTCTTTTTTGCCCTGGGGCGTGGCCTCGCGGACGACAGCTGCTGCGTGGGATGAAGCCCCGGTCGATCCCGCCAAGGCGGACCTGATTTACCGAACTCGCGCACCTCGCAATGGGGAGCCGAGGCTCGAAGAACTGGTCAAGGACTGGATTACTCCGACGCCGCAGTTCTACATTCGCAGCCACGGAGCAAATCCGAAGGTCGTGGCGGAAGAGTTCAAAGTTTCGATCGAAGGAATGGTCGACAAACCTGTGATGTTTTCGATTCCGGAGCTGCTGGAAAAGTTCCCCAAATCCAGCGTGACCTGTACCGTCAGTTGTGCCGGCATTCGGCGGTATGAGTTCATCAAGATCAAGGAAATGAAGGGCGTCCAGTGGCAGGAAGGCCCGATCGGCAATGCGGTCTGGTCGGGAGTCCGCCTGTCGGATGTGTTAAAGGCCGCCGGAGTTAGCTCCGACGCAAAGCATGTCTGGTTTGAGGGGGCTGATCAGGTTGTCGACGGCAAAGCGACGTTTCCGTTCGGCGGCTCGGTGCCGATGAGCAAACTGCTGGAAGAAGATGAAAAACTTCCGGGAGTTCTGCTGGCAACTCACATGAATGGACAGCCTCTGCTGGCGGATCATGGCTTTCCGCTGCGGACGATTGTGCCGGGATACATCGGTGCTCGCAGCGTCAAGTGGTTGCAAAAGATTGTCGTAAGTGACAAGCCTTCTCCAAATCACTTCATTGCTGATGTCTACAAAATGGTGTATTCGGGAACGCAGGTCGAGATTGATGAAACTGCTCCGATTTACAGATACCCTGTGAATGCCGCGTTGTGTTCTGCGGACCACAAAGACGGCAAGGTTGATGTGAAAGGATATGCTCTGCCAACCGGACGAAAGGGATGTTCGATTTCCAAAGTCGAAGTCTCACCGGATGGCGGAAAATCCTGGATCAATGCGACGCTTGGAGCACAGACCGGCGAGTTCTGCTGGCAGCTCTGGTCTGCGACCTTGACGATTATGAATCCTGAAACAGAGGTCTGTGTGCGTGCGACAGATTCTCTGGGAAACACGATGCCCGAGTCTGTTCCGTGGAACCCGAAGGGCTACCTTTATAACGCGTGGCATCGAGTTCCCGCGAAACAGCTTTTGAACTGATGTCATGGTGATTTGAATTTGAGATTTCAAATTTGAAATCTCAAATAACAACACGCAAATCTGAGATCTGAATTCGTCTGAAACCACTAAATTCGTTGTTCTGTTTTCCCCGACTCATGGAATGAGGTTGCCTATGTCTACACTCTCCTTCGAAGATCAAACCACAATGCTGACCGGAACATCGGGCCGCGTGAAAGCCACTGAAAAGCGGCTGATCAACAATGCTCAGGTCGATGTCAATCAGCTGATGCCAATTAAATATCACTGGGCCTGGGAGCACTACAACAACGGCTGCGCCAATCACTGGATGCCGACTGAAGTTCCGATGAATCAGGACGTGGAAGTCTGGCGATCTGATCGCCTGACCGACGATGAGCGACTGGTCATCAAGCGAAACCTGGGCTTCTTCTCGACAGCCGAATCTCTGGTTGGCAACAACCTCGTTCTTGCCATCTTCAAGCACGTCACCAACGCAGAATGCCGTCAGTATCTGCTGCGTCAGGCGTTCGAAGAAGCGGTTCACTCCCACACGTTCCTGTACGTTGTGGAAAGCCTGGGCCTGAACGAAGGCGAAATCTTCAACATGTACCGGGAGATCCCGGCCATTGCGAAGAAGGACGCTTTCGAGATGGAGCTGACTGCTGAAGTACTGAATGATGGATTCACCACGGATACTCTGGAAGGTCGCCAGATGTTCCTGAAGAATCTGATCGGTTACTACGTCATCATGGAAGGGATCTTCTTCTACAGCGGATTCGTGATGGTGCTGTCGTTCCATCGCCGCAACCTGATGAAGGGTATTGGCGAACAGTTCCAGTACATTCTGCGTGACGAAACCGTCCACATGAACTTCGGCGTGGACCTGATCAACGGCATTAAGGCTGAAAATCCAGACATCTGGACGGCACAGTTCCAGGACGAAATGATCCAGCGCATTCGTGCGGCTGTCGAACTGGAAATTGAATACGCAGAAGGCTGTCTGCCGCGCGGAGTGCTCGGCCTGAACGCTGAATCGTTCCGCGACTACGTACAGCACATCGCTGACCGCCGTCTGGAACGCATTGGTCTGCCAACGCAGTACGGCTCACCAAATCCGTTCCCATGGATGAGCGAAACGATTGACCTGTCGAAGGAAAAGAACTTCTTCGAAACACGCGTCACCGAGTACCAGAGCGCTGGCTCTTTGAGCTGGGATTAAGCGACGGAAGGGCGATCGTTGTGGCTCGTTCCTGACGTTCTCCCGGACAGTGCATGATTAGCCAAAGGCCCTCGCAGCAGAAGTTGCGAGGGCCTTTTTTTGTTGAAATTGACTAGTGTAGTATCTCTCAAATCCCTTCGTTTAACCCGTGGCCGAAAGTCCAGGCGTTCTCTTCTCCTTGCCTGTCGGCCACGGGTTAAACAAGACAAAACACTCTGCTCGATAAGATCCCATCGGAGTGAGACACCACACTGGCCAAATGAAGGTCAATCGTAGTCCAACCATTCAGTATTCTGCGTGTCTCGCCGCTCTAGTCTTCAATCTCGAATGTAATCTTGCTTCGGAGTAACGTCTTGCCACCGTGCCAGGCTGCGGTCGATCCCATGAACAGCATTCCCATTCCAAGCAGCTGTGCGACTGGATTGCGATCGTTGGCTCCGGCAACGGTGGAAAACAGCCCTGCCAATGTCAGCGGCAATCCGCCAATCAAGAAGAGCAGTGAAGCCCAAATTGCCGTGGCTGCTGGAAAGCAATGACCGCAGCGTCGGCACCGATAGTCTCGGGAAAATGCTACAAGGGCCTTTGGGGCGGTCCGATCAAATTGATTGTGTCCGCAATTACTGCAACAGATGTCAGACTCCGTTGTTGGAGACTCACGCATATCATGCGCCGACAGGTGGCCCATTCGCTCCGCCAATTCCTCCCGAGATTCCTCGTCGCTGAATGCCGGTCGCCGGGCCTGCTTCGGGATGGAGTTACGAGCTTCTGCGGCAGCTTCCTCTTCGAAAGCGTCGCCCCGGACAATTGGCTGTTTCATGGCTTGCTGCTCTGTGTTGGAATCGAAGGGGCAACGAATGGTCGCGCAAGGCGTCTCATTGATAGCGCCATCCCTATATGGTGGCAATTTGTTCTCATACTGTAAAGCATCTGAATTGACTGGCGCGACTTAGGGACATAGTCCGTTCTCGAGCAAACCAACGACAGAATTTGCGGAGACCAGGCGAAACGGGAGGATTGAGTTGCCGGTAAGCTCCCCCGAAACTTGGCCTGCGCCAGTGTTGTGCGGGATTAGGACACGCATTGGGTTCACAAAAAACAGCCTGGATTAAGCGTGATCGCTCTAAGTCATTGCAATCCATTGGGTTACGCTGGGCGTGGCAGATCTGGCCGATATTGACCCGTTTTCGCGAACCGCCGTATAGTTCGCATCACGGATTATTCTCACCCCTCCTCTCATCTCCTGTCTTTTGATCTCTCCCGGCCTCTCCTTCTCAACTCCTGTCCTCTCAACGTCTCTCAGACAATGTCGCGAATGATTCGCGGCAAATGCATGAGTATTTACGGCGACTGAATGACTCAGCGGTCCATTCTGATGCTCGTGGCAATCTGGATTGCAGCAACACTGTTGCTGACAAACAGAGCCGTCGCGCAGAATGGGAATGAGGCAGCACTGCCAATCTCATCGGCCGATTCGTTGTCCGATGACATTACTGCGGCCGTTGAGATCACTGGTGACTTTGAAGAGACGATCAGTGAAAGCTCGGTGCAGATTCATTTGATCAACGGCAACGCAAAGATCACGCAGGGAGACCTGAGCGTCGCGGCGGCACGGATTGCGGTGATTGTCACTCCGGTGGATTCGCATTTTGATGTGGCTGTGTACGCGGAAGACCTCACGATTCGATCGGCTGACAGTCAGCGATCAGTGGCTTCACGAGCGTTCCGGTTGCAAACGTCAAACGTTCCAACATTCGCTGTGGAGCATTCCACAGCGGCCACGACCAACGATCATCCTCTGCTGCGAAAAGCGCTGCGACGACTGTATCCTGACGATGCAGGAAATATCACGACAGTGAATTTCCAGCCCGCGCAGGATTCTTTTGCTCCCCCTGTTCCTTCGTTTGCTCCGACGAGAACTCAACGTTCATCACGACGAGTTCAGATTCGCCCGCGTTCGAATGATCCTCTGCAGTTTGAATCGCAAACATCAAAGGACACGATTCCGGAAGAACGCATCAACATTATTTCAGGTGGGGTGAACGTTCTGATTGAAGGCGTGGATGTCGACGTGCAGGGGCAGGAATTCTCGCCTGGGATTATTGACTTGAAGGCCGATCGAGTTGTCATTTGGACGCAGGCCGGCGAAGGTGATTCCATCGAAGCCGGTGACCTCGTCGTGCAGTCGGCGGATTCGCGATTTCAGGTTTATATGGAAGGCAATATCGTCATCCGTCAGAACCAGAACACAATCCACGCCACTCATGCGTTCTTTGACGCAGCCAGTGGACGAGCTTTGATGCTGAATGCCGAGTTGCGAGCGTTCGTGCCGGAGCTCGGCGAAAAGGGCGCGGAGTTTCGGGTCCGTGCCGAGCGGATGCGACAGACAACTCAGGATCGTTTCCATGCTCAGAACGCCTGGGTCACATCCAGTCCATATGGAAAGCCTGGCTATCGGATTCAGGCGAGCGATGTGTTTGTCGAGCCGGGTCCTTCAATTTTTACCGGGACGGATCCTCTGACCGGACAGCAGGTTGTTGGGCAATCGACCTGGGTGACCAGCGTTAACAATCAGTTCATTGTTGGTGACACACCTGTTTTCTACCTGCCTAAGGTCAGCGGCCCTGCAGAAGATCCAGGGATTCCTATTCGTCGAGCGACCGTAACGCATGACAGCATCTTTGGTCTTCAGGTGAATACCGTCTGGGATCTATACAAGCTGTTAGGGATGCCTAAACAGCCAGGTACACGACTTGATCTGCTGGCCGACTATCGATCCAAACGAGGCCCCGGCATCGGAACTCGCGCCGAGTATGGCGGCACAAATTCATTGGGTGCATACCAGGGCAACGGCACTCTGTATTACCAGTACGATTCCGGAAACGATAATCTCGGTCTGGATCGACGCAGTCTCGATCCCCCCAGTACATCGCGTGGTGAAGCCACCTGGCGTCATCGTCAGCAATTGCCCGGCGATGCTCTGATCTTTGGCGAAATCGGGTACTTGTCCGATCGCAATTATCTGGAACAGTATCACGAGAACCGCTTTGACTCCGAGAAAGACGTCGAAACGGTACTTGGCATTCGCCAGGATCTTGGAGCATTCTCGGGAAGCCTATGGGGCCGCACTGACCTGAGCGGCTTTGAAGCGAATACTCAGTGGCTGCCGCGAGCCGACGTCTATAGCTTTTCACAGCCGTTGTTTGACGGGCTACTTTATTGGAACATGCATTCCAGTGCGGGCTATGCCGAACTGCAGGCGATGAAAGGTCCAACGGATCCCACCGAACCGTTCAGCACGAACGGCTTCGACAATGTGGGCGGCGGCGCTTATGTAACGGATGCCTCCGGACTTGTCGCGATGACTCGTCATGAACTCGACATGCCGTTCAATATCGGTCCGGTGAACTTTGAACCGTTTGTCATGGGCGAAGCAGCTTACTGGCAGGATGGTCTGGGAACTCAGTCGATTGATCGTTACCTGCTGAATACCGGCATTCGAGCACGCATGTCGGCGTCGCGAGTCTTCCCGTTTGTTCGCAGCGACATCTTCAATCTGAACGGGCTGGCTCACAAGCATGATACCATGCTGGAGTATTCGATCACGGATTCCAGCCGCGGGATCAATGAGATTCCTCAGTACAATGAGATGGACGAAAACGCACAGGAACGATTCCGATCACGTTATCCGCAGCAGGTTTTTCCTGGCGTGATTCCTGCCGAGTTTAATCCTCGCAACTACGCCATCCGTACTGGAGCCGGGTTGTGGTCGAGTGCACCGTATCATGAACTGGCCGACGATATTCAGGCTCTGCGAATCAGTTTCCGAGATCGCCTGCAGACCAAAGTCGGTCCTGTGGAAGCTCCACGAATTCGCGACTGGATGGTTTGGGAATATGGAGCATCGTTCTTTCCGAAGTCTGATCGAGACAACTTCGGTGAAGATTTTGGTCTGCTTTATGGGCACTATCGCTGGAACGTCAGTGATCGCACCAGCTTCCTGACGGATGCGTCATGGGACCTGTTCGACAATGCTCAAAATATCTGGAGCGTTGGAGTACTCAGCCAGCGAAGTCTGCGTGGCAGCGTGTATCTGGGCTACCGTGAAGTCAGTGCGACGAATTTCTTCGAGAGCCAGACAATCATTGGCAGTTACAGCTATCAGATGAGCCCCAAGTGGATCTCAACCGCGGCGTATGCCTACGACGTTTCGGCCGGTGAGTCTCGTGGATCGTCAGTCACGATTTCTCGAGTTGGCCTCGACTGGATCCTGCACTTCGGCCTCGGCTTCGATTTCAGTAAGAGCAATGTTGGAATTGGCGTTTCTCTTGAGCCTCGCTTCGGAGCGCCGTCGACGACGAACCTGAGTTCTCTGATGGGTATTCAGTAGTCAAGACAACGTCACGATAGGTGGCTTCGTCAAAGCTCATTCGTTTGCACATCAGCGAAGCGACGCGGAGTGTTACATGACGGTCTGCTGTGCCACAGCAGCGACGTGCAGGATTGCGGCGGCCATCTGATTGATCTCCGTTTCCGACTGCAGCAACGCCGTATGATGGAGTGTCATCAGCCTTGAATGCAACGCCTCAGCATTGCGAAGTCCGCCCACCGCGCGAAAGCGGCGCGCGCTATGCGTGAGGTGCAGCGCTGGCAACGCGGGATCAAGCGGAATGTTGTGCT
>JBILXT010000646.1:0-3061 GCA_044378235.1 Planctomycetaceae bacterium
AATTCATCGCTGCTCAGAAGACCCTGAAGAAGAATCCAGAGAAGACTCTTCTGGCGTGGGCACGTTACCAGGAAGATATCGGCGAATACGCAGAAGCTCGTCGTAAGTATCGCGAAATTCAGATTGCCTACCCGGAGAATCTCGAAGCCCATCTCGGGATGGCTCGCATTGAAATGCTGACAGGCCGCTCGAAACAGGCCGAGCAGATTCTCACGGATCTGGTGAAAGAGCATCCGGACAGCACGGCCGTTCGCATCTCCACCGGGCAGATGTATGCCCAGCAGGAAAAGTGGGACGAGGCCATTCGAGCTTTCGAAGAGGCTTGTGAGATCGATCCTGAAAACCAGGATTGTCGGTACGAATTGGGTGTGGCTTTTGCTCGCGTAGGCAAGTATGACCAGGCTCTTTCGAACCTGTCATTCTCTGTTGGAGAGCCAGCGGCCCATTACAATATCGGCTATATACTTCATGAGCAGGGAAGAGATGCCGACGCTGCAGAATGGTTCCAGAATGCGTTGAGCCTTCATCCGGACCATCAGACGGCGGACAAGTCCAAAGCCATGTTGGCAAAGCTGAATCCTGAACAGGTTGGCCGTGGTGTTGTCACGACTCCGATGGTGGCACGCAAACTTCAACCAAACACCGGACGTTCGACCCAGACGGATTCTGCAACAGCGTCAGCAGCGTCAATGGATCGACGTTCGGCGCCGGCCGAAGATCTTCCGATCATCGCCGGTAACCGAAAAAAATCTGGTGTTGTTGAGTTCGACAATCAGCCGTCAACTGCAGGGTACGCACAGAACGAGACAGAATTTGACGACTACCCAACACCTCCGGCTCCGACAGGCAGTCGTCCTCTGAGAAACTACCCGGATCAGAACTACACAATGCCTCAGCAACCAACTGCCGAGTCATCGCCGTTCCGAAATGTCTCTTACACAGAGACACCGGCTCCCGCTACGAACACCATCGAGGCATCAGGGCTCGGTGCTCAGCCGCCACAATGGCGCGGACCTTCGCCACAGTCGGCCGCTCGTCCGGCGGCGTCGCAGTGGTCATCAGCGCCGAAAGATCCACCGAACTGGCGTGCTCGCAAGAATTGAGTTCCACTCCAACGGAGCGTTGATGTCAGGTACGCTCACTTCGTAGTGCTGGCTACATCAGCATTATTGATGGAACTTGAGCAGTATTGCCGAATTGCAGTGAGCACTACACCGTCAATCGCAGCGCGACGCGTAAGCGAGGGACCGGTGTCTTGCAGAGAAATCCCTCACTGACGTTTCGGGTTGTGATTCTTCGCCTCCGGAAATACCGGACGCTATTTCGGGACTGGTCCTAAGGCGTCACGAGGCCATCCAATGCACGTCGGCTGCCTTTTCCCGGACAACTTGACGCAGAACAATGTGTCACCGGCAAGATGAACTCTGCCCCAAACTGCGCAGCCACTGTTTACGCCGTCGCAGAATGGCTATAATTCCTCACACGACGATCCTCCGATGCTCGCGGGTTGTCTTTCGCACCTGAGGTTTTATACAAAGAGTAATGCTGATGCCGGATGCTGGTATTCTGGCCACAGTCATGTTGCTGGTCGGCCTGTTCCTGTTGGGGCTCGAGTTTTTCGTTCCCAGCTTTGGAATGATTCTGGTCGCGGCCGTGATCACGCTGGTTGTCTCCTTCTGGAGCGCGTGCAAGGCGTGGTGGGGAGTTAATCCCGGCTTCTTCTGGACTTACGTCATTCTGCTGACCGCCGGGATCCCCGGATCGCTGATGGGGGCCATTACTCTGATCCGGAAGACCCCACTCGGGAACCGAATGATTCTAAATCCTGCCCCGATCAATGTGACTCCTGCTACCGGACCGCTGGATCATTTGATCGGAAAGTCCGGAATTTCACAAAATCTGATGACACCAGGCGGCATTGTTCTTATCGACGGAGAGCGAATTCATGCCGAGAGCCTGGGGATGCTTATTGAGCCCAATTCACCGGTTGTCGTAGTGACCACTCGTGCAAATCGAATTGTTGTGCGTCCGCAGACGGTTGCCGACCTTGATTCCGCGGGCTCGGCTGACCCAGATTCCAGTGATCGGCAAGAAAAAAACAACACGCAAAAGCCGCCTGGTTCATTGCCAGGGCACTCAACACAGCCCAGTCCGCTTGACTTCGACTTCCCTCAGGGATAAACCCTTGTCAGTCGATTGCCAGAAAACGTCTATTTGGCCTGACAATCAAAGTCAGGTGCTTTGGAGCTGCCCATGAATCACATTCTGTTTGCCGCGCTAAGTCCAACTGAATGGGGCGTAGTGGTCTTTGGACTGTTCGTCATTATCGTGTTTCTGGCTATCTTTGCTCAGTACGCCAGTCTGTGGCTGCAGTGCAAAATGACCAGAGCCGGGATTGGCTTATGGGATCTGATCTTCATGCGATTCCGCCGCGTGAATCCCGTGGTCATTGTTCGCAGCAAGATCATGGCGGTACAAGCGGGTTTGTTGAAGAAGTACCCGATCTCAACACAAGCACTTGAAGCTCATTCGTTGGCTGGCGGCAATGTTCCCAACGTGATCCGCGCTTTGATCGCCGCTGATAAAGCCGGCATTCCGCTCGACTGGAACACCGCTCAGGCCATCGACCTGGCTGGTCGTGATATCCTTGAGGCGGTGAAGACCAGCGTTTATCCAAAAGTGATCGACTGCCCTGATCCCAAACGAACCCAGGGAACTCTGTCAGCTGTAGCTGCCGACGGAATCGAACTCCGTGCGCGAGCACGAGTGACCGTCCGAACAAATATCCAGCAGCTGATCGGTGGGGCAACCGAAGAGACAGTCATCGCTCGAGTCGGCCAGGGGATCGTTCAGGCCATCGGCTCCACAGACTCCTACAAGCTGGTTCTTGAGAATCCTGACTCCATTTCCAAGGCCGTACTGGCGCAGGGCCTGGAAGCTCAGACGTCCTACGAAATCGTATCCATCGACATCGCTGATATCGACGTCGGCGAAAACATCGGTGCTCGTTTGTCGGCCGATCAGGCTGAAGCCGACATGCGTGTGGCTCAGGCCAAAGCCG
>JBILXT010000242.1:0-10863 GCA_044378235.1 Planctomycetaceae bacterium
ACATCATCGTGATCCATTTGATCGCATGCTGATTGCTCAGTCGGTTTGCGAATCAGCGTTTTTGGTGACTCACGATCGAATGTTTATGCAATACGGGATTTCGCTAATTCAGGCGTAGTACCTGAATTCCTAAAGGATAAACCGCCGCTAACGATTCAAGAGCTTTGCTTACTCGCGGTAATTCAGAAGAGCAGCATTTGATGGCGTCGCAGATCAATCGAATTATTAACGGCACGACGTCCCGACGCATAACCAAGAGACCGTGCCGCACGACTCCAAGTCATCGAACGTCAAAGGATTGAACTCGATGCCAGCCCAACGCATTCTTTCAGTTTCGGTGTCGCTCATCACGATGCTGGTCGTGAATGGTTGTGGCTCTCAGCCGCAGCAACGGCCGAGCGCCGAAGACAGCACAGAAGGGACTACCGCAGCAGAAGACCAGACAGCGGAAGAATCCACCGGACGTCTCATCGCCGATCTTCCCCCCGACATTCGCGAGGTGGGGTCTCCCGACTTTTCGATTCCCAAACTCCCGCCGAAAAAGAAGAAGCCTGAAAGCTCCAACAACTCCGCTTCGAACCCCCGCGACGATTCCAACAACTCGGGGGAAACTAATGCGGATCCATTCGGCGGTGAAGCCGCTGAATCGATGCCCGAAGCTGAACCTGGTTCCCCGGATTCCGGTACTGCCAACGCCAGCAACAGTGGATCGACAGGCTCACCGCCGCCCCCGCCGATTCCAACACCAGCGGGCTCTGTACCCACGACTCCCGATCGAAATGCCAATGCATCAAGTCAACAATCCCCGTTGACCACGGCCACGGTGATTCAGCGTGAAGGCACGCCCAAAGAGCATAAAGGCTTCTCGTCTGAACTGGTTTACTTCGCGACCAATCGCGAGCCGTCCGGGACTCCTGAGGCAGTCAAAGACCCTGATCTGTTCTTTGGGGATATTCGAGGCGATTTGTCCTATGGTGTCTGCAAAGTCAGCATCCCCTATAAACGAACACCAGGGACGTTGCCTGAGCCGTCCGTGTGGTCGCTCGAGTTTACTCAGGATCCGCAGAAGCACGTCGTGCTGATGGAGATCGAACGCCTGCCAGATGCCAATTTCTGGAAGCACCTGCGTTCGAAAGTTGAAGCATCTCCCAATCGTCAGCTGATGTTGTTCGTGCATGGCTACTGTGCCACCTTCCGTGACGCGGCGAGACGCACGGCTCAGATGGCTTACGATATGAACTATCAGGGGCCGTCCATGTTCTTCAGCTGGCCGGCTGGCAGCGATCTGGAAGAGTTTCAGGAACGCGCGAACTATTTGAAGGATCTCCGCCGCGCCGAAGAATCCGATGAAGATCTGATCACAGTGATCGAAAATATCAGCCGCTGGTCAGGGGCCGAGCGAGTTCACCTGGTGGCTCACAGCATGGGCAATTTTGTTCTGACCGAAGCGCTGAAGACCATTGACGATCGGAATGGCAAGAATCGCGAGCTTCCTCGATTCTTCGATCAGGTCGTGATGGCGGCGCCAGATCTGGATGCCCGAGACTTCGTGAAAAAATCGGGACGTCGAGTTCGTGGGTTCAGCAATCGCTTTACCGTCTACGCTTCCAGACAGGATAAAGCACTGAAGCTTTCAAAGTCCGTCAACGGTTTTGAGCCGCTGGGTTTGCTGAATGACTATTCTCGACAAGGTGCCGAAGAAAAACTTTATGAGCTTGTCGATGCTTCAACCGCCGAAAGCAGTTGGTTTGATTCGGGCCACGTTTACTATGGTGACATGCCCGAGATGCTGGTTGATCTGGCCTTCGTCTTCCGAGGGATCCCCGCGACATCGCTTCAGCGTGGCCTCGGTGAAACACCGCCACTGTTTCGACTCACTTCACGGTCGAAGTAAGTGCTCCCCGGGCTTCCCGTTGTCTGTCGATCACCATGGCTCAATGTGGCAGACCCTTGAGATCCTCCGGCAGATCAGCATTGTCGTGCGACCGTTCTGAAGTCAATGCGTTCTGAAGTTCCGCGAGCTTTTCGGAGTTCTTCTCTGCGAGGTTCTCTTTTTCGTACGGATCTGCGGCGATATTGAACAGCTGTGGTTTCTTCTGCTTGCCCTCAATCAGTTTCCAATCGCCCGATCGAAGACTGCTGCCGCCTGGAGTCGCGATGTAGATTGTTCGTGCAACCGCGTTCGTTGTGGCAGACTTCAGTGACGCCCATTGACTGATTCCGTCGAGCTGCAAATTTGCCTCAGGAGAATACCCTGTCAGTTCCGCAATCGTTGGCAGCCAGTCCACGCAGTGCATGGGTGTTGGATTCTTATGCGGCTTAAGAACTCCCGGCCAGTTAACAAACGCACAGA
This sequence comes from Planctomycetaceae bacterium, assembly GCA_044378235.1. GTDB lineage: Bacteria > Planctomycetota > Planctomycetia > Planctomycetales > Planctomycetaceae > SXXK01. Next base: position 2,354 of record JBILXT010000242.1, read on the forward strand.
CTCGCGTTCCGCCTTCGTAGAGCGTCGCTTTCTGACCGCGCAGCGGATCATTTTCACTGTTCAGAGGTGAATGCGGCACATTGCCCACATAGGCGTTCTTCAGAGATTCGATCCCACCGTTGTCGCTGGTGAAGATGATCAAGGTGTTCGCTCGTTGTTGAGTCTCGTCCAGATGGTGAACAAACTGCCCGATCTTTGCATCAAGCTGCGACACCATCGCCGCCATTCGTAACCGAGATTCATGAAGCACCGGGTCATCATGAAAGCTGACCCCGTCATAGATCTTCTTGTACTCTTCGGGCGCATCCACGGGGGTATGCACGGCATGAAACGGCACATAGACGAACCATGGATCCGAACTCTTCTGCATGTGGCGCTGAGCTTCGGCTGCAACCAGCTCGGTCGCATTGCCCTCTTCATGAAACAGCTTACCATCACGGTGCCACGTGTCTTCGTAGGGATTGTCCCTGCGATACTTGTGAGTCCACGGGTCCGCTGCACCTGTGAGTGTTCCGTAGCTCGTATCGAAGCCGTAAGCATTGGGAATCCATTCGGGCCGAGCACCCAGATGCCATTTTCCGGATTGGTGAGTTCGATAACCCAGCGATTTCAAAGCAGCCGCCAGCGTCAGGGTTCCCAGCGGCATGGCTCGAAGGTTACTGGGTGAAAGAGCCTGTGGCCCGAATCGTCCCGGGTATCGACCACTCATCAGAGCTGTGCGAGTTGGCGTACACACCGGCTGGACATAATGTTGATCCAGCTCCACCCCGTCTTTCACAAGTTGATCCATCACAGGGGTTCGCGCAAAACCACCGTGCCAGCCGACGTCGCTCCATCCCAGATCATCGGCCACGATCAACAGAATATTCGGCCGTGCAAAATCCTGCTGATCATTTGCCTGGGTCGCAGAATCCCACAACAAGAGCGTCAGTAGATACATGAGTCGACGAAACATCGTTCGCATTTCCGCCAGAAACCAATCCCGAACAGGAAACCACTTTCACTCATAACGCAGGGCATCGATTGGGTCGAGCCGGCTTGCTCGCCATGCTGGATACAATCCGAACACCAATCCAACCACGGCCGCAAAAACCATCGCAACGATTCCTGCAGGGATCGAAACAACAACCGGCCAGTCAGCGCCTGAGCTGATTGCGTTGATCGCCTTCGTGATTCCCACAGATGCGCCGATCCCCAGAGCCAGCCCGATGGCTCCTCCGAAGCAGCTCAGCACGACGGATTCAATCAGGAACTGCACCATAATATCCCAGCCTCTCGCGCCGACGGCCATGCGAATGCCGATCTCACGAGTTCTCTCCGTCACGGAAACCAGCATGATATTCATGATGCCCACACCTCCGACGAGCAACGAGATGCCCGCAATCGATGCCAGCAGCGCTGTCATGATGCCCGTGATTTTTCCGAAGAGTTCAGACAGCTGAGCGCTTGTGACAACTTCAAAATCAGCCTTCTGTCCAAACGCAATCTTGTGGCGATCCATCAGCAGTTGTTGAATCTCTGCTTTGGCCGGATCAATCTGTTCGGGCGACTTGGCTCCGACGAGAATCGCGGCGACGTCATTGAAGGATGAGCCCTGAAGTCGCTTCTTGACCGTTGTGTACGGCATCAGCATAACATTGTCCTGGTCGTCGCCCGTCAGGGATGCTCCCTTTTTGCCGAGCACTCCGACGACCGTAAACGGGATATTGCCAATCCGCAGTTGTTGTCCAATCGGGTTATCCGCCGGGAAGAGTTCTCTGACAATCGTATGCCCGATGACGCAGACACAGTTACCGGCTCGCTCATCACGTTCGGTAAAGAAGCCGCCTGCATCGATATCCCACGTGCGAACTCGCAGATAATCAACGCCGACACCCCACATCTCTTTGGGCTGCATGTTCGTGTTGCCACGCACAACTGGCTTAGCACCGAAGACAAGAGGAGAATAAGCAAGTACCGATTCACATTCGCGGCCTATAGCGATCGCGTCCTGATCGGTGAGACTTGGAAGGCTGCCCGTTTGTACGCCGCGGCGTTTTTCAAAGGTTGGCTGCACGACAATAAAGTTGGAGCCAATCGACTGAATCTGATCCTGCAGTAACTGCCCGGCGCTGCTGCCAATTGAAACCATCGTTGTGACCGCTGAAATACCAATGACGATGCCAAGCACGGTCAGACTGGCTCGCATCTTATTTCGCAGCAAAGCACGAATCGCCACAGCCACTGTCAGCATAAAGCTCATGGAGCCCCCGCTGGTTTCAAACCGACGACAACTTCATCGCTCGCCTTGAGCGATCCGCTCAAAACATGAGTAAAGCGGTAGTCGCTGTCACCGATCGTCACCTCGACAGCCTTCAGCTTTCCGGAATAAGGATTCTGAGGATCAGCCGGGCCCTTTAAGCCCGCTTCTTCAGCCGTTTCCTGCACCCACACAATGCGTTTCGTCGCAGCCACGGCGGCTTTGGCCGCATCGTCAACAGGCGGCTCCTGTGATGAAGTGGCTTTGTCGCTGGATTCGGTTTCGGTGGAGAAACTCAACTCCAGATATTTCTGATCCTGATCTCTGACATGAGCCTTCTCCGGAGGAAAGCGTAATGCGGCGTTGGGAATCTTCAGCACATCCTTCAGTTCACTCACCTGAAACGAAATCTGGGCCGTCATCCCCGGCAGCAGTTTCAATTCCGAGTTCTCGCTGGCCACAATGACTGGATATGTCACGACGCTCTGAGTCACCGTGGAGCTCAATCGAATCTGCTCGATATATCCCTTGTCAAAGATCTGTCCCGGATACGCGTCGACCGTAAAGAAGACCGGTTGACCCGATTCTTTGGCCTTCTTGATGAGGCCGATATCCGCTTCATCGACTGAGGCGAAGATGTGGACTTTTTTTCTCAGCTCCGGAGCAATGACAAACAACTCCGGCGTTTGAAACGATGCGGCCAAAGTCTGGCCCGGATCGATCTTGCGATCAATGACCATTCCATCCACCGGCGAAGTGATCTTTGTGTAATTAACGTTGGCCTGCGAAGTTTCGAGGTTTGCCTGAGCCTGCTGAATACCGGCTTCGGCGACCGACACCTGTGCTTCAAGCGATTCACGGGAAAATCGGTACTGATCGAGTTCCTGTTGAGCAATGTAGTCGGCGTTCTCCGCCTTCAGGGCCAGAGACCGCTTCTCATCATTGATCGCTCGCTGCAATTCCGCCTTCACTCGAGCAAGGTCTGCTTTTCGAGTCAGTAAGGCCGCCATATCGCGTCCGACAGCTGCGTCATAAATTCGCGGATCAATCTCGGCAAGAAGCTGATCCTTGACGACCTCATCATTGAAGTCGACATGCAGCTTCAGGATCGGACCAGAAACGAAGCTCCCGATCTTGACCGACAAAACCGGCTTGATTTCGCCCGAAGCATTTACCGTCAACCGCAGATCCCCGGTCTCCAGTTTGGCGGTCCGGAACCGAGGCTTACTGCGTTCGGCCAGCCACTGGCCGCCTTTGGTGACTCCCAAATATCCAAGCCCACCGAGCACGGCGAGAACGATAACGATTTTGATCAGTGTTCGCATAAGAGTTGAAGATCAATCAGCAGGAGATTCTCGTCAGCGCCACGTCACCTTCTGTTGACCAGCACTCAGATCTCAGCCCGGAACACCCGTGGCTGAACATGTGGCGGCTGCCATGACGGTTCCACCAATAATCGGCAACAAGCTGCGGCTGCCATTCGTGTTCGTATCCAGCTGAACAAAAACACCCGGGTTTTCTTCCAGTGGAGTTGGCGGCAGGTCCTTGGCCAGCACCGTTTCGATAAAGAAATGCAGCAGATCACGAATCTGATCGTCTTCGATGTCTGCGACGAGTGACTCTGCTTTCTCCCGCGAACGCTCAACCAGCATTTCCGCCTTCTCGAAGACATCGCAGGCTCTAAAGATTTCTCGCAACCGGTCTACTCGCTTGTGGTTCGTGGACCGACCGGGAGTCTCAGACAGAATCTCTTTCAATTCTGCTCGCTGCTGCTCGTTGGAATCCTTCAACGCCAACGCAAGCAGTAGAGTTGGTCGCAAAGCAAGTGCATCCTGACCGGCGACCAGTTTGTTGTCTGTATCACCCTGCCAGTCTTTCAGATCGTTTAGCACCTGAAACGCAACCCCAACATGGCGACAGAACTGAGGAACCAGGTCCGTTGAGGCCAGCGGATGATTAGCCATTCGCAGCCCGGCGTATAGAGCAGCCTCAAAAGCCGGGGATGTCTTCAGCGAATAAATCTGCAGCGCATCGAGCGGCGTCAGATTCCAGTTGGGAGACTTCTGAAACGCCATCTCCGCGCCCTGTCCGTCGCACAGCCGAATATGAGCGGTCGACATGCTGTTGAGGACATCAATCGCAATCTCGGGGCTGAGCTCACGAGCGGCATGAATAAAGCGATACCCCAGCCCGATCAGATGATCCCCGATATTAATCGCCTGCCCGGCACCGTGTTGCCGATGCAGAGTTTCCTTGCCATAGCGATACTGGTCATCGTCCTGAATGTCGTCGTGAACCAGCGAAGCTTTGTGGAAAGCTTCAATCGCCATGGCCACGCGAGCGACAGCGTCCGGAATCACCGGCGTCGCATCGCCCGTCGTCAACGCACCGGTTCCCGATGCCGCATGCCAGGCCGCCAAAGTAATAAACGGACGAAAGCGTTTGCCGCCCTTCGACAACCACTCGTATGACATCTGTTCCGTAAAAGCAATCGGTGAGTTTTTGCGCGACTCATCCTTTGTTCGCACTCGAGGAGAGAGTCGTTCGAAATCCTCTTCGAAGATCTTTGCGGAAGCTCGCATCAATGGCACGTAACTGGTCGTTGGCTTTTCTGGCAGCGGCTCGTACTTGTCCAATACGTCCCAGACCCAGGCTTCATCCAAAGTTGTGTTCAGGCAATCGCCGGAATGCAACGGCACCGCGTACGAAGGCACGCCGGCGATCAGAACTTTATCGATCGCCTTTTCCAGCACGTTCAAACATGCCACACCCAGAATGCCGTCGATATAACCGGAGACAATAATCTTCAGAACGACGGGGGAGCCTTCCGCGACGAGAACTTTATAACCCAGTTGCTCCGCACGGACTTTGTAGTCAGCGATTGAACAAGCACCACAGCGTTCGCAGTCGAGACCAAACTGAGTGTACTCGGCCGGGCAACCTTCGGCATGTTTCAGACAGTGAGGCAGCAACAGCATGCGTCGATTAAATGGAATCGCCAGGAACTGTTGCTTCCAGAAGAAGTTGCCAACCATCACCATTGCAAAGCCCAGATACTTTTCGGGCAACTGCATCTGGTCGAGCAATGTTCGGCCGTGATGCTCGAGCTCATTGCGAGTAAACGCGCGGCTGCGATCCAGTGACCGAGCATACTCTTCGGCAGCGACTTTGACCTTCTCACGCAATTCCAGAGTATCCGGAACGGCTTTCAGATGAGTCGTGCTGCGGCGTTTGCCCTTCTTCTTCACCGGGGCCGGATCATCTTCGTCATCCACCAGCCGGTGATCTTCCGGAAAGGATGGTCGCATTGGTTCGTCATCGTCTGCGATGGAGTTGTCGACATGGGCGATTGACACGGGGAGAATCTCCGGATGGAGCGATTGATGATTTCGGTGGCGGGATAGTTTACCAGGTGAGCGGCTGGGCGTCAGCCCTGAGAGCGTTTCCAGATACGGATCAGACACAAATCTTTTGTTGCGTCAATCAGACCCGCAGGTCCATAGCCACCGGAATCCTCAAAGCCCACTGGTTTCCCCCAACCATTGAACTAATCGTAACCTGAACTGGTTTCGCGGCTTTTCCGAATCCGCGAATTTTTCCTGCTGTTCGGAGCTTTTCTGAAGGGGACATTGGGGAGTTCAGGTTCCCGCGTCGTGTTCGGAATCGTTCAGCTGGCAAACTTTCACCGGGGAAGATGCATTCCGCATTCAGCTTGTTTGACATGGAGACAGGTGGTAAAGAGCACGATGTCCAGAACGCGTTTTAATGTCGGAAGGTCCCTTGGGCGGTTATCGGATCTGGCGGAATTTCCTGCATTCGTGGGAGCCAGTCCCGTGATTGAAACCGCATGGAGTGACGGAGCGATAGGACCCATTGCAACCGACAATGGGACTCACAGAGGAACGGTTTCGAATTGAAGGGTACTGCATGAACGAACTTGCCGGGCTTTGGATTCCCATCGTTGCGTCGGCTGTCGCCGTGCTTCTCGCCTGTGTTTTTGCGAGGGAAGTTTTCGGTCACCACCATTGCGACTGGAAAGATCTCCCGGAAGAAGAAGTGACTGTTGAGCAATTGCAGAAATCCGGAGTTGGACCTGGGATGCACGTGTTTCCCGGACGGCGAAAGAAACTGACGACGGAACACGAAGAATTGCGCCAGCAACGCATGAACTCCGGTCCCTGGGGCACAATTAACATTCGCACGCGACAACCGAGTCTGGGGCGACATCTGCTTCAGATGATGACCTTCAGTCTCGTGACAAGCCTCTTCGTGGGATATCTTGGCACACTTGCGTTGAATCCAGGGGCCGAGTTTCTGCAGGTCTTTCAGGTCACGGGAACAGCCGGAATTTTGGCCTACGCTTTTGGAGGTATCCCCAATGCGATCTGGTTTGGATCCAATCTCCGGGGAGCACTGATGGATATTGTCGATGGTCTGTGCTTTGGAGTCATCACGGGAGCCGTTTTTGGAATTCTGTGGCCCGCTTGAAGACGTGGAAAAGCCTCAGACGGAACCTGGAACTCCAGCAAATTTCGATACTGCAAGGCGCCAGCGCGAGTCTGAAATGCGTTAAAAGACGTCGTCCCGACTGGACGATATCAGGGATCAAACCTGACTCAACTTGACCTGCTGATCGATTTTTTCGGCACAAAGTGACCACTGTCAGAGCTGAGAAGGTGGAATTCTGTTCCCGGAAACGCACCAGCACTGTGGAAAATCCGAGTCTGGTTTGTGTCAACACAGAAAGCCTGCTAAACTCTTCGGTTTCGAAAATCCTGCGACGGTGTGGCATTTGCTGCTCCGGTTGCTGCTGGTGCATCTTACATCCAGTGATGTGCATTTTCCGTAGTGGGTTTGGCAAAGGTGTTTTGCCGGCACGATTCAGCGTGTCCACATGTTTTTCGATCTGACAGGAAACCAGAGAAGTGCCTCAAGCGATTATGGTCAACATCAAAGAACTCCTCGAATCTGAAGGTCCACTTTCAGCAAGCGACCTTTCGATGCTGGAGAATGCAGTCAGTGGATCACAATTGACGGAAGTGCGACAAGGCGTCGGCGAATTGACTCGCCGAGTTGAAGCGGGCGAGAAGTCAGAAGGTCTTTTGGCGCGAGCTGGCGTGGGGGCTTACCTCCTGGCTCGACAAACTCAGGCCGACAAGATTCTGGCCGGTGTGACTCGTGATGGCGTCGCTATGTTCATTCATGGACAGTGCCTGACCTCGTTGCATCGCCCTGCCGAAGCTGCTGACCGGTTCGAACAGGCTGGCAAGGCCGGTTACGATCCCGTCGGATGTGCTCTTCGTCGAGCCGGTGCGATTCGTGCCTCGGGGAAGATTGATGACGCCGAAAAGCTTCTGCGAAGCGTGGCGGCCTCTGCAGCCAGCCGTGCTGAATACTCCTTCCAGATGGGATGCATCTGGGCCGATCGTGGTGACTCACTGACAGCTGTTGAATATTTCGAGCGTGCTGTGGACATGGATCCTCATCACTCCCGCGCTCTGTTCTGGCTGGCGGCTGAAAACTGTCTGCGTGGCAACGACGATGAGGCGATTCGACTGTACGAGCGATCTCTGTCACGTCCTCCGTTCTTCACCGGAGCGATGCTGAATCTGGGTCTGCTGTACGAAGACAAAGAAAACTATCAGGCCGCAGCATTCTGCTTCCGTCGTGTCCGTGAGTACGATCCGAACAACGAGTTTGCAGCGTTGTATCTGAAGGACATCGACGCGACTCAGGGCATGTACTACGACGAAGATCAGGCACGTCAGGAAGCTCGCATGAAGCACCTGCTGGGCCGTCCTGTCACGGATTTCGAACTGTCGGTTCGAAGTCGCAACTGCCTGCAGGCGATGAATATCAATTCGCTGGGCGACCTGACGGAAGTCAGCGAGCAGGAACTGTTGGCGGGCAAGAATTTCGGCGAAACATCGCTGATGGAAATTCGCGAACTGCTGGCTGCTCACGGCTTGCGAATTGGTCAGCACCTGCACAAGATTCATTCACGCGATCATGTTGTTGATCAGAGCCTCTCGCCAGAAGAGCAGGCCATGATGAACAAGCTGGTTGTGGATCTGAACCTGTCGGTCCGTTCACGCAAGTGCATGAGCCGTCTGAACATTCAGACGATTGGTCAGCTGGTTTCACGAACTCCGGACGAACTGCTGGCCAGCCGCAATTTCGGCGTAACCTCGCTTAACGAAATCCGCCAGAAGCTTGGCGAAGTTGGTATTCGTCTGCGAAACGACTAATCTCGTTCAGCAGCGAACTCTTC
>JBILXT010000647.1:0-3054 GCA_044378235.1 Planctomycetaceae bacterium
TTTGTCACCAGTGCTTTGGATTTGGGAAAGTCTCCACTGGAAAATGCCAGGTCGGATCTGGACAGGCATCGGCAGCTCTCTGAAAAAGGTGCTGTTCCGATAAGCGAGCTCCGAAAGTCTGAGGCAGCCCTCGTCAAAGCGGAAGCCGCCTTCAAACAGCTCACACAAATCCAGGAAGTGCTGAGTTCAATCACTGCACCGGCAGCAGATGCAAAGGACGAGAAAACTGAAAACTAAGGCTGGGGCGTCGATAACGGACCTTAGCGTGTGACATGCAGATGAATCGAAGGTACCGGCCGGTTCACACCGGCCGCTCGCCTGAGTGATCCTGTTTCCTGTCCCGGCTACTTCTGCGACTTGACCTCGATCGTATCTGTTTCTTCAAGAGTCACGCCGTCTTCACCAACCACGTTTGAGGCCTTCAAATCTCCACCTGGAGAGACCAACATCAGTTTTTCTGCGGGTTCGGCTGGCTGCACGACTGGAGTCGTGGATGCCGTGTTTCCGCCAGGCGTTGATGGTGTCTGAACCTTCATCGCAACAATCAATGACATCGCTAAAACTGCGATCGCACTGGCGACCACCATTTTATGGCTGCGAGGAGTTGCAGTGGGCTCGGAGGTTGACAGCGTCACCAATGATGCCGTGGTGCTCTCCTGACGGCTGACAACGGGTCGGCGGAACGGGCGGTTCAGGCCTGATGGGGTTTCCAGTTTGAAGAAGTCCTTCAGCAGTCCGTCCATCTGCTCTTCGGACGGAATGTTGCCGCTGGATCGCTTGTTGGATGAATCATTCATATTCAAACCCCTGTTCAGTCAGTACCTCGGCCAGACGGCGTCGTGCCCTCGAAAGCCTCATGTCGATTGCCGCTGCACTGCAATCCATAACGGTTGCCATTTGAGCTGCGGACCAGTCCATCGAGTATTTCATGACCAGAACTTTCCGGTCGTCTTCATTCAATTCCTGCATGGCTTTTCGAATTTGCCCCTGTCGCTCCGTCAGTCTGAGAATGTCTTCTGCAGACTCACGATGACCAGCAAAATCATCCAGGCCAGGCAATAGGCCACAGGAGTTACTTTTCTTACGAGCAACATCCCGCAACCAGTTTTGACCAACTCGAAGCAGCCATGCTCGCAAATCGCGAACGGGCTCCCCGTGATAGTCGTAGTAGCGCAGAAATGCTTCCTGAACGGCGTCATACGCACGTTCTGCATCACTGCACATGGAATAAAATAAAGCCCACAACTCGCGAGAATGCTCGCGGTAGTAGGTGTCAATCATCTGATCCCGCTCGGGATCATTCTGATTGCCAGATACCGGACTCGTCATGCAGAGTTCCTGCCAACGCGGCCAATGACCGCAGAAAACCACAGTCATCAGGCCAATCCAGACCCTTCGAGGGTCAAGACGGACTAAAAAACAAGTTCTAACAAGGGCAACGCCCTTATACCGACTGGGCCTGTCGACTCTTCTGATCGCAGGAGTTGCAGAGCTCCCTCAGGTAGCGGATGTTCATCTCCTGCGGAGATCAGGCAGGCCAGATTCTTCGCGTTTTGCTCCGAATGACAAGCGAATCGGGCGCAGTTGCCCAAACATTTGCCGACCTGCCTCAGAAAGCCGTGTGCTCGGGCGTGTCCTGGGGAATTCGCGGTATTGGCAATTTTCGTTTACCCCCCAGCCGCAGGCGCCCGCTTTTGTACACAGCCAGCGCCTGCGGCTGGGCGGTAAACGATTAAATCCCCAACCTGAAATCATCGGGGTTTAGGTTGTCCGGCTGAAGCCAGACCTACCGTTCCATGGTATCACAGCAGGCGCTGATCGCCCCACAACCAGATTTCGACCATTTCCCCGGGACTGTAAAGTCCGTGTTCAGGAAGGAACAGAGCCATCCCGTTGGCATCGACCGTCGCTTTCAGGTCCGATGAACCACTCCACGGAACTCGCCGCACAGTCAATCGGCCGTTCTGAATCTGAATCCGTGCGGGATGATAGACGGGGCGATTCCCGAACACCTGAGCCGATTCTTCCATCGTTGCGACCAGTGGTGCCCCCGCGGCAAGCCCTGAGAATGTCTGCAGTGCTGGTCGCACGAAGAGTTCAAAACAGGCGAGGCTGCTGACTGGATTTCCGGGCAGGCCAAAGACAAGGCAGCGATGAGAGTTCTGTTCGAAGACCCCGAACCATAGCGGCTTACCTGGCTTCATGTGGACACCGTGCAGGATCGGTGTGACTCCGGCCAGTTTCAGCTGTTGAGGCACCAGGTCGAGGATCCCGGCTGAGACTCCTCCTGTCAGCAGAAGAAAATCATTCCGCAGTCCCTGCAGAATTCCAGTTCGCAATTGCTGCTCTTCGTCGCGAGCAATTCCCAACGCCACGGGTATGGCATCACACGCTTCAATCTGAGCGATCAGCATGGGCTCATTGGAATTGCGAATTTGTCCCGGCATCAGCGGTTCGTCGATCGACGTCAATTCATCGCCGGTCGCCAGCACAGCGACCGTTGGACGGCGTTCAACTGTGATCCTGTTGAATCCGAACTCCGCCAGCGCGGCCAGTTGCTGTGGTTGAAGGCGAGTTCCCTTTTGCAGCAGAACAGATCCGGCTGCCGCAGACGTTCCACGGCGAATGAGGCAGGATTCCTGTCGCAGCGCGGATTGAGGAATGGTGACTGTGGTTGGATTCGCCTCATTAAACTGAGTTTGCTCAATCGGCACAACACAGTTGCAGCCATCCGGCAGCGGGGCTCCTGTCATGATTCTCGCTGCGACACCCTCCGACAACGTCACCGTCGGCAGATTGCCGGCCGTCACAACCTCGGCAACCTTGAACGTAACGGACTGGGCCTCAGAGTGACCAGCCGACGCTTCGGTTGTCGGGACACACACCGCAAATCCATCCATCAGCGACTTGTCGAACAGCGGAGAATCGTGCGGGACGAACAGTGTTTCCGCAAGAACTCGAGACAAACTGTTTCGCAAAGCGACGGGCTCGGCGGTTCTCTGCTGAACATTCTGAAGAATGATGCTCAGTGCTTCGGAAACCGAATGCATGAAA
>JBILXT010000648.1:0-3052 GCA_044378235.1 Planctomycetaceae bacterium
CCACGAATGGTGCTGCCAGCGCTGCCTGACTGCAGCGACAGCCCGTCTTTCGTGGTGCCGGTGTTTCCACCATTGAGTTCGATCAGTGGTGACGATGTGTAGCCGGGCTGCGACCACGCATCCAGTTTTAAGCCGTCGGTAATCGTCGGCAGTGCGGTCAACCCGACGGTAATCGTCTGTACGCCGCTGCCCGGAATCGCAAACTGCACTTCATCGACGATTCCATTGACATTTCGTGTGGCGTTCGTGGCTGCGATCGCTTCGCGGAGGCTGATTTTGCCGTCGGCTCCTTTCCCGGCGCGAAGTGCGTTGATACTTGTTGTTGTGCCGTCGGACGTGTCGCTCGTGGTGTCCACAATAAGCGGTGCGTCGTTCTGTTTGAATGCGAAGTACGAGTAGCTTGTGCCGTTCTGGTTCACCTCGTTATTGGTGCCGACCTGAAAGCCGTCAGTCTGGAGAGCCTGGATATAGTTTGGAGCTCCAACCCATCCGTCTCCAAAGACTGCGCGGTCAACATTATAGCCTGTTGATTCGGGCTTATAGTCGAGGTAGTTGGAGCCACCCAGTTGCCGTGTAAAGACCAGCTCCGGCTCGAAACCGATGCCGGTAATATTGCGGTTGTCCGCTCCATTGCCGGTGTAGGAACCCAGCGTAAAGTATGACGCGTTTTGATTCCACGCGATGTAGTACATCGCCGTTGCGCTTTGGTTGACCGACGCATTGCCGTCAACACTGAATCCATCAGCCGTCAAACCTGTGATTCCGGCAGTCCCATAGTTTCCTGTGGCAAAGTCATAGGTGTCCGTACTCAGAGAATGTTCCCATCTCATTGAGGACGCGCCGCCGCTGATAATCCATGCCATTTCCGGACTGAAGCCGGCTCCAGAGACACTTCGAGCACCCCCGGTCCCGGTATAGGCTCCGACGTCGAGGTCAGCTCCGGCCCCGAAGGCAATCCAATGATAGGTTCTTGTGCTCTGGTTGACAGAATTGTCTGTTCCGATCGTGAATCCATCGCTGGTCAATGACTTAATCAGATTCGCTTCCAGCGCGACTGCGGAGGCCAGTCGCTTCGAGGCATCGCCGGCCATAAGTGACGTCCGGATGACGCCCTGTTCCGCGAGATCCGGGAGAATCAAAATCGCTTCAGGTCGGAAACCCAGCCCGCTGATTGTGCGATTGTCTGTTCCATTTCCTGTGTATGACCCGGTGATCATCAGATTGCTTTGATTCGCAAGAATGTTTCCCGCGAATTCTGAAGTCGCAATTGGAGTTCCCGCACTGAGCTGAGTCGCTGTGGCTGTGACGGTGGCTCCGGTCTCCAGAGTTACACCGCTGAGAACTGCAGAGAATGCCCCATGGCCGGTCGAATCCGTGGTGACATTCACGGTGCCAAGATAAACTCTCGCTTCCCCGTAGCGAGTGGTTTCCTGAGTGCCGTAAGAGTTCATGAAGAACTCGACTCGAAACGTCGTGCTGGCAACTCCGGTCACTTTTCCGGTGATCGTTGTGTTTCCTCCGGAGCTTGTCGCCGTCTTCAGGACCGGGTAGTTGACCAGATTATTTGAGCCAGTGTCCGAGTCTGAAATGTCGTTGAATGTCAGCCCGTCGTCAGCACCGAGATCAATCCCCTGTTCGGTATTCGAATAGATGGAATTGCCAAGGATCGCGGCGGCCGTGGATGAAGACGACGAGACCAGAACGCCATCTCCGGCACTATTTGCGATCGCGTTGCCAGCACCGGCGGCTGTTCCTCCAATGGTTGTTCCTGAGGACGTCCCCAGAACTCGAACGCCGTCGCCGGAGTTTCCTCGAGCCAACACTCCCGAAGCATCGAGTCCAATAAAGTTGCCGAGGATCGTCACGCCGGTGGAGCTATCGACTCCGATGCCATGAATCGCGTTCGAGCCGATCACGTTCCGGCCATTGGTGTCTACGGACCCGACCGTATTCGCTCCGGCCGTGTTGAAGTTGATTCCGTTGTGAGTATTCCCGCGAGCCGTCGTGCCATCAGCTCCGATGCCGATGTAGTTGCCAACGATCAGGTTGCCCGTGGTTCCGACATTGTCAACGGCAATCCCCGCGTTGTCGTTCCCGGAGATCACGTTTCTGGATGACGCCGTCAGTCCGCCAATCGTGTTGTTCGTGGCGCCGGAATCGATGTAGATCCCGTTCAGCAAGTTGCCAACATCCACGAGGCCGGTCGCATCTGTTCCGATGTAGTTTCCAAGAACGACGTTGCTGGACGCCCCAGCACCCGTGATGCGAATTCCGTGAGACTGATTGCCGCCGATGACGTTGCGACTGGCCGCCGTCGTTCCCCCGATCGTATTGTTACTGCCAAGAAGATTAATCCCCAACGCCGTATTGCGCTCGGTTGCACCAAGGTCAGTGCCACCGACACCAAAGCTGCCAATATAGTTGCCAGCAATGGTGTTACCTGTTGAGCCGGAGTCGATCTGGATTCCGTCGCCGGTGAAGTCACGAATGACCAGGCCGCGAATGATGCTGTTGTCGGCGTTTAATGTCAGGACAAGTCCATCACCAATCAGACCGTTCCCATCAATGATGACAGTCGGGACTCCGGCATAGCCTGACTGTGTCCAGCCATCGAGTGTGATCTGCTCTGTAATGGTTGGTAATGCATTCGTAAGCGAAATCGTTTGTCCGGTAGATCCCAGACTGAAACTGATCGTGTCTGCACCGGCATTGGCATTGGCGTCCAGAATCGCCTGACGCAGCGACCCGGCACCGCTGTCATTGGTGTTCGTAACCGTATACGTCGCCAGAATGAAGTCCGCGTCTGCCTGGAACTCGTTCGAGAATGCGACATCAGTCGTGATCGTGCCGATCTGATGCTCGAGGTCCCAATCAGCATTTCGTTTGATACCGCCGGTTGAATCTTCGCTGGCGGCGACATCACTATCAGTCAGGATACTCATTTCCTGCAGGAGTCGCTGTCCGTCTTCCGAACCTGCCAGATTACACCCGTAGAACAGAATGTCCGCTTGTTCCGACATCGAATACTGCCACGCACTGATCGCGTTGCGAT
>JBILXT010000243.1:0-10837 GCA_044378235.1 Planctomycetaceae bacterium
TTCAACATCAAGCGAAACTGTACGTGTGGACCGCGATCGGCTGGACAAGATGATCAATCAGATCGGCGAACTGGTCATTGGTACGTCGATGGTTGAGCAGGACTGGTCCAGGTTCCATCCTGATATGGAATCAGCCGCACTGGTTCAGCTGGGCAAGATTGTTCGCGACCTGCAGGAGATGAGCCTGTCTCTGCGAATGGTGCCGATTGCCGCATCGTTCCAGAAGATGACTCGTATCGTACGAGATCTCAGCCATCGGCTTGGCAAGCAGATTCATCTGGAGACCGAAGGCGAAGACACAGAACTCGACAAAACGGTGATCGATCAGATTGGTGATCCGTTGCTTCATATGGTTCGCAATTCTGTGGATCACGGGATTGAACTGCCGGAAGAACGAATTGCTGCTGGAAAATCGCCGGAAGGAACGATCTGCCTGAAGGCCTATCATCAGGGCGGCAATTTTATCATCGAGATTCAGGACGACGGCAAAGGGCTCGATCGAGACCGCATTCTTCGCAAGGCGATTGAACGCGGGATCGTTTCTGAGCATGACAATTTGTCGGATGAAGACATCTACGGTCTGATATTCTCCGCAGGTTTCTCAACGGCCGAACAGGTGACGGATGTCTCCGGTCGCGGCGTTGGAATGGATGTGGTTCGTCGGAACGTCGAAGCTCTGCAGGGCAGCATTTCTATTCGCTCCCAAAAGGGCAAGGGCTGTCGGATGATTGTCCGTCTGCCTCTGACGCTCGCGATTCTGGATGGGCTGCTGGTTCGAGTCGCCAACGACAGCTACGTCATACCTTTGCTGTCCGTCGTGGAATCGATCAATCAGAAAGATCGAGATATCAAGTCGGTGCTTTCCAAAGGCGAAGTCATCACGCTCCGTGGTGAGATTGTGCCTTTGCTGCGACTTGATCGCATTCTGAATCTGCGTCAAAGCCATGATCACACAGAGAGCAATCTGCTCGTGATTGTGGAAGACCAGGGACGCAAATACTCGCTGGCCGTCGATGAACTGCTCGGTCAGCAACAGGTCGTCATCAAGAATCTGGAAGCCAACTTCCAGAAAGTTCCCGGCGTGGCCGGGGCCACGATTCTGGGTGATGGTCGAGTGGCTCTGATTCTGGACATCAACGGGATCAGTGCTCTGGCCTCAAAGCACGGCTCATCAGCTGTGCCTTCTGCTCATGCTGCGGATCTGGCTTTGGCCTGATTCTTTGACATAGTTCTTCCGCGTCTGTGCGACGCATGCATCGCGGCTCCACACCCGGACTTCGTGTTTTCACTCCTGCCCCAACCCTTCGCCACTGACATTAAGAGGTGTCATCCATGAACGTGATTCGCAACTTCAGCATTCGAACAAAGCTGTCATTACTCACGGCCTTTCTTTTGACCTTGATCTTCGTGAACTCATTGTTCAATCGAAAGACTCTGAATGAAGTTCGCGTTCTTGGGCCACTTTATTCCCAGATTGCCTCGGGCAAAGATCTGGTCGCCGACATTCTGCCACCGCCCGCCTACATTATTGAGACGTACCTCACGTCTCACGCACTGGCCGATGCGGAAGATACGACGGAAGCCGATCGTCTGATCAAGGTTCTGGAAACTCATAAGGTGGCCTTCAACGATCGCATGGACCACTGGTCTAAGGTTTTGCCAGAAGGCACGCTTCGAGAATCGCTGCTGGGTGACGCTCGCACCACTGCAGAAGAGTGTTACAAAATCGCTGATCAGAAGCTGGTTCCGATGGTCCGTGAGAAGAAGTTTGAGGAGGCTCGTACCGTCGTTGGAGGCGAGCTCAAGAAGAAGTACGAAGAGCACTACAACGCCATCGGCAAAGTCGTCAAGTTAGCAGAAGAATACAACAGAACTCTGGAAGCTTCCGCACAATCGACATTAAACGCTTCTGCGTGGTGGACCAACATTCTGGCAATCTTCGTTTGTGGAACGATCGGCGGCGTGATCTGGATTACCAGTCGCAATGCCACTCGACGACTTGCAGCAACTCGGCAGCTGGCAAAAGCACTGGCCGCGGGCGACTTCTCTCAGCGACTCGAAGTTCATGGCGGTGATGAAATCGATCTGATGGGCGCTGAGCTGAGCGAAGCATCGAAGGCTTTGGATGGTTCGATTTCGCAAATGATTCGTTCGATGGAAGCCGCAGCAAAGCAGGACTATTCGAAAGTGCTGACCGACGATGCCCCTGGTGATCTGAATCGCGGCAAAGTGGCTCTGAACTCAATGCTGAGCAAGCTGGTCGAGCTGAATAGGGAGAACGCAGAAAGCAAGGAGACACAGAAGGAACTGCTGAATCGCGTCGCCAGTGCGATCATGGTCGTCGATATGAATTTCATCGTGCAGTACGTCAACAAAGGCACGATGGATCTCTTTGCTCACCATGCAGACAGCTTCCGCAAACTGTGGCCGGATTTTGATCCCTCGAAGATCATTGGCACCTGCATCGACAAGTTTCACAAGGTTCCATCGCATCAGCGGAAGTTGCTGTCGGATCCTCGCAATCTGCCTCTGAAGACGGATATCACCGTTGGAAACGCCAAGATTCAGCTGCACGTCACACCCGTGATGGATCTGTCCGGCAAACCGACGGGCTTCTCTTTAGAATGGAGCGATGTGACCGCTCTGCGAGACAGTACAGGACAACTGGCCGCGATCAACAAGTCACAGGCCGTCATCGAGCTTCAGATGGACGGAACCGTGATGCACGCCAACGAGAATTTCCTGAAGGCACTCGGTTACACAATGGATGAGATTCGTGGCAAGCATCACAGCTTGTTTGTATCTCCGGAAGCCGCCACAAGTTCAGAGTATCGTCAGTTCTGGGCGAATCTGAACGACGGGAAGTATGAAGCGGGCGAATACAAGCGTATCGCAAAGGGCGGGCGAGAAGTCTGGATTCAGGCGTCGTACAACCCGATCGTTGATGGCAATGGCAAACCGTTTAAAGTGGTCAAGTATGCCACTGACATTACGGTCTCGAAACTTCGCAATGCGGACTACGAAGGTCAGCTGTCAGCCATCGATAAGGCTCAGGCTGTGATCGAGTTTGATCTGAATGGCAACATCCAGAAAGTCAACGATAACTTCCTGAACGCCGTGGGCTACTCAAAAGAAGAAGTGATCGGCAAGCATCATTCGATGTTTGTGGACTCCGAGACAGTCTCAAGCAGTGAGTATCGACAGTTCTGGAGCAACCTGAAAGCAGGTCAGTATCAGGCGTCCACACATCGAAGAATCGGCAAGGCTGGACGCGAAGTGTGGATTCAGGCGTCCTACAATCCTATTTACGACGTCAACGGCAAGCTGCAGAAGATCGTCAAATACGCTGCGGATATCACCGAAGCGAAACAGCGTCAGATGAAACTGGAGTCCGACATCGCGGAACGTCATCGACTGGATGCTCGTGCTGCGGAAGAAATGAAGGCCAAGGTGGCTCAGGTTCTGGAAGTCGTCAACGCGGTTGCCGATGGCAATTTCGATTTGACTGTGCCGGATCTGGGAGACGATGCTGTCGGTCAGGTCGCACGAGCACTGGATATCGCAGTCGCTTCGATTCGGACAGCTCTGCTGTCGGTTCAGAGTGTCTCCGATACGGTGGCTTCTGCGGCATCGCAGATGACGTCTGCGTCAAACGAAATCTCCAAGGGTGCTCAGCATCAGGCGTCCAGCCTTGAAGAAACGGCTTCGAGTCTTGAACAGATCACATCGACGGTGAAACAGAATACGGACAACGCTCAGCAGGCACGTCAGCTGGCGAACGGTTCACGCGACGTCGCCGAAAAGGGTGGTGCTGTGTTGACCGATGCGATCAAGGCGATGGGTGAGATCAATCAGTCGTCGACAAAGATTGCAGACATCATCACAACGATTGACGAGATCGCGTTCCAGACCAATCTGCTGGCTCTGAATGCTGCTGTTGAGGCGGCGAGAGCTGGGGAACAGGGACGAGGCTTCGCGGTGGTCGCGGCCGAAGTTCGCAATCTGTCACAGCGAAGTGCCCTTGCAGCGAAAGAGATCAAGTCGCTGATTCAGGACTCCGTCCGCAAGGTCGAGAACGGAACGGCTCTGGTCAATCAGTCAGGGAAGACGCTGGAAGAGATCGTGGGATCGGTGAAACGAGTAACGGACATCGTTGCCGAGATCGCTGCGGCTTCGAAAGAACAGCTGACTGGCATTGAACAGGTGAACAAGGCTGTTTCGCAGATGGATCGAGTCACTCAGAACAACGCCTCTCAGACCGAAGAAATGGCTGGCACGGCGGAGTCACTGCTCGGACATTCTTCGGAGCTCCGAGATCTCGTCGGCAAGTTCCGTCTGGAGAAGCAGAATGCTGGCGGATCAGCCTCCGCGGCGCGTCGTGGTGACGGGACGAAACCATTGAAAGCTCGTCCAGTAGAAACGGACATCGAAAAGGTCACTAACAAGTTGAACCAGATGGTGGCCACCAATGCAGGTTATGTCGAATTCTAACGGCTTCGGATGACAACGGGCCACAGAGCACGAGTGCTCTGTGGCTATCCGGCTCTCGCTGAAGTTCCGAGTCTTCAATTTCTCTGCATTCTGTCTCAAAGAACAAATTCTGCGGCTCGCGCTGGGCCGCATTGTAATCCTGGAGGTTCTTATGTCATCAACCAAGCAAACGGCGACTGTCCTCAACGATATCGCTGAGGGCGGTAATCAGTATCTGACCTTTCAACTGGCTGAAGAACAGTTCGGCATCGATATTCTGCGGGTTCAGGAGATCAAGGGCCTCGCACATCTGACGCAGATTCCAAACGTGCCGCCGTACATTAAGGGTGTGATGAATCTTCGAGGAACCGTCGTGCCCGTCGTGGACCTGCGTCATCGATTCAGCATGCCCGCGGCCACCTACAATCAGTTCACCGTTATCATTATCGTGACCGTTGGCGCGAAGGTGATGGGGCTGGTTGTCGATGCCGTGTCTGACGTGCTGAACGTGGGAGACTCCGAACTGGAACAGCTGCCGGAACTGGGCGGTGGCGTTGATACGAGTTTCATCACCGGCATGGCGAAGTCCAGCGACAACCTGATCACCTTGCTGGATATCGATCGCCTGCTGGGTAACACGATGGCCGCCTGATGGCATTGAGCCTGAAACGTCCGTTCCGCTGTGTGCGACAATGTGGTCCCCAGTTTAACCCGTGGCCGAAAGGCCAGGTTATCAGGGGCGTGGCCTGTCGGCCACGGGTTAAACGACTGTCGCTCCAGCACTCACTTCTGCGCATCCTCCGCCAGCGTTCTGCAACGCAATCGAATACTTTAAACCTCGTTCCCCGGATCCCGATTCATCATGTCGGATAACGCCACAATTTCGCTCACCGAGAAAGAGTTCAGCCTCTTTCGTGAGATGATCTACAAAGAAGCCGGCATCGCGCTTGGCAGCGGCAAACAGCAGCTGGTCGAGTCGCGGCTGACAAAGCGTCTGCGTAATCACAATCTGACGTCCTTCACTCAGTATTATAAATACCTGAATGAGGACGATCGAAATGGTGAAGAGCGTTTGAAGATGATTAATGCTCTCACGACCAACAAGACGGATTTCTTTCGTGAACAACATCATTTCGACTATTTGAAATCCACCGTTTTCCCCATGCTGGAGCAGAAAGCCAGGGAGACCGGTGAACGCAAAATTCGAATCTGGAGCGCGGCGTGTTCGACGGGTGAAGAACCTTATACGCTGGCCATGACGGTGCTTGATCATTTTGGCCCCACGTCATTTCATGGC
The DNA here is from genome assembly GCA_044378235.1 of Planctomycetaceae bacterium. Lineage (GTDB taxonomy): Bacteria > Planctomycetota > Planctomycetia > Planctomycetales > Planctomycetaceae > SXXK01. The sequence continues at coordinate 5,768 of JBILXT010000243.1, forward strand.
TGGGATATTCGTATCCTCGCGTCCGACGTGGACACAGATGTGCTCAAGCATGCCCAGAAAGGTGTTTATGCGGCCGATCGAGTTTCCGACGTTCCACGAGACATCCTTAAGCGGCACTTTCTGAAGCCCTCGAAAGATCCTGAAGCTCCTGTTCAGGTCCGCCCTGAACTCCAGGAGCTGATCACTTTCCGACGAATCAATTTCATCGAGCCGCAGTGGCCGATCAACACGTATTTCGACATCATCTTTTGTCGCAACGTGATGATCTATTTTGATGAAGCCACACAGGATCGTTTGCTGAGTCGTTTTGCAGACCAACTGGTTCCAAGAGGCCACCTGTTTATCGGACACAGTGAATCCATTCTGCGGCTGGATCAGATCTATACGTCGCTGGGGACGACAATCTACCGACTTAATCCTGGAGTTGGGGCGGCTGCGAAGAAGGGTCAAAAGGCTGCCCCAGGAGCCGAAGCGTTACCGGAGCAGGAATCCACGCCCGGTAAGCCAGAGTCGAAGTTTACTCCATCGCATCGCCGTCGAGCCGACCAGGGAATGAAACCCGCTGCTTCGATTGTCGCTGCCGGACCTGAGCCATCTCCTGGCAACAATATCAAACTACCTACCCATGCGATTATCGTTGGTGAAGTGAAAGCCAGTGATGAACCGCTCAAAGTCACGACATTGGTTGGATCCTGCATTGCGGTCTGCTTGTACGACCCCAAAGCCCGCATCGGTGGCATGAATCACTTCATGCTTCCCTGCAACCACACTGCAGATGTCCAATGCGCAACCTATGGCGTTCATGCGATGGAATTGCTGATCAACGAAATCATGAAACTGGGGGGCGACCGACGACGTCTGACGGCCAAGATTTTTGGCGGCGGAGACGTGCTGGGTAAACGAATCACCGATAATCCCGGGATGACAATTGGCGAACAGAACATCCAATTTGCTCTGGGATTTCTGGAGAAGGACCGAATTCCGGTCATCGCAAAGGATCTTGGCGGATTAACGGGACGCCAAATTCAATTCCTGACACATACCGGTCAGGCCTTCGTGCGTCCCGTGCAGAAGATTGAAGAGAACTTCGAGCAGGAAGTCCTGCATATGAAACGACGAACTCGCTCATCTGCCGCGGATGAATCCAGCGTCGTCCTGTTCTGAGATGATCGAAACCAACTAATTCACGTGATGAGGGATCCCCGTGGAAAAAATCAAAGTCCTGATTATCGATGATTCAGCACTCATGCGCCAGTTGCTGACTGAAATCCTTTCGTCTGACCCGGCGATCGATGTTGTGGGCACGGCGGCTGATCCGTACGTGGCCCGTGACAAGATCATGAAGCTGAATCCGGATGTGCTGACGCTGGACGTTGAAATGCCGCGCATGGACGGGCTGACGTTTCTGGAAAAGCTGATGGCCAGCCGCCCGATGCCGGTCGTGATGGTTTCCTCTCTGACAGAACGAGGATGCGAAACGACATTTCGCGCTCTGGAAATCGGTGCATTCGACTTCGTAACCAAGCCAAAACTTGACGTCGCGAACAACATGGCCGATCTCAGTGCTGAACTTATTCGCAAGGTGCGAGGAGCTGCATCGGCCCGAGTCCGGCTTCGTCCCGCTTCGACTCAGAGTCACGCCCCCGTGGCGAAGGCCCCGTTGTCTTCCGACGCCTTGATTACAAGTACTCACAAGGTGCTCGCGATTGGCACATCCACCGGAGGAACGGAGGCTCTGGCAGAAATCCTGACGAAACTTCCGCCGGACGCTCCGGGTGTCGTCGCTGTCATTCACATGCCTCCCGGATACACAAAGTCGTATGCCGAACGGCTTGACCGATCGTGCCGCATTCGCGTTAAAGAAGCCGAAGACGGCGATCGTATTCTGCCTGGCCATGCGTTGATTGCTCAGGGAGATCGACATCTGGAAGTTTTGCGGAGTGGAGCCATCTACTCGGTCCGAATCGTCGAAGGCGAAAAGGTCTCGGGCTTCCGTCCATCCGTCGACGTTCTGTTTCGATCGTGCGCAAGATACCTGGGCACAAACGCTGTCGGAGCGATTCTGACGGGCATGGGCCGCGATGGTGCGGAGGGACTTCTGGCGATGCGAAACTCTGGTGCGTTTACGATCGCTCAGAACGAAGCGTCCTGTGTCGTCTTTGGAATGCCCAAAGAGGCGATTGCCATGAATGCAGCCGCGACCATCCTTCCTCTGGATCGCATCACCAACGAACTCTTGAAGGCTGGCGTTGCGAAGAATGCTCAGATTCAATCCTCATTGGCCGCCGTTAGTTCAACCAGCTGACGATCGGCCCCTGGCAGTCTGTTGATTTAGTCGATTCATCAGCCGAAGGGTGCTAGCCCCGGTTGAGATTCTACGCATTTCGTCGGAGAAAACCGGGGCTACTGCTCCGTCAAGAAAAGGAATTCGGGTTGGAGGTAGTGGATCTTGCTAAAGATCCCTTAGCTGCAGGACCTTTAGCAAGGTCCACTACCCGAAATTCAATTCTTGACAAAGCACTAGCGCCCTGCGACTGATTAAACCAACAGACAGCCAGGCCGCCACTTTCAATGGTGTCTGCAGAAATCCGTTCAAGAACTCCAGATCCCCGTTCACACTCTTCTGAACAGTCATCCAATGTTTCATGCTCGTCACTTACTGGCCGGTTTGCTTCACCGCCTGGCCAACCGCATTTCTTCTCCTGGGGCAGCTCCCGGGCAAGGCTCGGATACGCACCTTCGGAAGTCGCTGCAGGGGCCCGAGATGAACGCTGCCATCCCCGGTGACGTGGAATTGGCTGCAGGAGTCCGTGTCCTTCAAATACTTTCCGGACAGCTCCAGCAAACAGCGATGGACATTCAGGACTCAATCGTGCGCGTCAGTACGGGCTTTGCTGGAATGGCTCAACAGGCCGCCAGTGCGGTTCAGTTGTCGCAGTGTCGAGTCCAAAGTCGTGAGGGAATGAATAAAGTTCTCGACGCAGCTCGAAAGACTCTGGACGAAGTCGACACGATTGCCCGCGAAGCCCGCATGGTGGGGCTCAATGGCCAGATCGAAGCCGCACGAGCAGGAGAACAGGGAATTGCGTTCTCGGTGGTGGCCAACGAAACAAAATCTCTGGCGTTACACGCCGCCACAACCAGCGACATGCTGAAGAAGATGCTGAATGAACTGGCCGTTTTGCATGAGCAGCTCGTAGAGGCTTTACAGTCGTCTGAATCCACAAGCGAATGCCTCTCCAAAGAGATTACTCGAGCTGTTATGGGGCTGCAGTTTCAGGATCGAGTCAACCAGCAGCTTCAGCATATCACAGAAACTCTCGACGCGATTTACGAGCGAGCTGTCCCGATTACTGAGCAGGTCCCTCCTCGCAAAGTTGAGGCTCGCCTGGAAGACTGGCGCGAATGGATGCGATCTCGCTCCACAATGGAATCTGAAAGATCTGTCGCTGGTTGCAGTTCTGTGTCACCGGCCACGAACGGCGATGGTTTTGGTTCGGTCGAGCTGTTCTGATGTTCGAACGTGGCGATCTGTGTGCGGGTGGTGAACATCCTGCAGGTCAGGCCGTTGTGCTGCCAGATCAGAGATTGTTACTGAGGTTACTCAGCATATCGCCGATCGAGCAATGTGACTCCAGCGGATGCCGAAGAGTTTTCTCCAGCGTAATCTCATAAGTATTACGCCGACCGACTTTGGTCACTTCCAGAAATTCAGCTTCCACCAGTTCCGCGACAATCTTCTGGACCATGCGTTCGGTGATTCCCACCAGCATGGCGACTTCTCGCAGAGTAATCTCAGGGTTGCGATACAGGCACAGCAGCACGTGCGTATGGTTAGTCAGAAACGTCCAGCCCGCAGCTCCTGCTGGAGTTAAGTTCACTGCCGGCGCAGCGATATTCCCGATTTCGCTCTTCTTGCGTTTTTTCATCGATGTGATTCTTGTGCCGAACTCCAAGACGCGATATTAAATACACGAAACATTGTTCGTGTATTTTGTTTCGCAAAATATCCAACGGGGGTTTGCATGCTGGATGTTCTCAGGATCAATCTGTGTTCGCCACTGACTTTGTCCTTTGCTTTGGGAGTATTCGCTCGACTGGTCCGCAGTGAACTCTCCCTGCCCAGAGACCTGTACACGGCCCTCTCAATTTACCTTCTGTTTGCACTGGGTTTGAAGGGTGGCGTTGAACTTTCCCACAGTTCCCTGGCATCTATCTCCGGCCCTGCTCTGGTCACAATTCTGCTCGGATGCCTGACGCCCGTGTCGGCTTACCTGGTTCTGCGTAAGATGGGCAGGTTCAGCATCGCGGATTCCGCCGGAATCGCGGCTCATTATGGGTCTGTGTCTGCTGTGACCTTTATCGCAGCTCAGCAGTTTGCCGCCTCCGTAGGTTCTCCTGCGGAGGGATTCATGCCCACACTTCTGACACTGCTGGAAATTCCTGGGATCCAGATTGCTCTGGCAATCGGAGCCTTTCAGATGTCCGCCGCCGCCAAAGCCGATCCCGTTGGTTCAGGTCAGACCGCGCGGCCAGTTAAGGAAATCATGCATGAGCTGCTGACTTCTCGCTCGATGCTGCTGCTGGTCGGAGGACTCATCATCGGGACCGCAGTCGGCGAGACGGGCTGGAAACCGGTGCAACCGGTCTTCGAAGGACTTTTCAAAGGGCTGCTGACAATCTTCCTGCTCGAAATGGGGCTCGCGGCTGGCTCTCGCCTGGGTGACCTGAAGCAAGCGGGGTTCTTTCTGCTCGGGTTTGGAATCCTCATGCCGATCGTTCACGGTTCCATCGGCGCCTACCTCGGTTCGCTCGCCGGGCTCTCTGTCGGGGGCTGCACGGTGCTGGCCGCGATGGCCGCCAGTGCCTCTTACATTGCCGCGCCTCCTGCGGTTCGAATGACTCTGCCGGAAGCTAATCCCACGTTCTATCTCACGGCCGCACTGGCCATCACCTTCCCCTTCAATCTGCTCGCCGGAATCCCCATCTACTACGAGATCTCAAAACGCCTGTGCGCCTAACAGGCTTCTGAATTGATCAGCCGGAGCGCGTTGGCGTCCGGTTTCCGCG
>JBILXT010000020.1:0-38348 GCA_044378235.1 Planctomycetaceae bacterium
TTGCTGCTCTTGACTGCCGAATCGACGCAGGAGAAGCAGCTCGTCCACGTCTGGTTTCGGTACAGCCAACAGTTCACCGACAACGGCTTGCAGTTCCTCGGAATTCATCCGATGCAAATAACGAACGTTGTATTGGATTGGCCCTTGCAGTTCTTTCGTCTGGGGCATGCTGAACATGCCACGTTTCATCGGGAACAGTTCCAGAATCGCATCCCCTTTTTCTGCTCGCAAGTAAGCGTTCTGCCCGTCTGTGGCTTCGAAGTCTCCAACCTGCCAATCGGATTCGCTGAGTTCGTTACGAATGGAAGTCAGCATCGGCTCCGCGGTTTCCGTCGAAGCAAACTGCCAAAACGTTTCGTTGTGAAACATGAAACCGTGGAACGACGTCTGACGTGTCGCATTCAGGCGTTTGAGGAACTCGAATTCCGGAGCAGCCACGAACTCCGGACTGAGCGACGAGGGAAGGTTCGGCAGCGGAGGGTGCTTTTCGCGGAGGGTCTTCAGCTTACCGGAGATCGCCTTCATGAGATGTTTGGCGATGTCTTTTCCCTGCTGGCTGTACTCGGCCGATGACGATTCGATTCCAGTCAGTGAGGATTCATGGTCGACCGAGATGCTCGCGTTCAGCGTCACAATCGGCGGCGATAAGTGGTCGTGAACGGTACGATGGGATCCGGCGATTGAAGACCCCAGTGTTGCCGTAACGGTTGCTTTAAGCTCTCGGCCTGTGATGCCGGACTCTTCGATAGATTCGAGATTGAGGCCGAGCCAAAGGTCCGGAGCTTCCGCCCCAGTTTCTGGTAAATGACCTGACGGATAGTACGCCAGCCGATCAAACTGGTTGTCAGCTTGAAGCAGTGCGAGCAACTCTGTCCCAATGCGTTCCATCAGGACGTGATTGGAATGGTTGAAGATCACCAAACTGCGATCCGCGAGGAACGCGGGATCAGAATGTGATTCGGACGAGGATGTTGTTGTGCTGTTCTGCGACTTCAACGCTCCGACGTGCGCGTTGAAATGGAGTCCTTTGTCTGCGTCCGGCGACTGCTCATGCAACTTCCCGTCGTCACCACGCCCCAACACCACGGGATTTCGGACGACGTCCGGCGGCATGAGGTTCCACACCGCGAGGAAAGCAATTAGCAGGAACAGCAGACCGATCTTAATCCAGCGCCATGTCTGCGAACGCTGGGGAAGTACTGGAATTTCCGACATGGCAAGACCTCGTTGAGTCGCTTCGACTTGTATTCTATTCGAACGTCCTTGCTGGCGAAGTTCGCGAACATCGTCAGAATCTTAGCGGGACGCGTCCTGGGCGTGCACTATTTACAAAACAAACAGATCTGCCTGTTCGGCGACTGCCCTCCTGGAGATGCTGCAGACAAACCATGAAAACCCGAAGCCTGTCTCTCTGCCGCCTTACTTTTCGTCGCTTTCTCCTCTGCGCACTGCTTCTCGCTCCAATGGCCGCGTTACAGGTCGCCGAGGCGCAATCGAGCACTGGCGGAACCAAACCGAACATCGTCCTCATCTTTCCCGATGATCAGGGTTACGGCGATCTCGGCTGCTTTGGCTCCACGACCATTCGTACGCCGCATCTCGACAGGCTGGCCAAAGAGGGACGGAAGTTTACCAGCTTCATGTCTGCGTCATCCGTTTGCACACCGTCGCGATCGGCGTTGCTCACTGGTTGCTATCCCCATCGTATCGGTCTCTCTCAAGGCGTGCTGTTCCCGGGTTCAACTCACGGCCTGAACCCAGCCGAGCATACGATTGCAGATCATCTCCGGGAGCACGGCTACGCCACCGCCTGCTTTGGAAAGTGGCATCTTGGTCATCATCCGGAAACTTTGCCAACCGCGAACGGCTTCGACACCTATTTCGGCATTCCTTACTCCAACGATATGAATCATCCTGACAATAAGAACAAGCCCGAAGGCGGCGTGGTTGGAATGGATAAGCTTTGGAATGATCCGGAGTCATCCCTCACGAAATGGACGACGCCGCTGATGGAGGACGACAAGATCGTCGAGCTGCCTATCGACCAACGCACTATTACTCGACGCTGCACAGATCGGGGAGTCGCCTTTATCAAGGAAAACCAGGATCGCCCCTTCTTTCTCTATCTGCCTTATTCGATGCCACATATTCCGCTCTATGTGCCTGATGACGTGCGCGACCCGGACCCCAAACGCGCCTATATCAACACCATCGAACATCTTGACACCGAAGTCGGCCGCATCTTCGACACCCTGCGTGAACTTCAACTCGCCGAGAATACTTACGTCATCTACGCGACTGATAACGGCCCGTGGCTGCCTTTCAAGCATCACGGCGGTTCCGCAGGCCCATTGCGGGATGGCAAAATGAGCACCTTTGAAGGCGGCCAGCGCGTGCCCTGCATCATGTGGGCTCCCGGACGCATTCCGGCCGGCACGCAATGCGATGCGCTCGCTTCCACGATAGACGTGCTCCCGACGATCGCGGCGATCACGGACACACAGCTCCCCAAGGATCGCATCATTGATGGCATGGACATCTCTGCGTTGCTCGTGGATAACAACAAGTCTGTGCGAACCGAATTCCTTTACTACTCAATGGCCGGAAAAATTGAAGGCATCCGCGAAGGCGACTGGAAGCTGCTGATCAGGAAGCCCGAAGGTAATGCCGCCAACAAAGCCTCTGCCAAGTCGGCCGAACCCTCGGTGATGCTGTTCAACCTCGCCACCGACCTCGGTGAGAAAACCAACCTCGCCGGCGAGAATCCAGAACTCGTGGAACGCCTGCAAAAGCGAATGACCGAATTGAATGCCGTCATCGAAGCGGAAGCTCGCCCCGCATGGAGGAAGGCTGGAGCTTGATGATGAGATAACTCTTAACATTCCCGGCAAGGACATACCGTGAAACACGCTCTCACACTTCTCACAACATGGCTGCTCGCGCCGCTGGCTGCGTTGCAGGCAGAGGATTCGACTAAGCATAAGCCGAACGTCATCTTCATCGTTGTCGATGACCTCGGCTTTGGAGAACTCGGCTGTTATGGTGGCAAAGAGATTCCAACACCGAATCTCGACAAGCTTGCATCAGGCGGCGCACGGTTCACCAGTGGCTATGTCACCGCACCGTTCTGCGCGGCATCACGTGCGGGGCTGCTGACAGGGCGTTATCAGACTCGCTTTGGATTTGAGTTCAATCCCATCGGCGCGAAGAACGTTGCGCCGGGCGTCGGATTGCCTGTCGAGGAGAAAACCATTGCTGATCGACTTCGTGACTCAGGGTATGCGACTGCGCTCGTGGGGAAGTGGCATCTTGGTGGAACCGCGCCGTTTCATCCACAGCGGCGTGGTTTTGACGAGTTCTTCGGCTTTCTTCACGAGGGACATTTTTTTGTGCCGCAACCCTGGAATGGCGTGACGACCTGGCTTCGTCGTAAGTCGCTGCCGGATGGCGGCCAGGGGCGCTGGACGTCGCCGGACGGCCGTATCATCTGGAGCACGCACCTTGGTTCGAACGAACCCGAATACGATACCGACAATCCACTGCTCCGCAGTAGCCAGCCGGTTGATGAAAAGGCAAACCTCACAGATGCGTTGACTCGCGAAGCCTGCAACTTTATCGAGCGGCACAAGGCTCAGCCGTTCTTTCTCAATCTCGCTTACAACGCCGTACACAGCCCGATGCAGGGCGGGGATGCGTACATGGAGAAGTTCGCGCACATCCCGGATATCCATCGACGAATCTTCGCGGCCATGCTTTCGCATCTTGATGACAGCGTTGGCCGGGTGATCGGACAACTCCGTGAGAGCGGTATCGAAGAGAACACGCTGGTCGTTTTCCTGAGCGACAACGGAGGGCCGACAAAAGAACTCACCTCAAGCAATGCTCCGTTGCGCGGCGGTAAAGGTCAGTTGTGGGAAGGCGGCATCCGTGTGCCTTTTATCGTCTCATGGAAAGGCCGTATTCCGTCGATGGTCATCGACTCGCCAGTGATGTCGCTTGATCTGACGGCGACCGCTTTGGATGTCGGTGGAGTCGACTCAAGCAAGGGGAGACTCGACGGCATCAACCTGCTTCCTGTGTTGACTGACAAACCCAGCCAGTCCCCGGACCGCACTCTATTCTGGCGAGTAGGCAACAAGAACGCGCTGCGGAGTGGAGATTGGAAGCTCGTTCGCGACGGCAACGACTGGCAACTCTACAACCTTGCCAATGATAGTGGTGAAACCTCGGATCTCGCATCGCAGGAGATGGCTCGCGTGCAGCAAATGTCCAACGTTTGGGACCAATGGAATGCCCAACAAATCGAATCGCTTTGGAAATAGCTTCGTGATCTGAATCCAAAAAAGTGATGGCACCAAACCTCAACCGACCTCGGGGCTTCGGTGGCAAAGAGGCCGAGGGGATGACAAAGGAAAACGGTGGCGGTAAGCTCAGTTAGAATAATCCGCAGGGAATCGCAATTCCCATGAACCGCACAACGTTCAGGCAGCAACCTTAATTATCCGACTCAGACTTTTCGAATCGAATCGAAACATCACTTATGAAAGTCATCATCTGTCTTTTGCTTTGCTTCCTTTCAGTTCCGCTAAACGCGCAGTCTCCTTATCCGCCCACATTCAAGGACGCCCGCGCGGAGACTTACCGAAAGGTCGGATCTACAGAATTGAAGCTGTGGATCTTCGGGGAGTCTGACACCGAGGCGAAGAAGCCTGCGATCGTATTCTTCTTTGGCGGTGGCTGGAATTCGGGATCACCGGCCCAGTTCGAGAATCAGGCGCGGCATTTCGCAGCGCGTGGTATGATCGCGATCACCGCCGACTACCGGGTGAAGTCTCGTCATGGCGTGCAGGTTGTGGAATGCGTGAAAGACGCCAAGGCTGCCATCGCGTGGGTTCGAGAAAATGCTGTGCTTCTGGGCATTGATCCCGAAAAGATTGCGGCCTCAGGAGGTTCGGCCGGTGGTCACCTCGCAGCCGCTACCGGCACAATCAGCGGCTTTGGCAGCGACGAACGTCCCAACGCCATGATCCTTTTCAATCCCGCCTGCGCGCTGGCTCCCATCGCCGGCTGGCAATCTGAAAAGGAAGCCGGGATCAGGCTCGGCATCGAACGATTGGGCGTGGAAGCAGAGGTTATCTCGCCGGCACATCACATCGGTCCACAGACGCCGCCAACACTCATACTTCATGGCAAGAAAGATACCACAGTGCCCTACGCCTCCGTTGTTGCTTTCGAGAGTGTGATGAAGAAAGCTGGCAGGCCATGCAAACTGGTAGGCTATGAGGATGCAGCTCACGGCTTCTTCAATCGCGGCAAAGACTACGATAAGACACTTGCTGAAGCCGACAGTTTCCTCGTTGATCTCGGCTGGATCAAGAAAAAGTGAAGTCCCTTTAAAACCAGCATCAAGCAAAACCTATGAAACCGATCCTGGCACTCATCACGACTCTGCTGCTCTTTCCGGTGACAGTTCTGGACGCGGCCGAGCCTTTGCTGGAAAAGTCCGAGGTCTTCCCGCCGGGCTTGAATGGCATCGCGAGGTATCGTATTCCCGGGATCGTTGTCACGACCAAAGGCACAGTGCTCGGCTACTGTGAGGCACGAAAAAACGACAGCAAGGATTGGGGCGAGATTGAAATCCATCTGCGTCGTTCGACAGATGGTGGCAAGACGTGGTTGCCTTCGCAGCATATTGCTCATCAGGCAGATCGCATCGAAGGAAATCCGCACCGAAAGGATTCCTCTGGCTCTAAAGAACAGACGGTGAACAATCCTGTGGCGATCGTCGATCGTGAGACGGATGCGATCGAGTTTCTCTACTGCGTGAACTACGCTCGATGCTTCTCGATGCGGAGCACTGACGATGGCGTCACGTGGAGCCAGCCCGTGGAGATCACGGCCAGCTTTGAGGCGTTCCGAAAGAAGTATGACTGGAAGGTCATCGCTACCGGACCGGGCCACGGCATTCAGTTGAAGAGCGGTCGTCTTGTCGTGCCGATCTGGCTGGCCTATGGCAACGACGGTGATCACAAGCCCTCAGCCGCTGCGACGATTTACAGTGATGATCATGGTAAGACATGGAAGGCCGGCGAGCTTTGTTTGCCGAATGAAGGTGACCTGGGTGATCCGAACGAAACGATGATCACCGAGCTGTCAGATGGCCGAGTGATGCTGGTCTCCCGCAGCGTGTCGCAGGCCAGTCGTAAGATTATCACCACGAGTGCCGATGGAGCCACGGGCTGGACGAAGCCCGAGTTTCACGATCAGCTCTGGGAGCCGACCTGCATGGCCAGCATCGTCAGACATCCAACGGGCGTGCTGTTGTTCTCCAATCCTCACACGCTTCCACTGGACAAAGATGGAAAATTCATCCCCGCCGGACGTGGCAAGCGAGAGAACCTTTGCATCAAACTCAGCCGAGACGACGGCAGAACATGGCCCGTCAATAAAGTGCTCGACCCCGGCAAGGCGGCCTATTCGGATCTTGCCGTGCTCCTCGACGGGACCGTGCTATGCCTCTATGAACGCGCGGACTCGATCGACTGTGCACGGTTTAATCTCGAATGGGTTGAGCAACCGTGATTCTTTGATCTAATCAGCCGGAACACGTTTGCGTCCGGTTCGGACTGTTTTCTCTCTGCGGCACTTAGCCATTGTAAGATGCCCTTTTCACGGCTTTGACATCTCCTGTTTTCGGGCGAAATGCGACAATCGTGAAGGCGTACGTTTGAACCACTTATGAACACTAATTAACGCATGATGAATGCGAAAAAGGCAAAGAAGCAAATTCAGAAAAATGCCCTGATCCTTAGTGTAGTTTGCTTCCCTCAGCATTCGACGAGGTCTCTGGGACGCGCAGCGGCAGGACCTCAACAACCATTAGCGTCTATTCGCGTTCATTAGCGGTCTTAATATGATCCACGAGACGGTATTCTTTCTGCAAACTGCCAAGTCTGCAGATCGCTCCGACTGATGTGACTCCAAAGCTCGAAGGATGACTCAAGGCCATGAAACTCTCTCTCGCACTCCTTGTCGCCCTGTTGCTCATGTCGCCCGCTTCCACACTCGGTGCCGATGTGACTCTGTTGAGTGAAGGCCAGTCTGACTACCAAATCGTGATACCGGACAAGCTGGAAACTCCTGAGCTGACAGAATGTCTGAATCAAACTGCGAGACTCACGCAGACCGCCTTCATCGCGAACGGAGTGGATGTTAGCGTTATCACCGAAACCCAGCGCGACCCGTCGAAGCCCGCTCTGCTGCTCGGTAACACGCGATTCGCACAGCAGCACGGCGTCGATGTGACCAAACTGCGAGACTGGAGCTATGTGCTCCGCGTTGTGGGGAAGGACGTGATCATCGCCGGTCATGATCATCCGGCCAAAGCACCGACGACCGATCGACGGCGGCCGAACTGGGATCGTGTCGGTACGGCCAAAGCGGCCGTGGATTTCCTGCGCGAATTCATGGGCGTGCGTTTTCTGTATCCGGAAATGCAGGGGTACACGCCTGTCAGCGGCGCGGCGAGAATCGACCTGCGGAATTCACCAGCGATCGAATTCCTGCCGATGCCGACGATGACCGTTCCGGATTCGTTGAACGTGATGAAGACGCCGTTACTGCGAGTCAACACGTCTCATCCTGCGGGCGGATCTTTCTACGACCTGGCCCACAATCGCTTTCCGCGTGTCGACGAGCAATTTGGCAGCCATACATGGGAGCGTGCGGTGCCTGCTGAGTTGTTCGCTGAGCATCCCGAGTACTTCGCGATGATCGGCGACTCACGTCTGCAACCGGAGAGCGGCCACGCCCAGCACTGCTTGTCGAACCCTGACGTGCAGGAGCTTATCTATCGCGATCTGGCCTCGCATTTCGATCGCGGCTTTAGCAGCGTCGACCTCGGCCAACCGGACGGTTTCCGAGAATGCCAGTGCGAGAAGTGTGAAGCTCTCTATGGGACGGGCAAAGACTGGTCGGAGAAGATCTGGATCTTCAACCGCCAGTTGGCCGAACGTCTGGAGAAATCTCATCCCGGCCGACAGGTGACGATGATGAGTTATATCCTCACCGCCGCGCCGCCAAAGACCTTTCAAGCCTTCCCGGCGAATACCTGCATTATGTTGACCGGAACAAACGAGGAAGACATTGCGCCATGGCGAGGCGTCGAGGTACCTCGCGGTTTCACTGGTTACGTCTACAACTGGTGTCCAAACCTCGGCACGCGTTATACACCGATGCGCACTCCCGGTTATATCGAGCTACAGGTACAACGGCTCGCCGCGAACCGCATCCAGTCGCTTCTTCGAGACGGGCCGGGGCAACTCTTCGGACTTGAGGGCCCCGTGTATTACACGATGGGCCGCATGTTTGACGACCCGCAGAACAACCACGCCGAAAACTTGCTGCAGGAGTATTGCGAGGCCGCGTTCGAGAACAAGAGCATCGCTTTCTACATGCGGGCCTTTTACGATGAACTCTACAATGCCATCGCTCTCTATTCGGACCATCTCGGCACGCGGAATGATGTGTGGACCTATAAGCTGCTGCCGACAGATGCTCGAGCACGCAAGACGGTGACGGATCCGTTCCAGCTCATGACGTTCCTTTACACTCCCAAAGTGCTGGCCGCGATGGAAAGTCACCTCGCGCAATCCGAGACGCTTGCGACACAGCCCAAGGTCAAAACACGACTCGCTCTGGTGCGGACGGAATTCGATTATCTGAAGCACTTCGCTCGAGTCGCTCACCTTCATCAGGCCTGGCAGATCATGCCGGATCAGGCCTCGTTAAATCGACTGCTTGATGCGATCGACGCGAGGAATGCTTTCATTGCGACGTTGTTCGTGAAGGGTCATCAACAGGAATGGAATCACATTCTGTTTCCCTTCCCCGGTCACGATGCCAAACATCTGCAGCTCGCGTACGACGGTTATCAGGAGCCGTTTGCGAACACGTGCTTCAACTGGGACACACAGGCCATGCGCAGCACGCCGCCGGTCGGCCCGAAAAAGCTCACGGTGGTCAAGACCTCCGCGAAACTTACGCTCGACAGTCCTGAGTGGCAAAACGTCGAGACACACGAACTCACGCTTGTTCCGCCTCTGCAATCGCTGCCGCGCAAGACGACCGTTCGGCTGCTTTACGATGAGACATCTCTTCACATTCTCACCGAGTCAGAGCTTGGCGATGAAACCCAGTTCCCCGTCATCAACCGCGATCGTATTTATCCACATCACGAAGCAGTCGACGTGTATCTGGCCCCGAATCTGTCGCAACCGCTGTTCTATCGTTTCATTCAGGGAGCGAATAGGGACTCAAAACACGACGCGATCAACGGCCTGATTACTGACCCGCTGGATCCTCGTTTTGGCAAAGACGATCCCACCTGGAACGGCGACTGGACCAGCGAGACGCGTGTCGATACCGCTGACAAACGCTGGCTCACACATCTGGTCATCCCGTTCTTGACGATCGGCGCTGAAGCCCCGGCTAAAGGCATCACGTGGAAAGCAAACTTCGGTCGCAATCACGCCCTGCCGCGCGAAAAAGTGGACCGCGTGATCTGGTCATCATCAATCACCAGCACCAGCATTGATGACACGGCGGTGATGGGTGAGATTGTGTTTGAGTAGGGCGGTTCATGACTTCTGACGGCCTGCGCGTTCGGCACGCAGCTTCATCAGTGAAAGCAAATCCACCAATTCCGTCAGTGCCTGAGCTTCGTCGCGTTCGGCTTTACTAAGCTTCCCTGTTTTGTCCTGCTCATCCAGCAAAGAACTCAGCCGAGCTTTCAACGCGGCTGGCATTTGGAAACGCTTCCAGTCCTGTGGAAGTTCCAGTTCAACAGTAACGCGGCTCATTTCAATTCCCCGTATGAATTCCCGAATATCCAAAGTATACCATGGAATTCAATCGTATCGTTGTCCCGAGAGATCCTTGTAGGCGGACCTGTCTCAGGTCCGCTGAGTGCAATCACGTCGATCTGAGACAGATCGACCTACAGAAGATCTTCCCCAGGCTGAAGCCCGGGGCTACCTGCCACCTCTCCGAGGCGAATGCAAAACGAAAACCGCTCCTGCAGAATTATGTCAGTCGCAGATTGCTGACCAAGGCACTCAATTGGACTTGCGGCCACAGGATGGTACGTTCCGCTGCTGTTTCTGATGCCTCAATTGTTCTGGAGGTCGCTCTGATGAAATATCTGCTCGTATTTCTGCTGCTGACGACGAGCGTTTCGGCGCAGGTTGTGGATGGGACTTTTCCTGTCGTCTCGAATCTTAAGGCCGGCGCGGCGAAGGTGGATATCACGCCGGAGGAGGTGAAGGATCTGACCGTCTCCGGGCATACTCGAGTGGTCAATGGGGTGCGAGATCCGTTGCGAGCGGGTGTGCTGGTATTAGATGACGGTGAGACGAAAGCGGCGATTGTGACGCTGGATGTTGTCGTCGCATGGGACGATCTGGTCACTCGGGCGCGGGCTGCGATCGAGAAAGAAGTCGGCGTGCCGGCTGCAAACATCATGGTCTGTGCTTCACACAATCACTCGGGTCCCGGTTGGGAAGAGAATCCTCAGTGGGCCACAGATGTGATCACAAAAATTGCCTCAGCGGCAAAGGAAGCTGGCGGCAACATGAGGTCGGTCAGCGTCGGCATGACTGAGGATCGAATCGGATTTAGCATCAATCGCCGCAAGACGATCGACGGGCGAGCTGTGATTCGGCTGAATCCTGATGGGCCGAATGATCCTCGCGTGAAGGTGCTGCGTTTCGATGACGGCCAGTCGCTGACACCGCTGGCGATCATCATGCACGCGGTCTGCCATCCATGCTTCTTCACGTGGGGCGACAAAGGCTCGCCGCCGTATCCGAAGGGTTATCCAAAGTTGACTGCCGATTTTCCTGGCGAGGCGCAGACGTTTGTGGAGTCGATCTATGCCGACAAGACCGCGTCTCTGTTCATTCAGGGCTGTGCCGGCGACATCCGACCAAACCTGCCTGGTTATCCGTATCGCTGTGCCGATGAGGCCGACATCCAATGGGCCGGACGAGATCTCGGCAGCGCCGTTGTGCGGGCGGCGGCGTATGGTTTGACTCGAGAACAACTTGCCAAACGGGCGACGTTCTATCCGATCCGGGTTGCGAGCGAAGTCATCGAATTGCCTGGCAAGGAGCAGCCGATCCGCACGGAACTGATGGCGATGAAGATTGGCCCGTTCCTTCTGCTCAGCATGCCAGGCGAGCCGATGGTCGAGTATGGCTTTAAGCTTGAAGCGGCCATCGCCGATCGCATCACTCCCTTCATTGTCGGCTATGCGAACGGAAACGTCGGCTACATTGCCACGGCCGATTCGTATGATGTTGGTGGCTACGAGCCGAATACTTCGAAATTGCTTCCCGAGGCTGAGCCGATCATTCTGAAGCATCTGGGCGGTCTGGCCGATCGCGTGATCGGCGATGTCTTTGAATCCATCTCAAAGCATCCGAAGGACCTTCAGAAACGCGAGGCGGAAGAGAAAGCTCGTCTTAAGTCAGTGCCAGCTGCAAAGCCGTGAGGGCGCTGGCTGATTAAATCAGCCGGAACGCGTTAGCGTCCGGTTCTCTCGAAATCCCTGCAATCACATCCAAAGGCGATCGGGCTGTTGATCTTATCGTTAACCGCCCAGCCGGAGGCGCAGGCCAGCACAAAAGCCGGCGCCGGCTTGCGCCGTGCCGCTAGAATCTGGAGCAGGATTTCCTGCCAAACGAGTAACTCAACGAAAACGGGCACGCTCAATGGCGTGCCCGTTGGTCATCTTGGATTTCGAATCTGATCAGGAGGCTTTGCGAAGCTGTCCGATGATTCGTTCGAAGTCATCGTTGTTGCCAAAGTGAATTACAATCTGACCGGAGTCATTCTTCTTCTGCTTGATATCAATCTTAGCACCCAGCATGTCTCGCAGAGACTGCTGCAGGGACAGAACATGATTCGACATCGCTGGCTTTTCTGCCGCTGGTGCTGAGGCTTCTGCGTCTGTTGGCAGAGCCATCGTACCGGCCTTCAGCATTTCTCGCACGATTTCTTCTGTGCGGCGAACTGACAGCTGTTCCAGTTCGATCTGCTTGGCCAGCTCGAACTGCTGAGCTTCTGACAGCGGCAGAATCGCCTTAGCATGGCCGCCGGTGATACGGTCTTCTCGCAGCAGCTTCTGAACACTCTCCGGCAGTTCCAGCATACGCATCATGTTGCTGACGTTGGCGCGGCTCATGCTGAGCTGGCGAGCCAGTTCTTCAATCGTGCCGCCAAAGCGATCCAGATAGTCCTTGAAGGCTCGCGCCTTTTCCAGCACGTTCAGGTCTTCGCGTTTGAGGTTCTCTTCGAGAGCTGCTTCGCTGGCCTGGCGGTCGCCGAATTCGATGACTCGGCACGGGACTGTTTCCAGCCCGACCTGCTGAGCCGCACGCCAGCGTCGTTCGCCGGCAATCAACTGATAGCCCGCTTCGCCGTCCTGGCGAGCACGGACGAGCAGTGGCTGTAGCAGACCATGTTTTCGAATACTGTCGGCCAGTTCATCAATCGCGGCCTGATCGAAGTCGCGACGAGGCTGGAAAGGATTACGATCGATGAGTTCGAGTGAGATCTCATCCGAGGCCGGTGCTGGCGGTGCTGAGGCAGCATGCATCGGAATCGTAGCGGGCCGCGAGTTTTCCGACTCGTCCATGCCACCACCAAGCAGAGCACTGAGTCCTCGACCCAGTCGTCGCTTCATTCCACCATTGGCCTGATCTATTGTTTGAGCGTCCATGCTTTCGCCTCGAACTTATGTCTGCTTTGTACTGGGTGCAAAACACCGGGACTTTTGTACTCGCCAGGTGACCGTCAGCAGTCAATTGCGTCGCGCATGACCGGCGTCAAATCTCCCGTCTATTGTGTCATCGGCATAATCGTTAAGGTCAATGCAGTCCGGATCTTCGAATTCTGCGAAGCGGCAGAACCTGCCGGAAGGAGCTCAAGCGTAAGAAAATCGGGCCTGAACAAGCGCCACCAAAACGGCATCGCCCTGTCGTAATTGTTTACCGCCCAGCCGGATGCGCCGGCTTTGATGCTGGCCGGCGCCTTCGGCTGGGCGGTAAACTAGCTCATGATGGATGCAACGTTAAACACCCATTCACAAACGACTCACAAGATCACCGGACTGATCGTCTGATCGCCGCTAATGGCCTTCAAGCTGTCCATGCGACAATTGAGCCGAGCGTCCCAGGTCGCGAGATAATGCTTGTAGGCGGCGTGGTTCTCGGCCTGCTCTTCCAGCATTTCCCGAGTCATCTGCGTCAGAGTGGCTTCTTCCTGCAAAGTCAGACGTCCGATCAGTACTCGGCTGCGCAGGAACACGAAGTAAGTGTCGAGCACATCGCAGCGGCAGTAGTCGTTGATTTGTTCGACTTGCCCGTTCCAGTACATATCCTGAACTTGTGAGCCATCAATCCCGGACTTGCCCGGCTTGTTAATCAGGCTGGCCAGCAGGTTCAGCCCACCGCTCATGCGAAACGCGCCGAAGTTGGTGAGTAAATCCTGAAGATCCAGATGAGCATCGTGGTTGTAGCGGTTGCGGGATTGCTCAAATGATTTCGAATCCACATTGAACCAGGCCGGGACGCTCAGGCCATAGCGATACGCAGCCAGTTCCATGATGGGGACGTCGTATCCACGACCGTTGAACGTCACGAGCGTCGGTCGATCGTAGTGTTGCCAGCCCTGCCAGAAACGTCGCACAATTTCCTGCGGTCGAAATGCAGGAGCATCCAGTACGGTCAGTTCTGTTAATCGATAATCAGCGGCGACTTTGGCAATCGCGACAGAAACAGGCAGCACAAAGGTGCCGGGGAGTACGTCTTTTCCGGTCTCTTCCATCAGTTGGCGGCGATATTTGGTGACCGCTTCCCGGGGCGTCAGGTTTTCGTAAGGGTAGCGGACTTTCTGGATCAGATCTCCATCGCCGACTGTTTCGATATCAAAGATCAGATACTTCACGTCGCTCATTTTGCTTCTCTTCGCTCGCAATTGGATCGTGCAGGCGTTTCAATGCCGATTCTGAATCCGCTGCCTTTAACATTTCGGTGAGTTCACCACGCTTGCTATGTCTGACGCCGACACACAGAGTAACAATGATCCGTCCGAAGTGGCACCGACCGCAGCCGAGGAACAGGCGATCTCCGGGCTGACCAAAGCCTATGAGCAGATGCGGCAGGAAATCGGCAAGGTGATTGTCGGGCAGGATGAAGTTGTCAACCAGCTGCTGATTGCGATGTTCTGTCGCGGGCATTGCTTGCTGGTCGGCGTCCCCGGACTGGCCAAGACGTTGCTGTGCAGCACCATCGCCGGAATTCTGCAACTCTCCTTTCGACGAATCCAGTTTACGCCGGACCTGATGCCGTCGGACATTACCGGCTCGGACATTCTGCAGGATGATCCCGAGACGGGTCGCCGTGTGTTTCAGTTTATTCAGGGGCCGCTGTTTACGAATGTGCTGCTGGCCGACGAAATCAATCGAACTCCGCCGAAGACCCAGGCCGCTCTGCTGGAGGCCATGCAGGAACGTCATGTGACCGTGGGTTCTCAGACGTATCATCTGCCAGATCCATTTTTCACGCTGGCGACTCAGAATCCCATCGAACAGGAAGGCACCTATCCTCTGCCCGAAGCGCAGTTGGACAGGTTTATGTTCCATGTGACGGTGCGGTATCCATCGGCAGCGGAAGAACTGCAGATCCTGAAGCAGACGACCGGCGCAGCGAAGCCACAACTCACTCCAATCCTGAACGCTGAACAAATACGGACGTTGCAGGACGTTGTTCGTCGAGTTCCCTGCGCGGATTACATCTTTGTGTATGCTCGCGATCTGGTCCGGGCAACTCGTCCGGGAGAATCCGAATCTCCACCGTTCATCAAGGAACTGATTTCCTGGGGAGCAGGTCCACGAGCCGGGCAGTATCTGATCCTCGGCGCCCGAGCCCATGCGTTGCTGCAGGGGCGATTTCATGTCACAACGGATGACGTGAAAGCCGTGGCAAAGCCTGTGCTGCGGCATCGCATCATGACGACGTTTACAGCCGCCAGCCAGGGCGTGACTCCGGATGTTGTGATCGAGCGATTGCTGAAGTTTGTCCCGGTCGAGCTGCATGAGCGAGCTCGAAGACGCGTGCAGGCGAATGTAAAGTAGTGTTGGCCCTTGCCTCTTTGGACTGCGGCAGCCTGCTGCCGCTTTGGTGCAGGCAGCCTGCTGCCAAACCGCGAGTTTGACGTTCGTTAAGTTCAGAACCGTTGTCCACAGCAGGCTGTGGAGCGAAAAGCTGCAGCGGGCTGCAGCACTCCAAACGGGCTTTCACTCCCGATCGTTGCCAGAGAGCGGCTTCGTCGTATCGACTCGCAGAATGAGCGGCGACTCCTGAGCAATATCGACACGGAACTTGATGTCGTCAAATTCGTACTTTGTCTTCCAGACTCGGTGGCTGACCTTCCAGCGGACGGGAGGATAGGGCTCGGGATAGCTGCCCTCGAAGCGGCCTTCCTGGTTCGTCTCAACCCCTGCCATCGAGTTCATCACGAACCTTTCCTCCTCACCGGGAATCTCTGGGTAGCCGTAGACGCTCCAGTCGTCATCTGCGAGAGGCTTGTCGTTCTGATCGACCAGCGTACCCACGATCGGCAGCATCTTCACGAGTTCGACAGGCGGCAGTTCAAAATCGGCTTGCGCGGGGATTTCGTGGAGCGGCCCCAGGGAACCGCGTTTCTCGCGTGGCAACCACGAAGTTGCATCGTTGTAGCCGTCCACGTATCTCGTCAGTCGTAGATTGATCGGTCCCGGAGGAAGGTATAGTTCATACTTTCCGTCCGCGTCAGCCTTCACCGGATGCTTCAGCAACCACAGATCAGAGCCGCGAAACTTGATCGCCGGGCCGTAATAGACCTCGAACTCATAATCCGCCACGCCCAACTTCGTATCCGACTTCTGGACTCGTCCACTGACACGTGTCCCCATCACAATCGGGATCTCCAACTGCGTTGTCATACCTGCTTTGACGTATGCTCGCTCGCTGATCCACGGACGCAGGGGTTGCTCGTCGTCGAGAAACTGGAGGACCGAGATTTCACCGGCGGGCATATCTGGCACGCGAAATCGTCCTTCGTCATCGACGGAAACATCATGGGCACCGGACACATCGACCTTGCCGGTCAAAGTCTTCAGCGGAATCTTCAAGCCCTTCGGCAAAGTCACTCCAGGCGCGGGGACCAGTCTTCCTTCAAGCACTCCGGTCTCGACTGTCGGAAAGATGAAGTGCGGAGCGGTCTCTTGCGGACGATAATTGAGGAAATAGTTCGGCCCGAATTGCGTGGCGGCGGTGTGCCCGACAACAGAAAGCTCCAGCCGATCGACCGATCCCGGATCGATGTACGGAAGATGAACCTTCCCCTCTGCGTCACTGATGCCCGAGTTATCATCACGCCACAAAGCGGGCAAGGCATAGCCGATACCCTGATTCACCCGCACGCTCAAGGCCTCGACTCGAACGCCCGGTTGAGGCTTTCCCGCAGGATCATGCACGACCAATTGCAGCCCGTCAGTTTTCACCAGCGGACCATACGTCAACGGCTTCTCCATCAAGGATTCCAGCGACTGCACCGAGTTGCCTCGCGCCGCTGCGTATCCGGGGGCTCGCCGCCAAACCTGCCCCCACGGCTTATTCTGGAGTTCACTCTCTGTGATCGGAATCGCGAATTCTCCCTTCGCATCGGTGATTCCCTGAGCAATCACATGCCCCTCAATGGACCGGTTCCAATCAGTTCCGCCCACGATGAGCACCTCGGCATTTGGAACACCAAGCTGGTCTTCGTTGATGATCTGCCCGCGAATCCGGGCGGAATTCTCCGGAGCCTTGGGGAGCGGATCGACGGTCGCGTCTGCAAGCTCGACAGTGAACTCGTACTTCCCGCTCCAAGGGCTGATGTTCCCCACGCCGCCGCTGGCACTAAGTTTATACTCTCCGGGCTGCAGCATGATGTGGCCCGGCTCCTTATTGTCTTTTGGGCCGGGTATGCCCTGTGTCACCAGTGTGATCTTTGTGACGCCCAGCGATCGGACCTCGCCGGGCTGGAAGTCATGTTCGAAAGGGATCAGCCTGTATCTCGCTCCGAAGTCGATCTGTAGTTGCTGCCCCTCGGCGGCCTCAATGATCGGGTAGAGGTCCAGCTGGCGGGGTCGAGAGGTGGAGATGACCGCATCGCTGGCGTTTCGCCACAGCACTTCCGCCTCGAGCGTGTCACCGATCTTGTAGCTGGGCTGGGGGTTCATGATGCGGATGCCGCATTGCATCCCTTTCTCGACCTCGCCCCAAATCGCCGCATTGGCATTGCGATCCGCCGAGGCATCGAGCGTGCCGACTTCGAGATGGTACCTGGCGTAGGCGTACTTGCCCATTGAGTCATCGGGAGCCTCCACGCGAACGACCGGTTCCTGGCGAGTCTTCCCGCTGCGATCGATCTTCGTCACCTGAAACTCACCCAAAAGGCGATTCAACTCGGCCCGTTCTTTATCGGCGAGCGGATGGACGAGCAGTGGCTGAACGATCCAATGAGTGCCAGGCACAAAGTTCGCGATCTGCGGGTATCGTTCGTCCGGAGCCTTCCCGACATACAGCCCAAACTCACCGGGGACCAGCGAGGATTCGCCAGCAGCCAGTGTGATGATGTACGCTGGATCTTCTGCGCTCAAGACCGTCGCAGTTCCCTGAGCCTGGAATTCCTTTGCGGGCTGAGGGGCAACGATTTTCCCTTTCGCATCGAGCTTGTCACTGGGAATCAGGTACGGGGCATCCTGACCGTCAAAGGGTAACAGCCGCACCAGGAACTCAATCTCACTGTTCGTCGTGTTTCGGACCACAACGCGGTACTTCGCCAGCGAGTCCATCGGAATCCGCAGATTGCGAGAGTCCTCCGTCTCTGTCAACCACAAACCCGGCTCCAGTCCATCGACCGGCTCGCCCCACCAGATGTTGTCAATCGCCACCATGTTTGCGTCTCCGTCCATTGGTATGGAGTCATCATGCATGGCGAGCAGTCGAGCTTCCAGGGCTCCGGAATCGCTTGGTGAAATCTCAAACTCAATTGTCCCGGTGGTCAGGGACTCGCTCCAGGTGGGAGTCTCGACGAGTTGTGCGGCGGGGACGCTTGGGGCGGGTTCCGGCTCTTTCGGCGACTTCTCGTTCGGCAGTGATGTATCGGGGATTGTGGTCGGGAGAGCGAGGAGGTCCGTGCGCAGCTGAGGCGTCGTATTCACATCCCAGATCGCCTGGGGATAGTTGAGTCGATATCTCCCAACGACCGGTTTGATGCTGGGCATCGGCTCGCCCAGACACAGCCCTGATGTCATCTCGCAGAACGCGTCGCCAGGCTTCAGTGTGATCTTCAGCGGGGCGATGAACATCCAGTGCATGACAAACGAGACCGGAACCTGATGCCCGTTCTGGTCAATCACCGTCGGCGGATCGTTCCAGTGATCCTGAGAGATGTGAAAGGTCAACTCTTTCTGCCCGACATTGCGGTACACCAGCATCAGGGGAAGACGATCGCCCACGGCAAAGGATCGGGAGAGAGAATTGATCGCTAAGCCCAGCTGAATGCCTCGCATAGGATTACCGTAGAGTGGCTTCAGCTGGTCCAACTGCTTAAACGCCACAGGATCGCTGAAGACCTTGTGACATAACTCCAGCGAGAACGGATATTCGCTGTCGGCAGACTTCGGCTTTGTATCATTCGAGGTAGACTTTGGATCGTCGTCACGAGCCTCCTTGAGAGACATCGCATCACTTGCAGTCGGCTCAGCCTGTGACGCCGTCGGCTCCAACGGAGCCAGCCCGGCCACGATCGCGCCGCCAATAAGGAACGATGTAATGGCGACCCGTCTTGTCAGCGGCCCGTGGCTGCGAGCGCTGTCAAAGAGTGACAGGACTCGACGTTCGAGGCTGCTTCCCTCCGCCATGGCAACGCCAAGAGACAACCCGCGCGGGGCACAGCACAGGCGGGCAACCTGAAGCAGTTGTTCGGCGTAGTCGCTGGCCTTCTCTCCCGATTGCACGACGGCATCATCGCATGCTTGCTCACGTTCTTGCCGCAATTGCCGCAGAGCGAACCATGCCAGTGGATGGAACCAGTACTGCGCGCAGGTCACCCGACCGAGCACCTGGCACGCGACATCGCCACGCTGCACATGCGCCAGCTCATGCAGTAGTACTGCCCGCCGCATCGGCTCGTCCCACGCGCGGGCCAGCTTCGGGAGAAGGACCACCGGTCGCAAGATTCCCCATGTGAGCGGGACGACGGATTGTGCATGCTCGCGCAGCTCGACCGATCGCGAGAGCCCCAACCGCTGCCGCAAATCGACCAGCATTCCCGGCCACACTCCCTCGGAAACGACCAGGGAAGTCTGACGCAGCTTGACTGTTCTCCACAGCCCAACAAGCAGCAGCACGCCGAAGAGGGCGACTCCCAGCGACCAGCCAACACTCACCAGAAGCGAGATCCACTCGATCGTGGTCCATGGCGGCGCAGCGGGTTCGACGATGGCGGGGACCTGCATTGATTCGACGAAAAGAGGAACGCTGCTCTCTGACCCGACCGTCGCCTGATCGGGTGACTTCGCAGGCAAGGCTGGCTCGAACGGCGGTATGGACTCCATGCGACTCGGCAGTGTGCGGAGTGAGACAGATTCCGGTACGGACATCGGACGTCCGGCGGCTTCCGCTACGACGGGCAGGAGCCGCTCAGGTGGCAAAATCGGGATCTGCCACGCCGGGAGCGCCCACGACGCGACGGGCAGCACCAGCAGACCGCCCATCGCCAGGCACCAGATCGAATGCCGCAGCGCCGCGGACGACCGTCGGCACAGCCAGGCGGCCAGCGCTGCGAGTAGCAGTAGTGCGGTTCCCTTCGCCGCTGAGTCGAGCAGGAGCGACGCAAATGACCGAGCGAGTGTGAGCATATCCATGCTATTTCCCCTCCGCTTTTGCTTGCTTGATCAGCCGGGCCATCCGGTCCAGATCCGCGGGTTCTAATGACTCGGACGAGACATCCAGAATCGCCGCGACCGCATCTGTGGCCGACCCGGCAAAGAAGATATCCATCAGCTTCCGCAGCGCCGACCGACTGGCCGCCTCGCGGGACTGAGTCGCCTTGTAGACATACCGCTTGCCGTCCTGCCGATGCGACAACAGCCCCTTGGCCTCCAGGTGCCGAATCATCGTCCGCACCGAGGAGTAACTGGGAGGATCGGCCAGCTGCTCCAGAACCTCGCCCACCGTGGCCTCTCCGAGCTGGTGAATGACATCCATGATCTGCCGCTCGCGACGGGCCAGATCCTCGACAAGCTTCTTCTTTCCCATGACCAAGCCCCCAAATGTGGCAACCCATTAACACGTGGTAATGTATTGCCATATCCAGCCTCCCGCAAGATCGCTCATCAGAAATTCAAAAAACAGACACTCATAACCAACCGGGCGGCGAGGTAGCGGCAGGCAAGAACGGCAGCACCAAGACGAATGAATCTGCAGAATGTCCCCTGGCCCGTGGCACTAAAGAGCTCACGCTTTACGGAAGTGAGCCGAGTTTCTCACAACGAATAACGACATTCGTCTTTTTTTCTTTGAAATAAAGACGATTGTCGTTATTCTGTCTGCATGTCGAACCAACCATCAAAAATACCGGACGCTGAACGTGACGTGCTGGCCTGCCTTGTTCAACTGGGAGAGGCGACCGTCAAAGAGATTCGCGATGCACTTGAAGAGGTCAGGCCGATGCAGGCACCATCGGTGCTGACGCTGCTGAATCGACTTGAATCGCGCAACCTGGTGACGAAACGCAAAGCCGACCAGGGGAAGGCTTTTGTCTTTCGACCTTCAAAGAATTCACCCCGCGCCTGGAAAGGTCTGGTAAAGAGCTTGTTTCAGCAGGCATTTGGCGGTGACACGGTTGCCTTCATGACGTCCTTCTTCGAAACCCGCAAGCCTACGGCTGCAGAAATTGAACAACTTCAGCAATTGCTGGACGATCTGAAAGATCCAGACACAAAAGGCGGGAGATAGCCAATGAATCAATTTCATGACCTCGTCGGTAGCTGGTCCGGATGGATGATTCATTCAGGCTGGCAGTCTGCGATCGTCGTCGCGCTGGTCGCAGTTCTGTTGCGATTGGCTCGACGATCAAGTGCTCAATTTCGGTATGCGATTCTGCTTCTGGCCCTTTTGAAGTTCGCGGTTCCTCCATTCACGAACCTGAGTGTCGGACTTTTTTCTCAATCGCATTTGCCTTTGGATGATACGTTTACAGTTGAGATCGAAACGCCAGCAGTTCTCAACGAGAACAATGACGCCGTTGGTCAGCCCGCAACTGCGTCCGTTGGTCAGCCTTCGAGCTCCAGTGTCTCGATTGCTCCTGCAATGGCAGGCAGCAAGATTGAAGCGGACATGAAAGATCGCATTGCGGCCGCAGTAGAGCCGAATCTGAATTGGCTCATGATGACCCTATTTTGGGGGTATACGGCTGGCGTTCTGGTTGCCACTGCGTTTTTATTCCACCAACACAGAATGCTGCGACGACTCGTAAAAAACAGCGTACCAGCCTCGGCGAATATTGTTCAGCTCGCAACCCTTGCCGCCGGTCGCTTGAACATGTGGAAGTTGCCTCCCGTTCTGATCTCAGCTAGTTGTGACTCCCCCTTTGCGACCGGTCTCCTGAGACAAATCATCGTTTTGCCCAAATCTGTTCCTGAACTGCCCACCGATCAGATACAGATCATTCTGGGCCATGAGCTGGTCCATATTCGTCGGCGTGACCTGCTGGTTGGCTGGTTCGAGACAGTGCTCAGCGTTCTCTGGTGGTTTCATCCCGGAATGTGGTGGCTAAAGCGAGCCTTGCGGAGCACACGGGAAGATTGTTGTGACGACATCATTCTGACAAGCCGACTCGCAGTTCCGGAACGCTATTGTGAAACCCTGATCCATGCGGCAGCACAACAAACTTTCCGCCCGCTGGAACCCATGGCGCTTGGCTTTTCGAATGGGGAGCATCCTGCGGCGCGACGGATCCGTCGACTGATGGACAGTTCATTGTTTCGCACGCATCGACTTTCGAAGTTCGCTGTTCTTCTGGTCGCGATGCTGGCGCTATTCCTGCTGCCGGGGCTTCGAGCAGAGAGGGCTCCGATCGTCGAGACTTCGCTGGAAGGTTTGTTTGGCTGGCGCAATCTGCCGTTCGATCCTGTTGCTGACGAACTGGCCATTCTCAAGGAATGCCATCAGTTCGTCATCGATTATCGCTCAACGTACTCAAAGGATGGAAAAACGATCCGTCGATTCGACGACCTTAAGACCCGTGATGGCCTCGAAGATCTTTTGAAACGCAACCCAGACTTCTTCTATACGCAGCATCTGCTGGGAACCTGGTATCGTCGCAACGGTGACCTGAAAAGAGCCCAGGAACTCCTATCGGCCTCACTGAAGAACGCACCGGTCGTGTTGACTCAGCGATATCGTACAGGCAACGGTGATTCTCTGTCTGGTGTTACACTGGAGTCGATGTCGATTGAGTGCAATCGAGTGAAGGATCACTCTATCGATCAAAGCCTGGAACTCGAATTCATCGATCTTGTCACCAACAGTGATGGCGAAGTTGCAGTGCCCGTTTATGACACGGTCTTCAGGATTGGCTCGCGAACATATCCGGCTGGTTACGATACCGAAATGCAACGACTGGGCTTTTTTAGTGCGAAGTCTCGCATTGGAGTCCTTCCGGAAATCACCGCCTGGAAGTCAGATACTCAGCCGAGCGACTTCACCCGCACGGCTGCAGAATCGGCGCTGCTTGAGAATGCAAACGGAACCACGACGAATGAGGTCCAGTCCGGGTCGAATGTTTTTTCGATTGGACGAGTCGCCCGATGTCAGACTGATGGCCAATTCACTGAACGGATCACAGCGAATTCATCGTCTCTGGCTTCATTGCCAACGGTGAAGAACGCTGCATACATGGACCACGCGATAATTGACCTGGCGTCTCCTGCAGCCGATCGATTCGAAATCAGAAGTGCAAAGGTTCTGGATTCAAAAACGAAGATTCCATTGTCGTCATTTCAAGTAGTCGCTGGCGCCACGGTCGTTGACCAGAGTCGGTTCCACTTGTACTCCCTGCATGACAAGCTGCCAGACGAGATTGACCTCGTGCTGTCCGTGTCTAACTTTGAAGCCGACGCTTTTCGAATGCAGATTCCAGCTGAGTCCGCTGGGACATTCGAGCAGAACGGTGTGAAGTTTGTCATTGAATATCTTGGAGCCGGGCAACATGTGGGCTGGAGTTCAGATACCGGCTTCTACAAGGACGCTCGGGCACCGGATTGGATATCAGAGATGCTGTGTCACATCGAAACGCCCAACAACTGGCGATTGTCTTTGATCATGGTAACCAAGGATGGACAACGCATCCCCCTTGATCAGATTGGCCCCTTTGTTCGCATCCCAAAGCCGTTGTCGGAAATTGCTCACTTCGAACTGATTCCACGTGTCGAATCGGAAACGATCTACTTCGAGAAAATCTCACTGCCGGTGCGAACGGACGCACTTAGCCGCGAATTGCCGGTCGCATTATTTCAACTCTCGGGCATTCCTGAAACCACTTCCAGCGATGTTTTTAACCCACTGATTCTGCGGTGCAAAACGCGACAGGGTGATGTTTATGAGGGAAGTGTGGCAGCCGGAGAATTTGGCATCGAGTTGTATGAAAAGCCAAAGGAAGAGTGGAATCCTGATTCCATGTCTACGATCACAATCGAAGCGTACATTCCCGGAAAGATAGACCTATCTCCAACGTTTTATTCACGCGCGGATAGTGCTGAAGTGAAGTGGGCTAATTCAAGCGGCATGACATCTGGAAAAGGCTCCGTGAAGTCAACGATTGTTTCAACGCGGCTGGATAACATCGGGACAGTAGCCGTGAGTCTGAAGATCAAAGAGTCGACCGATTAACGTCGTTGATTTCGACGCAGAAAAGGGTTCAGGTCTGTACTTTGGTTGTCAAGAAACGAAAGGGAAGACGAAAGGGGTCAGGGAAACGAAAGGTCAGGTCTCTTTTTATGCAATTTCTGTGCAACAGGTACCGGGAGAGGCATCGAAAGTCTGGCCGCTTCTGCTTGTCCCACCCTGGAACTCTGGTAATGTCCGTGCTTCACTGAACTGACCGTATCCAGGATGAACGGACGAATGTCAAAGAGTATCCTCAGTACAATTTTCTTAGCCTGGCTGATGCTCTCAACGGAAGCTGGGACTGCGGCTGCAGAAGCGGATGATCAGTCAAAGCAGCTAGCTGAATCCGTGACCATTCATCGAGACGCATGGGGCGTGGCTCATATCCTGGGGCCAACGGATGAATGCGTGATTTTTGGCATGGGGTACGCTCAGGCGGAAGACTATTTCTGGCAGGTGGAAGATACCACGATTCGTGCTCTGGGGCGTTATGCAGAAGTGCAGGGGGACGCCGGGCTGTCGGTTGATCTGTTGAACCGCAGCTTCGAAGTCGTCTCACGTTCAAAGGCTGACTTCGAGCGTCTTCCTGCTGAACAGCAGTCGCTGATCGCGGCATTTACGAAAGGCCTGAACTGGTATCTGCAGCGTCATCCGGAAACGCCGCGGCGACTTATTAGTGCCTTCGAACCCTGGATGGTAATCGCGATCGAACGACATCTGTTGCTCGACTTCGCGTACGGCCAGACGCATGCTGGTCGTCCTCAGATTCTGTTTGATCAGAATCAAACCGCTCAGTTGGACGAAATTCTGAGTCCTCTGGAACAGGCGGCCAGAGATGCCATCGGTTCCAATGAATGGGCGATCGGACCGTCAAAGACCGCCAATGGAAAGGCCATGCTGCTGATCAACCCGCATCAACCGTGGCATGGCTGGGGGCAGTTTTATGAAGCTCATCTGCATAGCGAGCAGACGATTCGCTTTTCCGGAGCCTGCTTCTTCGGAACACCCATCCCGACGATTGGACACAATGAATACCTGGGATGGACCTACACGGTCAACGAACCGGACAACGCGGATGCGTGGCGTGTCGTGTTCGACAAGCCGGATCAGCCGCTGGCGTATCGATATGACGACGGTCACCGCATGGCTGTCGAATGGACTGAATCAATCGGAGTGTTGCAGGGCGAGGATGTTGAGCCGCGGAACGTAACATTTCGAAAGACGCATCATGGGCCGCTTGTCCGCCGGGAAACTCCAACAACCTACCTGGCAGCCAACGTCGATGGCATCTTCGATCTGCGGAGAATAGACCAGGCCATTGGAATGGTCCGGGCGAAGAACCTGACGGAGTGGAAGGCCGCTGTTGAGCCGTGCTGCATTCCGATGTTCAACATCGCTTATGCAGACCGCGACGGAAACATTCTGTACGGCTACAACGGTTCAATCCCTGTGCGCGATCCACAGTTCAATTGGACATTGCCCGTCGACGGCACAACATCAGCCACTGAATGGAAGGGGCGACATCCTTTCAGCGAATTGCCGCAGTTGCTGAATCCTGCTTGCGGCTATGTTCAGAACTGCAATACAAGTCCGTTTGGGACAACTCACGACCAGAATCCAGCCCGCGAAGATTTCCCTGCGTACATGTTTGAGGACGCGGATTTTCAAAAGCGGCGGGCTCAGCAATCCATAAAGATCCTGAGCGAACTCTCCGACTGCACTTTCGAGCAATTTCAGGCACTTGCGTTCGACACACGATTGTATTGGCCGGAGACACAGCTTCCGGAATTCGCCCAGCAGCTTGATGAGTACGAGAAACAGGCTCCAGAGGCCGCCAACAGGATTCGACCCTATTTGCAGCATCTGCTGGACTGGGACTGTCGAGCCACCAACGAATGTACTCGAACCGCACTTTGTGTTGCCTGGCATGAAGAACTGCATCAGGGAACCTATCCTGGTGAGACGCTCAAGCCTGAATATGCGGAAAGCCGTACAGCTCAACTGGAGGCTCTGGCGACCGTTGCCGAACAGTTGCAGTCACTGCATGGGAAATGGACGATTCCGTGGGGCGATGTTCATCGGATTCAGCGCGTCCACAATCAGTCGGAAGTGATCAAAGCGGCGGTGTTGCTGAATGGCCTGATGCGCAGCCAGCCGTGTCCTGGAGTTCCAGGGCCGTTGGGTGTTGTTTACACCGTGTATTCCACGCCGAGCATTCCTGTCATCCGGCCCGAACGGTATGGCGTCGTTGGTTCCTGTTACGTGGGCGTCGTCGAATTCGGGGATCGCATCCGCGCTGCCAGCGCTGTGCAGTTCGGGGCCAGTTCAGATCCTCAATCAAAGCATTACTTCGATCAGGCGACGCTGTTTTCGGAAGGCCGACTCAAACCCGCCTGGTTCTATCCCGAAGACGTGCTGATGCACGCTGTGTGGTCCTACCATCCGGGGGAATGAAATGCGGGCTGATCGCTTTATGGAACTAACCCACTCCGGAGGGATGTTTTTCTGCAGGAACATGTTCGCTTATCGCGTCGATATTTTCTGCAGGCCGGGATGACTGCCACGGCTGTTTGGGCCATCGCATCACAATCGGTCTGGTCCGGAGAAGATGCTGCCGTTCCACCGAAGCCCGCAATCGAACCCAGCAAAGCCGGCGCCTCCGGCTGGGCGGTAAACATGACAGAGCGCTACGGTCCCAGCAACATCCCCGCATAACCGACGACTCGACTGGTGTCTCCGGACGTATCAGCACTGGTTGCGTAGCCGGTGCGAACGGCTTGCTTGAGCTGTCCGAGTGATTCAAGAGCGGCCATGACGATCACGGCCGGGAGAACTCCACACATGCTGATGTTCTGAGAGCGGACTGTTTCGTAGAGTTTTGCCGGGGCAAGTGTTTCCATCGCCTTAAGAGCCAGCTCATCAAGGCGACGATTTTCGACATCTGTTGCAAAGTGATTCATATCGCTGGAGATAACAAGCAGCGGCTGCGCGGGAAGCGTACGGATCACATCGGCCAGTTGATGACCGATCGCTAGGCATTGCTCGAGGCTTGCCGAACCGATCGTGATACCAACAACGCGAGACTTGGGAGCAAGTCGCCCCAGAAAGGGCAGCTCGACTTCGATGCTGTGTTCAGCGGCATGAGCAGCTGCGTCGAACTGAAGTGCGGGAACTCCCGCAACAATGGCCTGAGCCAAAGCAACATCAGAAGCGACAACCTGCCCGGGCAATTCCCATTCGGAGTTGGGAGCCACTGCCAGATCAATTCCGTTACGAGTGTGCCGCGGACCGATGATGATCACAGATTCAGGAATATGAATTCGTCGAAAGACCTCACCGGCGATGCGTCCGGAATACTGCAAGCCCGCATGGGGCACCATCACAGCTGGCCAGCGTTCCTTTTCGCCTGGGATTGTGCCGAGACAACTATTGATCAGTCCTGCCAGAGCTTTGGGGCTTGAAGGATAAAACTTTCCGGCGACCACTGCCTTGCGCAGTGCGGTCCCTTTTTGTGGCTGAGGACGACTGCTGAACGCCACGTTGTCGCAACTGCAGCAGGCGGTGAAGCGAAACAATCCGGCCTGATTCGGATCGGATAGACTGACGTCCTGAAAGAGCTGCTGTAAGGTGTGCTGCAACGGTGCGTTGCGGTGAAATCGCCATGCAGTTTTATTGCCATCGGTGAGCAGCAGCAGCGTCTCGCCAGGATTCATACGGCTCAAAATCTCAGTGTTCACCGACTTCAGTTGTTCAGCGTTGAAGAGCAGCAGGATGTCGGCAGAAATCTGAGAGATAAACGAACTTGCGTTCTTCGTCTGTTGCAACCAGTTTGCGGCAGATTGAGCCAGTTCCAGCAGAGTCATCTGCAGAGGGACACCGCCCTTCGCTTGTAAACGAGAAAACGTGATCTGCTGACCATTGGGCAAGGTTAGTTGTATCGCGAGCCCATCGACAGTTCGGTCAGACAAGTGATCAGGAAAGCAGGCCGGGATGGCACCCTGAGTCAGCGATCGGATATTCGCTGTCACGAAGGTTGCCAGGGATAGTACATAATCCCGAGATGGCAGAGTTGAGCGAGGCGGTGCAGAATTCTGGATCGTTCGCTCCGCCACGACAGTGGAAAACGGCCCTTCGATCAAACGACCTTCGAAACGCAGGAGTTGAGAATCCGGTTGCAGCCACGCATTGGAGGATAGTCCAGCCTTGCGACAAACCTGTTCCAGAAAGGTCCGCGCGTCCCACTGATGTTCAACAGCGACGATCGGTAACAACAGGCCGGATCGACCCTCGTGAATAATCTTCAATCCGTGTTTGCCAACCTCCACTGCGTTCGCTCGAGCCTCACCTTTCTCGTGAATCGTTTCGAAGTTAAACAGGATTGTCACATCCAGTGTCAGCAGCGGAAGTTCATGAGCCGCGACGGGCGGGAAGCGTTGATCGGAAACAGCAGTTCGATGACCAGCCTGAAGCAGGGCCGGGCGAATCTTCATCGGCTCACCCAGCATTCCGACACAGCCGCGAAGTTGTCCGGACTTCTTGAGCGTTACGAAGACGCCCATCACTTCAAGATCGGCCAATCCACCCAACAACGGATCTGATAACTGCGGAGCGGATCCACTGACGGCCGCGGCAACGATTTCACAAGCTGCCAGTTGAAGAGCTTGTTGCTGGGCAGAGCTGAGTTCAGGGGCGGACTTCAGTGTGTTCATGGGCGGATCATTCTTCACAGTGGGAGCTACGGCCAAATCCGTTGGGGTCATCTTTGAATTGCTGGTTGATTTCGACTGGGGTAAGGAATACTCGCTGATCCGGATTGGCTGGCGACGATTCCCCCACGTGCCGGAAGTCTTATCGAATCGTCCCGGAATCAAAGTCCCGCACTTGCGACAGGCGTTGCCGTCGAGATTCCATTGGCCGAGCTGGTACCAGTTACGTTCGATCAACAGTTCGCCACAGCCGGGGCACCATGTGCTCTGATTGAAAACGTCATTAACGTTGCCCACATAGACGAATTTCAATCCCTGACGAATCGCGATGTCACGTGCCATGACGAGCGTTTCGTGCGGCGTACGAGGGCGGTCCATCATGCGAAAATCGGGATGGAATGCGGAAAAGTGGACGGGCACTTCAGCACCGACGGATTCAAGGATCCAGTCGCACATCCGACGAAGCTCATCAGGGCTGTCGTTTGCGTCGGGAATAATCAGATTCGTGATTTCGAACCAGACATCACTTTCGTGTTTCAGCCAATGCAGCGTGTCCAAAACCGGTTGCAGCTTTGAATAAGTGATCCGTTCGTAGAAGTCTTCGGTGAAGGCCTTGAGATCTACATTGGCCGCGTCCATAGCGTGAAAGAATTCTGCCCGTGCACCCGGACTGATGTATCCGGCGGTAACAGCCACCGGATGAATCCCCAGTCGACGACATTCGTGCGCCGTATCGATAGCGTATTCCGCCCAGATGATGGGGTCATTGTATGTGAAAGCGACACTGCGGCAGCCTGTTTGTTGAGCGGCTGCTGCGATGCTCTCCGGCATGGCCAGTTCGCTAAGCCGTTCGACTTCTCGTGACTTGGAGATGTCCCAGTTCTGACAGAACTTACAGCCCAGATTGCAGCCAGCAGTGCCAAACGACAGCACCGGAGTGCCGGGCAGAAAATGATTCAGTGGCTTCTTCTCGATGGGATCAATGCAGAAGCCAGTGCTGCGACCGTAGGTCGTCAGTTTCATCTGGCCATCAACGTTCTGGCGGACAAAACAGAATCCTCGATCACCCGGTTTCAGCCGGCAGTCTCTGGGGCAAAGATCGCAGGCAATTCTTCCGTCGTCTGCGAAGTGCCACCACTCTCCGGCCACCAGCCCGCTGGAATTCGTATCGCGGCATTCCCGCGCGCTATGACTTCGCCTCGACGCCACCGGTTCCGAATGAGATTTTGCGTTCATTGAGTCCTTACACAAATCAGGGCATCCGAAAGGCAGAGAATCTCAGTGCTGGATTCGCTGCCCGCAGTTGAACCGCGTGTGGCAGTCCGGAGTTTGAGAGAGGCGGTCCCTTTCATCAAGGCGAATCATATGTGTGAAAAATCCCCGAGTTCTTGAAATAACTTTCCCTTCAAAATCATCCTGATGTGCCAGTTCGATTGTCACGCCTGATGGTTTTTATATACTTGCACCATTGCGTGGTCAAAATTACACTTTTTGGTACTCTAAAAGGGAAATATTATGAAGTGGATGTCTCTGTTTTGCTTAGGGCTTGTATTCTCGGTTGCTTCAGTGGCAATTGCTGATGAGACGACAACCAAGTCCAGTGCAAAATCAAAGCCTGAAGAAAAGGCCAAGTCGGAAAGCAAGGCAAAGCCAAAAAGCACTCGCGGCCCGAAGGCAACTCAGCGAGTACTGGGCAAGATTGAAATTGCCGACGACCAAAAAGAAAAAATCGCCGCGATTGATCAGCAGTTCGCGGAGGAGCTTGCAGCACTGACTAAAGCCCGTGCCGACATCCTGACCACGGAGCAGAAAAAGGCTGAAAAGGACGCTAATACTGCGAACAAGGCTGCAAGCAAGACAGGTTCAGAAGCAAAGAAGGCTATCGATACGGCCCTGAACCTGACTGACGAACAGAAGGCCAAAATGAAGGAGTGGCAGAAGTCACAAACCGAGTTCAACGGAAAGGTTGTTGAGGCATTGAAGAAGGTACTGACTCCAGAGCAACAGGAGAAACTACCAAAGAGTGGCGAATCAAAGGCTAAGAAGAAGAAAACTCCCAAGGAATCTGACGCGAAGTAGAGATCATTGAAGAGCCGTAATGCGAGCGGCGAAAACAAAAATACGGCCCGCCGTGGACTTGAGCCTGAGGCGCGTGCCGATCTTTCTGTCGAATTGGCTCGCGTGTCAGGCTGAGCAAGTACTTCCCGGGCGGTCTTGTTGAATCAAGGCCGCCTTTTCTTTTGCGCTCGACCCTCTGTCGAATGGACAATGGGCTTGACCATACTGATTTTGTGTTGAGACACTACTGCGGGTGCGAACGATGAAAGTGCCATCAGGAATGTTTAGTCTCATGCAGAATCGCTTTAGAACATCAGTGCATCAGCAGCGAAGGGCCATCACTGTACTGGAACTCCTGGTCACAATGTTCGTAGCGGGAATTCTCTTGTCGGTTCTCCTCCCTGCCGTTCAGTCGGCACGAGAAACAGCACGACGAGCCCATTGCCAGAACAATTTGAGGCAAATTGGAATAGCGTTACACCTGCATCATGACACCTATCAGAATCTTCCGGTAGGCTGGTCAGAGGTGACGGGGAAACCGATCGCGACCGGTTGGATTCCGGATCTACTGCCTTTTTTGGAACAGACTGAGCTAAGGTCGCAGGTCCAGTCGGATTGGCCCCTGTCTTTTTCCGAGGGCAAGCCAGCCGGCTCCGGGTTTTCCGTGACCACGAACTCCGCCGCCACCAGCTTGATGAAAACTCCCGCTGTTCTGCTGTGCCCCTCAGATGTTGCGGAAGGGACTTTTCGACTGTACATGGAAAACCACCGTACTGCCGACGGTGAGCCCGATCCGCTGTCAGAAGAGGTGTTGATGGAGTTGCCTCAGGCCAACTATGTTGGGATCGCAGGTTATGCGGATCCGGATGAACCGGCCGGATATGACGGTTCCGGGGTTTTTGTGCATCGCCGCCGTGTTTCGTTTCGAGATCTCACCAATGGCCTTAGTCAAGTGGCTGTCATTTCGGAGCGAACCGCCCGAAAGCTGCCTTCAACGTGGCTGGGATTTCATGTTTTGGGCGAGGATGCTCCGGCACGAGTCCTTGGATTCTGCAGTTTGGGCCCGAACGCAGCGACGTCTGACGAATGTGAGCTGGATAGCAGGCACCCCGGCTGTATTCAGGTTTTGTTCGCAGACGGACGTGTGCAACCCGTGCATGACGGCGTAGATACACAGATTTACCGCAGAATGGCGATGCGGGCTGAATGATCACGTGTAGGCGGGCAAGTCCGTGAATCCGCATCAGAATCCGCTAACCTGGCCGGTTGAGGCAAACAATCACTTGAATGAAGTGTTCCGAAGACCGAGAATAATGTTTGCTTCCTCCACGATGGAAGCAATCGACTCACGTGCCTGAGCACCATAAAAAAATGGTTTATTAAGGTGGGTGGGAGTTCTCGTTATTCGTTTCATTCCTGGCGTCCCATCTTCAGGAGGATGCAGTGAAAGCTTTGACTCGGTCTCTTCCGTCCATTGCCTTTTCGTTGCTGTTTAATCTTGGCTTCTTGTTGTCCCTGCTCTTCATTCAGCGAGCATTGCCTTCGCTAGCGAAGGAGCTCCAGCTGGAGTCGATCTTTACTGAGGAGATTCCTCAGGAAGAGATCACTCGTGAGCTGGATCTGGAAACAGCACCAGCCGACACGCTAAACGTGATTGCTGGCGGCACTCCGTCATCAAGTGTAGGAGCTTCAAAACAGGCAGCCGCAGCCCCTGTGAATGTGCAGAAGGCGGCCGTCATGAAAGAGGTCAACATTCGGCCCGTCATGAGCGAACTGGCCTTGCCAACCGATGCACTGATTGGTGAAGAGCTTGGTGAGGGTGAGATTGTTGGTGAAGTGGGTTCCATGGTCGAAGGCTATGGAGCAGCCATGGGCATCATCACACAGGAAATTGTCCGCATGATGCGGCAGGAGAAAGTCACGGTCATCTGGCTGTTTGACGAATCCGGAAGTATGGTCGATGACCGAAAAGAGATTCGTGAGAACTACATTCGTGTTTACGAAGAACTTGGTATCGCTGCGAAACAGGATAAGGATCTGCGAAAAGGTGGAAACGATCTGCTGCTGACGGTCGTTGCGAGTTATGGTCGGGATATTCATGAACACACGCCGCGTCCGACGGATGATATCGAGTTGGTGAAGGCCGCTATCGATAAGGTTCCGATTGACCAGACTGGTGCAGAGAATATGTGTCAGTCGTTGACAGCCATCATTTCAAAGTACAAGAAGAACTCGAAGTCGCGCAAGCTGGCTTTCATTGTAGTATCGGATGAGTCGGGTGACGACGGCGACTATGTGGAGGCGGCCGTTCAGGAAGCAAGAGCTGCTAAAGCACCGATTTATTTCCTTGGACGCGAAAGCATGTTCGGGTATCCGTATGCTCGACAGCGATGGGTGGATGAGCCAACCAAGGAAGAATTCTGGATTACGATTCGGCGTGGTCCCGAGACCCCGTATCCTGAATGCCTGCAATGGAACGGTCTTCATTCGCGATGGGATGCACAGTCGTCCGGATTTGGTCCTTATGAGCAGGTGCGAATGGCTCGTGAAACGGGGGGCATTTTCTTTGTTCTTCCTGGAGATGAAGAAACACTCGTCGGGCAGGGTGCCAACGACAAACGCAAATACGATTTTCTGTCGATGCGTGAATATCAGCCCAATCTGGTTTCGCGTCCGGAATACATCAAAGACCGTGCGACAAGCGTCTTCCGGGAAACCGTCTGGCAAGTGGTTTCTCGGCTGAACCCGAACGGCGACAAGCTTTTGTTTCAGCAGAGTGATCCGGAGCTGAACATTCAGAACGAACATTTCCCGCTTGAACTGGCAGCGTTTGCGAATGCGGCTCAGGGGCAAGTGGCTCGCGCGGCAAAAGCGATGAATCTGACCAATGAGGCGATCGCTTTGATGGAGAAGGTTAAGCCTGAACGCGCCAAAGAAGCGACTCAGCGATGGCGAGCTGGTTATGACCTGGCACTGGCTCAGCTTTATATCTTCCGAATCCGCCTCTACCAGTACCTTCTCGCCATGGACAAGCATGCCAACAACATGCCGAAGCCAGAGAATCCTAAGGCCAACGAATGGAATTTCTGGTGGGATAAGAACTCAGTCGTGGTTCCTGACGAAGCTCAGTTTGAACGACTGAAGGTGGCCTTTGGCATGAAGATGACTCGCGAAGAGTATCTTGAAATGGTGAAGGCCGAAGAAACCGCTGCGATTGATCGTTTGAAAGCTATTCAGACCGATCACCCCGGAACTCCATGGGCACGTCGAGCGGAAACGGAGTTGAGCTGGGGATTTGGTTTCCGCGTTGGGGATCGCCACTGGGACGTATCCGGCCGACGTGCCGAAGCGGCCAAACGATTGCCGAACCTGTAACGTTACGATGCTTCAAATCCCCGGAGGTCGACTCCGGGGATTTTTTTGTGCATTTGAATGGTCGTCGCAGCATTGTAAATGCCGCGTTTGATCCGCGTGATACTTCGGCCCATCGATTGCTGCGTCCTTGTTTGTGCAAATGGATGCCAATGTGTATTCCGTGGTTGAAAAAGGTGAATTGAGTGGCCGAAGAGCTGTTTGACGTTGTCGATATGCAGGACTCTGTGATTGCAACGTTGCCTCGATCGGAGGTTCATCGTCGCAAGTTGTTACACCGTGCGGTCCACGTATTCGTTTTTCGCTCGGATGGCGCAATGCTGATTCACAAACGTTCGGCGACGAAAGAGGAGTTTCCCTCCGTCTGGACGTCTTCATGCTCCGGGCATGTCAGTGCCGGTGAAACCTACGACGAAACGGCTCCTCGGGAGATGTTTGAGGAACTCGGAATAGAAGCCGCTGTGATTCCCATCAGGAAGTTTGATGCGTGCCCGGAGACGTCGCACGAATTCACCATGTTGTACACAGCCAATTCTGATGATCCGATTCTGCCAGATGCTCAGGAAATGACTGAGATTCGTTGGATGAAGCTCGCGGAGATCGATGAGTGGACACAGCGAGCTCCGGAGGATTTCTCCCCGGCCTTCCTGTTGTTGTTCAAGGCGTTTCGAGGCCTCTGACTTGTTGTTGAGGCCTTCTGGCCAGGATACAATCCGGGCGAAGTGAGCGGCGCGAGGAATTCTGAACCTATATCATTTCAGCATCGCGTCAAAGCATTGAGCCACCAGAGGAGCCGATATGAATCCGTTACAAGTTCAGGACGTCTTGAATCGACGAATCTTCCTGAAGCATGGCTCCACGTCCATCGGGGCTGCCGCGCTGGCTGGGTTGATGGGTCAGCCCGGGCGAAAACTCTCGGCTGCAGATGCCACACAGCAGAAGTTTCCAACCCACGAGCCTAAAGCCAAACGAATTATCTATCTGTTCCAGTCGGGTGCTCCGTCACAGATGGATTTGTTCGATCCAAAGCCACAGATGAAAAATCATCATGGCGAAGACCTGCCCGAGTCTATTCGTCAGGGGCAGCGCCTGACCACGATGACCAGCGGCCAGGCCAAATTCCCCATTGCGCCGTCTATCTTTGATTTCGCGCAGCATGGAAATTCGGGCATGTGGTTCAGCAAAGTGCTGACTCATATGCCGACAATCGCCGACAAGTTCTGCATGATTCGCTCCATGCACACCGAAGCCATCAATCATGATCCGGCAATCACATTTTGCCAGACCGGATCACAACTCGCCGGTCGCCCCAGCATCGGTTCGTGGGTGAGCTATGGGCTTGGCAGTGAAAACGCCAACCTTCCGTCATACGTGGTACTCACATCGTTTGGCAGTGGCCGACCGGATGATCAACCGCTGTACGATCGTCTGTGGGGATCAGGCTTTCTGCCTTCAAAGCATCAGGGCGTGAAGTTCCGAAATCAGGGCGACGCGGTTCTGTTCCTCAGCAATCCTCCCGGTATCTCGGCTCAGGTTCGACGCAGCACGCTGGACCGCCTCGGGGCCTTAAATCAGCAGCATTTCGAAACGGTCGGAGATCCAGAAATCCAGACTCGCATCGCGCAGTATGAAATGGCGTTTCGGATGCAGACCAGTGTGCCTGAATTGTTGGATGTGAGTGGAGAACCAAAGCACGTTCTGGAAAGCTATGGCCCCGATGTCAAGCGCCCTGGAAGTTATGCGGCCAATTGTTTGTTGGCTCGCCGACTGGCCGAGCGTGATGTGCGATTCGTGCAGCTGTTCCACATGGGCTGGGATCATCACGGAGGCTTGCCGAATGCCGTACGCGGTCAGGTCAAAGATACAGATCAGGCGACAACGGCTTTGATCAATGATCTGGATCAGCGAGGACTCCTGAAGGACACATTGATCGTCTGGGGTGGAGAATTCGGTCGCACGATTTACTCACAGGGTTCCCTGAGCGAAACCGACTACGGGCGAGATCATCATCCGAGGTGCTTTACGATCCTGCTGGCTGGAGCCGGAATTCGTGCAGGGATGACTCACGGTGAGACTGATGAATACTGCTATAACATCGTGCGTGACCCGGTTCATGTGCATGATCTGAACGCCACGATTCTGCATCTTATGGGAGTTGACCACAAACAGCTGACGTTCAAGTATCAGGGCCGAGATTTCCGGCTGACTGATATTCACGGTGAGCTTGTGAAGCCTGTACTTTCTTAGCTGTCTAAAACGTGCACCGCCGGACGGACGGACCGCCAAAGATTGGCTCTGAGCCGTTCACTCAGGGAGTTTGGTCGCCGAGAAAATACCCGAAATGCGAATCCTGACCAGAATTCGCCCGGAATTCTGTGAAGGTGGGAGTCTTCTCTGGAAAATCGGCCGTTTCTTTGTATCGTGCCGCCTCCCTCGCGTGTCGAGGGAAAACAAGGGAAACCGGATTCTGTCCGGCGTCCTGATGAATCGGTAGCTCAGTTGGTAGAGCAACGGACTTTAAATAGGAGTGCCCCGGTCGAAAGGCTGGAGGTAGAACCGCACCATATGCTGGGACCCCCTGAGAGCCGTCAGTACGCGAAAGCGTGACAATCTGACGGATTGGGCAATCAGCAGGAAACCTTGTCAGATGTAGAGTCAGGAGAACTCATCACGAGTTCAATCGGCTCTTCAAGTGACAGGGGCTCCTCAGAGACTTGACGTGTGGCTCCCGTTTCGGGAGATGGTAAAGTCCAGACCGCAACAGAAAAGAAATGGCTGGTGAAAGCCAGTGCGGCAGGTTAATCCGTAGGTCGCGGGTTCAAGTCCCGCCCGGTTCACTAAAAG
Organism: Planctomycetaceae bacterium; assembly: GCA_044378235.1. Taxonomy (GTDB): domain Bacteria; phylum Planctomycetota; class Planctomycetia; order Planctomycetales; family Planctomycetaceae; genus SXXK01. The sequence goes on from JBILXT010000020.1 coordinate 37,022, forward strand.
CCACCCGTTTTGCGGGTGGCTTTTTCGCTGTAGGCCGAGCATGTTTAACGTCTTGAGGCTTCGAGTCCCTTATACAGCACGATGAGGCAAAGAATCTGCCTCGGAGCCACAGGATGAAGCGCCCGCGAGGCGGATCACGGTCTTCGGAAGACTGCGACTCTGCATCTTCGCATGAAGGCATTGTCACGAATTTCACTTCGAGACCGTCGCGGATGCTGTGCCAGTCGTCCGTAAGCAGTTCCTGTTCGAATTTCTTCAGCATCGACTTCGGAGTGCCAATGATGTAGCGTCGTCGGCCTTCGCGAAGGAGTTCGATGTTGTCTTCGCTGACCATGCCACGGTCGCATCAACCAGATGCGATCACTCTTGCCGAAGCAAGTTTCCATCATCTCCACAATACGGTCTTCCATCACAGTCTTCAGAAACGTATCAAGCTGCAGTGTGCGAATCAGATGCAGGGCCATCCATGGCCCACCAAACTGTCGCAGATTCTCGACTCGAACTCCGGCCGTATTGACCTCCACCCATCGCGACTGAAAACAAGGCTCATCGTCGAATTCAAACTGCAGTTGGTGATTGAGCGGTTGCGAGAGGCGTATTGCTGAGCGACCGTCTTTTGAGTGATTCTGGACTGAAGCATCGGCCGTTCCGGATGTTTCCATACCGGATGGATCGCCAAACGCATCAGCCGCGTGTTTCACTCCCAGTCGACCGGCTTCGTCAAGTTTTCCGAGCCACGCCACGACTCGTTGTCGCAGCCCAGTGGCCGTGCGATACGATTCCACCAACGCCCGATAAACATGGCGCTGGCCGCTTCTTGATCGAATTCGTTGTCTGATAAACATGACGCAGCATGCTATCGACAATTTTGAGGCCGCCAGGAGGACTGGTCGTCACGACATCACATCTCAGACCAATTTCCAACGACTTACGAAAACCAACCACCCAAAAACGGCGGATTCTTTTTCACCGACAGAGATTTTCCTCCGAGTTGGGGAGCGTAGGTTAGTGCTCAATCAAGCGAAGTTTCGTGGGCTGGACCGAGCGTCAGCGCGCTCCGGCAATTCAGCCGCCGTTGAACAAGCCGGAACGCGCTGACGCTCGGTCCGACTTACAACCATACGAACCTTGTTGATAGAGCAAGAGCTGTTGCCATAAACACAAAGGGCTCCCTTTTTGAGGGAGCCCTTTGATTGCGCCTGGACGTTACTACAACGCCCTATGTCGACGTCAGCCACGGCAGTGGAGCACCGGCGGGTGGCAATCGCACGATATCGACGCCGGTCACTTCCTTGTGGCCTTTCACCTTCTGAATCGCTTCGGCTGA
>JBILXT010000649.1:0-3028 GCA_044378235.1 Planctomycetaceae bacterium
ATGCGAGTCCGGATAAATGCTGCATGAACAGTGAGAAACGTTCCTGTGTTTCATGCAGAGCTTCTGCTGTCTGGCGGCTCGCTGTTACATCGGAGAAATTTACCTGTACGCAGGCTCGAAGACCGTATTGAGTTTTGAGCACTGAAAACTCAACATCCAGAACTGTGCCATCCGTTCGACGAATCTTTGTCGTGTAAACGGGCAGAGGTTCTTCAGTTGGGTCGCCGGACTCCAGAAACAACCTGCGAACTCGTTCTCGGTCCGGTTCAATAACTAACTCGAATGGTGAAGTCGCCTCCAGATCTTTGACACTGGCAATCCCTAAAATGTGACAAGCCATGGGATTGGCATACAGCAACTGATTATCACAGAGCAAGCCAACTCCGAGGGGAAGCTGATCCAGCATAATTCGGTGACGCTCTTCACTGACCCGAAGTCGTTCTTCCGTTTGAGCTCTTTCCAGCTCTGATCCTGCACGTGCGGCGATGATGGAAAGAATCGCCTGCGCCTCTTCAGGAAACGGCATTGGCTTATCGTTAAGCGTTGCAATGATCCCCAGCAGTTGTCCCTTGCTGCCCAAAAGTGGAACGCCCAGATAGCTGTCGATACCCATCTCAGTCAGCAGCAAATCTCTGGGAAAGACCTTCTGGACATCGGACGCGTAAAAGCACATTGAACCGTCCATAACGCGTTCGCAGGGAGTATCCCTGAGGTCATAGCTGAAGTTCTCTGCGATCCTTCCGTGGCTGTAGATCGAGATACTATTGATCTGTTGCTGCGTCTCTTTGTCCAGTTCTCCGATGAACGCCGTCTGTACGCCGCAGATTTCACTGAGAGTCCTGACCAGAGACCTGAAAAAGCTCACCCCCGTCTCTTTGTTAAGCGAGGAAAGTCTTTCAATCATTTCTTCGGTCAGCCGCGATGTTGAGATTTCTTTGACGACCCCCAGGAGCCCGCACGGGAGGCCATTCTGACTCAGGCATCTGGACTTTGTGATTCGATACCTTCGGTTTCCGCCACCCTCTTCGGTGTTGTAGTCCGCGGTCTCGCTTTGCCCTGTCTGAAGTACAGCTTGATCCTGCTTCTCAAATCTCTGCGTATCATCAAAGGAGAAAAGGTCGCCATCGTGAAGAGTCGCTGTCTCTGATGGATCGACACCGAATATCTTCTTGAAGGCCGTGTTGCCGTAAACATATCTTCCCGAGAGATCCTTGAGGAAAATTGCGTCAGCGCTGCTGTCGGCAATGGCCGGAATGAGTGATACCGCTGAAAACTCATTGAGTAACGATGTCATCGGGCAGTTCTTCGCGACACGGCTTTGAATGAACGTATCCTTCACGAATCATCCGCGTGATTTGCACGCCGGCTAAACATGTCATCAGAAACTCTATGCGACTCCCGAAACGGCTCGGACCAGGTCCGTTGATCTCGGCAGTTCGTTGATTTCAATCTCTCCAGCTCAAACACCGAAAGATAATTCTGAAGATCTGCTTTTCGGATGCGTCTAAGGTGCCCGTAAATTGGTAGAGTTGAAAACGCGATTTTGCGACTACGCTCGATGACATGCCAAGGTGATTCTGCTCGAACTCTATAGAAATCAGACCTGAAAGTCCGCAACAGTCCGCATGTTTTTGGAGATGTCCATGGCGGGGTTCCCCGCATCGTTTTTGATTGACGGCGCTCGGGGCCAGTGGAACTGAACAAATTGCCACCTGGTCGCTTCGGTATGGTCAGACTTTTGGCTGATCTCGGGAAGGCTAGCACGACTGCCTCTCCGCACCATAGTTCTCTGATGGCCGATGCAGTATCGATGTGTTGCAAGTCCAACATATTGCAACATTCAGGTGATGGATGATCCTGTTCCCTGCTGTTTCAACGACCTGCCTCCAGCCTCCTGGGCCAACTGCTGCTGGTGAAGCCTGTACTTTTCTGAACTATCTCCAGTGGCCACGCTCTAACTCTGTTCAAGAGATCTGCTCTGCAACCAGCATCACTTCAGCCGCCTTCGCAACTGGGCCATTCATTCATGTGAAGAATGCAGTCATACGACATGAGTAACCGCATGGCATGATGTGCATTTCGCTGGATAGGACGCACAGTCCCGATGAAGAATTCTGCGCAAAGACTAGACAGGGACTACGTCTTGGTATTCTCCAGTCTCAAGGTCGAAAAGCAGATCGCCGATCGAGCTGAAGAACCAGTCAATTCCGTCCTCACCAGCCAGGTGATTTGAGGATAATCCGTCATCAAAGACTGTGATCTTTGGCAGTAACAAGACGTTCGCGACATCGCCGGGTTGTCGAAATGTGTTGATCTTTTGGGCAAGTTCGAGATTGGCTGTCCACTGCAGGACCAATTTCATGAGGACCGCTGAATTGGATTCGTAGCTCACCCTTCCAGGGATCAGAATATCCTGATGATTTCCTCCGAAGAGTTCGTCATTTCCCGCGCCGCCAATGAGGATGTCATCACCACTGCCGCCTGAGAGGCGATCATCTCCGGAGTTCCCCTGCAACAGATTGTTGACCGAGTTTCCTGCAAAGATATCGTTGCCGCTGCCGCCTTTCAGATTTTCAAACTGAAGAGCACTGTTGAATTTGATTCTTCGATTGAGATGCACCTGCTGCAGTAAGCTCGAACCCAGATTAACAACAACACCCGTCGTTAGTGTCGAAAAATCAAGAGTATCGATGCCCGCATTGAGTCCTTCGGATAAAGTGTCCACTTCTGATGCGGTCGAGGTTCGAAACACATACGTATCATTTCCTGTTCCGCCGATCAGCAGGTCATCACCACCGCCACCGGAAATGCGATCATCGCCGGAATTCCCCTGCAACAGATTGTTGACCGAGTTTCCCGCAAGAACATCGTTGCCGCTGCCGCCTTTAACTCTTTCAAACCGCAGACCATTATTGAGTCGGATGCGGCGATTCAGATGAACCGGCTGCAATACGGTCGAGCCCAGATTCACAACAACACTGGTCGTCAATGCCGAAAAATCAAGAGTGTCGATTCCCGCATTCACTCC
>JBILXT010000244.1:0-10699 GCA_044378235.1 Planctomycetaceae bacterium
GCCACAGACCTGGACAGCCCCTGCCGACCTTATGAGTGCGCTGGTTCATGTAGCAACTCGAAGGCAGAATTTCTGCACTGGGAGATTTGGAGTTCTGCGGCGCGGTGGTGCAGGATGAAATCCTGGAATCAACTGGCGTTGCTCAATTCGCGGGGCCCTCGAAGTGCGTGCCTGTAACTTCGGTCAAGACGATTTCGGACTCCATCCAGAATACTGGTGATTGGCGAAATCTGCGGGGAGCCCAATAAGTCAGATTCGAGAGCAACGCAGACTCCCGCATCCATCGCTTCACCCAGTATCTGCTCCCATTCCTCCAGGGAAATGGCTCGTGGCCGTACGTTCAATTCAGGCTGGAAAAATTCAGCCACTTCCTGAACTTCTCCGCGTAATTCGAAGCCACAGATCGTTTCGCGACCGAGGATCGAGATTGCCAGCCAGTCACCATGATTGTCGACAGGGATGTACATGGGAAGTTGCCAAAACAAGAGTCTCAGATGATCGTCATTGAACGGAGGTTATGCCCGCACGCGATGGGCGAAATATTCACAACGTGAAACAAAAAATGTGTGGAAAACAAATACTTCTAGTTGCGATTGCGGGAAATCGACCACGCGCGTCCTCCGGGTTGAGCAGGCTCAAACAGAATTGGAAGAACCCCGTTGTGCAACGGGGCCAGGAAAGGATCGCCATCGAGTCATAAACGTCGCGGCTGGATCAGTTCCCTGTCCCAATATTGCTCGGGATACGGAGAACAAATCAGATTTGTATATCCACTTCTCAAAAGGCGGGACTGTCCCACCGAACGCCCGTGTCACGAGTTCAATTCGGTCACAGGAATAGAGGTTGAGACCGAACTATGTGGGCTCGACAATGGCGGGCTTGCCCGCAGGTGCGGTTGCGCTTCCCAACTCGTCATCAACTCGCAGGTTGTATGATTGTATGGTTGATGTGCAAGTCTCTGAGTTACCGACGACAACTGATCGAGCAGTGGTGATCGAGGCTGTTCTCTTCAATCCAGGATTGTCATTGTCTTTGCTACCCCGGGGCGTCGATCTGGATCCGCGCAGTTCTCTGTGGCAAGGACCTTCCAAAATCTGTTGTGATACCCGATGAATCCTTGATCCATGCCGCACACTGGTGACAATCTTGCGGGCTGATATCCTGTGCAAGGTGTTGGCGAGTGGATTGAACCTGTGGAATGCGGATGCTGGGCTTTCTTCTCCGCCGTTCCGACATGAGGCAGTGACTCCACAAGAAACCGACAAGACAATCTCTGAAGCTTTCATTGGTCGACTCTTCGCCTGATTTTGAGATCTCGGCAGGAGTCATCTCATGTCGTGCCTGTGATCGAGTTCGTGAACGAATAAAATACTCCTGACTACTCTCCCTCCGGAGACTGTGATGTTCCTGCGAAATCTTTGCCTGACGACGTTCTTACTCCTGTTGATGCATGCTTTTCCGCATGCCACTCAGGCGGCAGATCCGCCGGCGGAAATTCGCTGGAGCTTTGGCGCTGAAGAAACGACGCCTCTGGAAGCCAGCGAGGGCGTGCATCGAGATGTCCCTGGACCGCGGCCGCCGGACTATCCGGATTTTGATTCTGGTAACACCGCCGTGAAGCTCGACGGAAAGGGTGCCCGTCTTTCGGTCGCTGACAGTGGCCCACAGAGTCCTTTTGACTTCACTGTGGGCGATGCACTTACACTCGAAGCCTGGGTACAGGTGGACGATATTCGCAGCGGCGAAAACCTCTACGTAATCTGTAAAGGACGCACCGGAGCACCAGGTTTCTCTGCTGAGAATCAGAACTGGGCTTTGCGAGTTGCCGAGCGAGATGGCAAGGCGGGACTTGGATTCCTGTTTGCTTCCTCTCCGGACTCCGCGAGTTCCAAAGGCGGATCGCCGTGGCATCGCTGGACGTCGGACTCGGGTTTCAAGCCCGGTCGCAACTGGCATCATATTGCCATCACCTACAAGTTTGGTGATGCAGCAAGTCTGCGGGGTTGGATCGATGGAAAATTGCAGACCGGCAAATGGGACATGGGCGGCGCGACGAATGATGCTCCCGCTGTCGACGATGATGCCGTATGGATTGGTTCGGCTCAGAATGGGGCCGCCGCCAGCAGCTTCCGAGGATGCCTGGATTCCATCGCTATCCATCGCCAGATTTTGGACGATGCCACTTTAAAAAGCCGCTTCAACTTCACCGGCAAAGAGATCGTCGATCGACCTCTGGCGGAAGTCATGCCTGACATGGGACCACTCGAACCAGGCGTCGTCAGTGCGGTGTTGCTTGAAGGCATGCCGGTTCATAATCGCTGGCTTAACGAAGGTGAAAATCTACCAGTCGAGGTTCTGCGATGGAACCCGGAAGCGTTTCTGCTCGACCGACTTCCGCTGCGGCATGACGCAGCGGGCATCCGAGAAAGTTGGAAAGCTCCGGTTCTGCTGCGAATGGCAGCGGATGTCAAACTATCCCCCGGTCATCATCGTTTTCTTATGCGCGTCCGTGGTTTGAGTCGTCTCTGGGTTGACGGAAAAGTCATTGCGCGAGCGGAGCCGGCGAAGGGGTCGCCAAGTGGTGAAGAGCCGATGACGCCGTTAGCACCGCCGCCTGCTTCCGGAGCTCGGATCGCGGAACATCGTCAGCAGGAAGTTTTTGGCGATGCGGCTGTGGGCGAATCCGGAGTCTGTCGAATTGTCCTGGAAACACTGGTCGGAGGTAAAGACTTTCGCACGGATCCGGGAGAACTCTGTGTCGCCATGAAGAAATCAGATGGCAGCGCGTTCCTGATTCTTCCGCAGACGGACCCCGAAAATAATCCGCTCCTGCTGACGGATGCCAGCGTTGATGCTCTATTGAAACGGACGGAACAGTCGCTGTCGCAACTCGATGATATCAATCGTCGCACAGCCGCGGCGACTCAGGATGCGTTCTGGAAGTCACGGCACGATGCGGCTCGCGAATGGGCAAAGAAAAATCCGGCACCGCAGATTCCTGCGATCGCCGCCGCGGATGCGAATGCTCCAACAACCGCGCATCCGATCGACGCGTTTCTTGGCGACAAGGTACAGAAGGCGTTGGCTGAGTCTGCGAAGAATCCTGTTGAGGAAGCTCGTGAGTTTCATAAGACCGTGCTGCCGATTTTGAAGGAACAATGCTCGCGTTGCCATGGCGATAAAGCCAACGGCGGGCTGCGCCTGGATTCTCGCGACGGGGCTCTGAAAGCTGGTGATTCTGGTGTGGCGGCGATTGTTCCCGGCGATCATTCGGCGAGCGAGCTCATTCGGCGTATTCGTGCGGAGAATCCTGAGGAACGAATGCCGCCCGGCGGTGCTGCGTTGTCTGAAGAGCAGATCAGGACTCTGGAGTTGTGGATTACATCCGGAGCTGTCTGGCCCGCTCCTCCAGTGTCGCCGGAAGATGTCGCGCCAGCTCCTATGATTGCGGACACAGAGTTCCTGCGACGGGCGTTTCTGGACACGGTCGGAGTTCCTCCAACGGAACAGGAAGCACGCGAGTTTCTGCATGACGAGTCCAGTGACAAGCGATTCAAACTTGTCGACCGACTCCTGGCGGACGAACGGTATGCCGACAACTGGATGAGCTACTGGCAGGATGTGCTGGCGGAGAATCCGACGCTGGTCAACTCCAGCCTGAACACCACCGGGCCGTTCCGCTGGTTCCTGTATGACTCATTGCGTGACAACAAGCCATTCGATCGCATGGTGACCGAGTTGATCCAGCTTCGCGGCAGCGCGCATGAAGGCGGCAGTGCGGGATTTGGAATCGCCGGCGACAACGATGCTCCGTATGCCGCTAAAGGTCAGATTGTGGCCAATGCCTTTCTGGGCATCGAACTGCAATGCGCACGGTGTCACGATTCGCCATACCACAGCACAAAGCAAAGCGACCTGTATTCTCTGGCGGCGATGTTTGAGCAGAAGCCGGTGAGTGTTCCCAAGACCAGTCGCGTGCCGGTCGCCTTCTTCGAGCAGAAAGCCCGAGAATCGCTGATCAAGGTCAGCCTGAATCCGGATGCAACACTGGAACCGAAATGGCCGTTTGCAGAGACCTGCGGCAGTGTCGATGATGACACGTTGAATGCTTTGCTGCAGTCTCCGAAGAACTCACGGGAACGACTGGCGGCGTTGATTACATCGCCTCAGAATACTCGATTCGCGCCGGTCGTCGTCAATCGTCTGTGGCGGCGTTTGCTGGGGGCGGGATTTGTCGAGCCGGCTCATGACTGGGAGGGACATCCGGCCAGTCATCCGGAATTGTTGCAGTGGCTGGCTCATGAATTTGTCAGTCATGACTACGACCAGAAGCATCTGATTCGACTGATCATGACGTCGCAGCTTTATCAGCGTGCGGCCATCGGAAAGAATCTGACGGCCTCCGCTGAGCTGAGATTCTTCACGGCTCCCGATCGACGTCGTCTGACCGCCGAGCAGATTGTTGATTCACTGCACGCGGCTGGCGGTCAGGTCATGGATGTGGAAGAATTTACGTTCGACCCGGATGCTCGTCGTCCGGCCAGCAATCGTTTGACGCTGGGAGTTCCTCATCGAGCCTGGATGTTCGCCAGCCTCGCCAATGAACGTGACCGCCCTACGCTTGGCCTGCCGAAAGCACGAGCGATCGCGGATATTCTGGAAGCGTTCGGCTGGAGCGGGTCGCGTCAAAGTCCGCGGACGGATCGTGAGACGTCATCCAATGTGCTGCAACCTGGAGTTCTCGCCAACAGTACCGCATCCGTGTTACTGACACGTGCGACCAAAGACAGCGGGCTTGCCCTGCTGGCCATTGAAGCACGGTCACCGGAAGAGCTGGTCGACAGTCTGTTTCTGAGATATCTCAGTCGTTATCCGTCGTCTTCCGAACGCACCGCGCTGGCTACGGCATTGGCAGCCGGTTTTGAGTCGCGTCTGCTGGCATCTCCCGCGGAGCCTGTAACACCACAACCGGAGCCGCTGCCGAAAGTTACCTGGTCGAATCATCTTCGATCAGAGGCGAACCTTGTCGCGCTCGAAATGGAAATCCGCGCGAGGAACGGCCAACCGGCTGATCCTCGTTTGAGTTCGGAGTGGCGAGAGATCTACGAAGACACTGTCTGGAGTATTATCAATATTCGCGAGTTCGTATGGATGCCATGAGCAGTGGCCGAGTTTGCGACATCATCACCTGAGAGGCGAACACTCCGAAGTGAAGTTTCTCTCAAGGTCCATTTCATTCTGGTCCCACGCATCGACATGAAGCCCGATACACAGAGATTATCGGGCGCCGCGGCGGTCTCAATAGGCAACGCTGTCAAGCATTCTGAAGCGGAACGGCGCGCCGTCCGGTGAATCCATGGCTCAGACTCACCGGAGGGCTCGCGCCCTACCGCTACAAACACAGCGTTTTGCCGGGACAAAATGCTTCACAGCGTTGCCCAATGGGCGCATGTCAGACGCGAAGATCTTCCGTGCCAACGGACAGCTCTGAAGCGTAGCGTTTGCGGACTGGCTCCACATGTCCGGCAATGAAGGAATCGACCTGTTCCGGAGCACGGCCGATATAAAGCCGTGCGTCGAGTGTACTGTCGAGATCGACACTGGCGAATCCAGGTTCCGTTCGCAGGCGATCGATGAGGTCGTTGGCTCCGCCCAGAGTCTTCACCTGGTCAGCCGCTTTCTGGCTATGAACTCGAATGACTTCATGCAGTTCCTGTCGATCTCCACCAGCCTGCACGCCTGCCATCAGAATTTCTTCCGTCGCCATGAACGGCAGTTCGGAATTCAGGTTGCGTTCGATGACCTTGGGGTATACCACCATGCCATCAGAGATATTGCGATACAGAATCAGGCATGCGTCGATCGACAAGAACGCCTGCGGCATCGACAGACGACGAATCGCGCTGTCATCCAGAGTTCTCTCCATCCATTGTGTGGCCATCGTGTTATCGATGCCGGACTGAAGACTCATGGCAAATCGAGCCAGCGCACACATGCGTTCGCTGCGCATTGGGTTGCGTTTGTAAGCCATCGCGGATGAACCGATTTGCTCCTTGCCGAATGGCTCTTCCACTTCCTTACGATGTTGCAGAATTCGCACGTCGGTTCCGGCTTTGTGACAAGTCTGAGCCACACCGTTCAGTGCGGCCATGACCTGCGCATCGACCTTGCGCGAGTAGGTTTGACCGGTGACCGGATGGTACTCGGCAAACCCCATTCGCTCAGTCACCATTTTGTCGAGCAATTCGACTTTGGCATGATCGCCCTTGAACAAGGACAAGAACGTGGCCTGAGTTCCGGTAGTCCCTTTCACGCCTCGAAAACGAAGCGTGGCAATACGATGCTCAATCTCTTCCAGATCCAGCAACAGGTCCCAGCACCACAAGGTCGCTCGCTTGCCCACGGTCGTCGGCTGCGCTGGCTGGAGATGAGTAAACCCGAGGCATGGGAGATCGCGATACTTCGCTGCGAAATGGGCAATCTGATCAATGACCTGCACCAGTCGACGACGCACCAGTTGCAGGCTGTCCCGCATCTGAATCAGTTCGGAGTTGTCCGTAACGAAGCAACTGGTGGCTCCCAGATGAACGATCGGACGAGCTGTCGGGCACTGATCTCCCCAGGCATGAACGTGAGCCATCACATCGTGGCGAAGCTTGCGTTCGTAGCGATCGGCCGCAGCGAAGTCGATGGTATCAACCGAAGCACGCATTTCTGCAAGCTGCGCGTCGGTGATGTTCAGCCCGAGTTCCTTTTGACATTCCGCCAGGGCAATCCAAAGTCGCCGCCAGGTTGAGTGCTTCGTTTGAGCTGACCAGATGGTCGCCATCTCTTTAGAGGCATAACGAGTAATCAGAGGGTTTTCATAGATCTCGTGGGACACAGACAGGTCCTTTGGCGGCAATAATATGCTGAAGCGTGAAGAGGTCAGGACAATTCGAGAAGATTATAACAGTGACTCGTTCGGCGTTCTTCAGACGCGACCATTCCCCGCCGTTTTCCTGGCATGTGGGAACATATTCACGCATTTTTCTGCACGCGTTCGTGCGACAGCCCTTCGCGAGGCATGCGATCGTCCGGTTTTCGTGCCGCTGGCAGATCAGAAATTCCGGGGGGGCATGGATTCTGTCGCAATCGAATCCGAGCGAGTTTCGCAGCCTTGCAAGGCTAAGAGGTGCCTCACAAAACGGGGATGGGGGCGCTTGCTTGGTGCCATAGACTGTCACTTCGCAACCCAGCGGGAGCCATTCGTGGTTCTGTGAGGCATTCTAATTCAAATGTTCGTCAAACCAGTCGGCGAAGCGGACGATGTCCAGAAACATGGTTGGCCAGCCATGCCCCTTCCCGGGGCGGACTTCGAAACGAACCTTACAGTCAAACTCTTTGGCTTTCGCAACGAATCGCTCGGACTGATCGATCGTCACCAGTGTGTCAGCGTCACCATGCACGATCATGGTTGGCGGCATCTGAGCAGTGATGTGGTAGATCGGAGACAGATCTCGTCCCAATTCTTTCCATGTGTCCATGGCTTCGGCTTTCGGACCGAATCCTTTGCGAAAGCTTTTGGGTGGTCCGCCGTCGCCGGGATTCTCGGTCGACGTACCAAGGTTCAGCAAATCCGTGGGAGGATAGAAACAGGCCACGCACTGCACCGCACTCGATTCACGGTCGATCTCATCAGCGGCGTTGGGATCACCGGGACCTCCGCGAGTTCCCAGCATCAGGGAAAGATGTCCGCCTGAACTGCCGCCGATGACTCCCAGTCGATCCGGGTTCACTTTGTAATCGGCCGCATGATGGCGAATGAATCGCACGGATCGCAGCACATCGTCCACGATATCGCCAATCAGGCATTCCGGTTGCGAAATATGCTGTACGGCAAAAACCGTGTAGCCTCGTCGCAGAAACGGAGCAAACAAAAACGGCCGGACGGAACCCGAGCCGGACTTCCAGCCGCCGCTGACCATCAGAATCACGCTCGCCCCGTTGTGATTCGGCGGCTGGAACACATCCATCACAACCGGCTTGTTGTCGCGCTGGCCATAGACGATACTGGGAGTCAGCGTATACGGCGCGTGAAACCACCACCAGTATGTTGAGCCCAGAGCGCCTCCGACGAGAGTCAACAGCATTCCGACCCAAAACAGCATGCGTCTCATACGAGTTCTCCAACGCGTCACAGCGATTTCTCTTCGTCAGTTTTTTCCGCAAAGCAGGCGAGCATAGCCGGAAGCATAATCAAATCACCAAACAATGCGGCCGCGATGGTGATCGCTCCCATGGATGCGAAGATATAATGATCTCGTGAATCGCTGAAAGCCACTGTTCCGAAACCCGCGACCAGGACAGACGTTGTCATGACCATGGCCACGCCGACATTTCCGAAAGCCTTGCGAATGGCTTCGTGGCGAGTCTTTGCGGTTCGCCGTTCTTCATCGAATCGACTGAGAAAATGAATCGTGTCGTCGACGACAATTCCCATGCAGACGGTGAATGCACAGACGCTTGTGAGTTCCAGAGACTCATTTCTCCAGACCAGCCAGGTCCCTGTCACTGCCAGTGGGAAAAGATTCGGCACCACTGAAATCAAACCAATTCGCATCGACTTATAAGCCAGCGCGAGTGAACCAAAGATGATGAACGCCGCTGAGCCCAAACTGGCGGTGAGATCGATCACGATCTGATAAAGGTTCTTCCACCGCCAAATCGCATCTCCCTGAAGTTTGGTCCTGAACTCCGGATGCCGAGCTTCGATCTCCTTCAGGCCGTTGGTGATTCTGCTGAACACCGGATCAAACTGAGCGATTCCCAGATCCTGAACTCGAAACGTCACCACGCCACGTCGGGTTTCCGGAGTATAGAACGCACGCTTTAACGGAGGAGGCAGCAGCTCAATCATCGACATGCGTTCTTCGGCCGGGCCTTCGCCGGGTAAAGAATCCACGAGATTACGAATGGACAGCGGGTATCCAATCATCGGTTCGGATTTCAGCAGGTCGTCAACTTCCGAGATGGTCTTCAGAATCTCGGGTGAATCGTCAGTGACCTTGTCTGACCATTCAATCTCGACTTCCGAGAACTCCAGTCCTCCCAGGGCTTTGTCCATCTCCATCATTGCCAGATACGCTTCGCTTTTCTCCGGCAGCGAATTGGCTCGCCGTTGATCAGGGCGAAGGGTAAATGAAATTCCCAACAGGATCACGGTCGCCACGATGCTGGAGTAAGCGATGAACCTCGGTGTTCGCAGTACCAGCTCGATCAATCCACCGATCCGAGTCAGATTGCGATCAATCAGGCTCTTTTCATGGCCAAGGTGAATATTGCGACCCAGTCGAGTTGAACACACCAGCGGAACGATGGCCACGACGGCGATAAATGTCAGTGTGACCCCGATCACACTACACCAGCCAAAGTCTTTGACCCAGACGTTGTCGGCTAATGATAACGATCCGAAACCAATGGCCGTTGTCAGCGATGTCAGCATGCAGGCGTAGCCAACTTCGTGTAAGGCTGTTCTTGCCGACAATCGCTCACTCAATCCAGAAGCACGCAGCTTACGAATCTGAACTGTCAGATGAACGCCATCGGTCAAGCCTACGAGGCTGATCAATACCGGCAGAATGACATCGTTAAACGGATTGTCTTCCAGCTGGAAGAATCGCAAAAAGCCCATCGTCCAGAAGACACCGATCGCCGGAGCCAGCGACACAATCAGCACCGCACGGATGCCGCGAAAGAGAATGATGGCCATGACTGCGATCACACCGTAACCAATCAGTTGGTACTTCACCTGATTGGCTTCATGAGCTTTCATGTACGTGATGCGGGCCGGAGTGTCTCCGGTGACCATGAAGCTGACGGAAACGTCCGGAAATTCAGCGGCTGCTTTCTCAGCCACGGCTCGCAGTTCTGTCGTGCACTGTTCATCGCTGCGGACAAAGTCCCAATCGAACGAGACCAGCAGCAGCATCGTCTGGCCATCTTCAGAAACCAGGTGCCCGCCAACCAGCGGATGTTTCATGGCCTTCACTTTGGCGGCTTCGAATCGCTCTGCGGACGCCTCAGAACGAGGAAACAGCGGCTCCGAGAGACCAAAGATATTCAGCATCGGAACTCGATCCATCCACAGGATTCGATCGACGTAGTCCAGATCCTCCAGGGTGCTCACGACGTGTCTCATCGTCTTTGCTCCCTGCGGAGTAAAGAACGACGGCGATTTCACAACCATAACCGCATCTGACTGGGACAAACTCACCGCATCAATATTCGGGACGGCGCGAGAAACACTCTTGTCGGCCTTTTCTGCGACGGCCTTCTCCCCTTTCGCCGGAGACACGAAGAGTTCTCGCACAGCCTGCGGGCGGAGGTATCCAAGGATGGCCAGCAGAGTGATGATCAGTACCGTCGAGGCCGTGGTGCCGCGATTGTCCACGGTCCAGACCATCGCTCGATCAAAAGCAGATTTCAGCATGTTGTTCCGACGAGAAGATTCACAGCACCGTCAGGCTGAGACTAAAGGAAATTCAGGCATTCATGAACGCGTTCGAGACAGAGGTTAGCGATCCGGGTCTACATGCACATCTCCGGCAGTCAATTTCGAAGCAGACTCGTATTCCTTCGCATGAACGGTCAATTCGTGGCCCGCCAGAAAATTGAAGAATGCCTGTTCTCTCGCGCGAGAAGACTTTCAGCGCGTCTC
>JBILXT010000650.1:0-3008 GCA_044378235.1 Planctomycetaceae bacterium
GCGATGCGAGTCCCGACCAACTCAGCGGCGGCTTACGTAAAGACGCTGAATGTCTTCCAGCTTTACTGTAATTGTGCGAGTAAATCCGGTGTGGCTTCGTTCGTAGGCGATCTGCGAGGCCAACTGTGGTTGCTCATGAATTGCCTTGGCAACCCATCGACGATCCTCGTCCGAAAGATTGCCGACGGAAGGATCCCACTGAGTTCGGGTTTCCATGACCAGATCATCAATGCGTGGATCAAACTTGTTCATGAGCGTTTGACTCCCGACCTTCAACCAAAAAACGATCACTGTGAATGAAAGAAAAGCTCGGGCCTTGAGTCAGGACCGAGCTTCAGAATTCTACACAATAAGTGGCGTCAGCAAAACGGCTGCCGACGAATTAATCTTTGCCGGCCAATGCCAGCATCTTGCGAGCCTTCTCAAGGCGACGAGCGGCCACTGCGAACTCGTCGTCGCTCTTTGCTTTAGTTGCTTTCGCTTCTTCCACCTTTGCTGCGGCCGCCTTACGGCTAATCTCGCTGACCGGAGTTGCACCGTTCGTCAGAACAGAGACAACGGTGCCTTTGACCTGAACAAAGCCGCCATCAACAAAGTACGACTCAGCAGCCCCTGAGGCGTCAGTCAGACGCAGTTCTCCAAGTCCCAGCCGACCAACCAGTGGAGCACGACCGGGGTAGAATCCCGCAGAACCATCGAACAAGGGCACACGAATCGACGCGACCGGCTTGTCGAACAATGTTCGTTCAGGAGTTACAAGAACTAAGCTGAGATCTGCCATTTCAAGTCCGTATTCTACTGTTGGCCTCATGAGAAGCTTTTCGTCCGACACAGCAACATCTGCAAGTCAGAAGAAAACTCCTCAGGTCACTAGAGCTTTGCCAGGATTCAAGTTTCGGGTAGTGGACCTTACTAAAGGTCCTGAATCCAGGGGATCTTTAGCAAGATCCACTACCTCCAGCCCGAATACCTTATCTTGACCGAGCACTAGCCCTGCTGCATTCTCTTGTACTGTTCTTCAGCTTCTTCAATCGCACCCACGTACATGAACGCAGATTCTGGCAGGTGGTCCCACTTGCCGTCACACAATTCTTCGAAGCTGCGGATCGTGTCGGCCAGCGGAGTAATCTTACCCTGCTTACCTGTGAACACTTCCGCCACAAGGAACGGCTGCGACAGGAATCGCTCGATACGACGAGCACGGTGTACCACCATCTTGTCGTCTTCGCTCAACTCATCAACACCCAGAATCGCGATGATGTCCTGAAGTTCGCGGTAACGCTGCAGAGTTCTCTGGACGCGGCGAGCCACATCATAGTGCCGCTGACCGACGTACTGAGGGTCAAGAATTCGGCTGGACGATGCCAGCGGGTCGATCGCCGGGTAAATACCCTTTTCGGAGATCTTTCGTTCCAGATAAATGAACGCGTCAAGGTGAGCAAACGCAGTCGCAGGAGCAGGGTCAGTCGGGTCGTCTGCAGGAACGTAAACCGCCTGAACCGAAGTAATAGCTCCGTTCTTTGTGGATGTAATTCGTTCCTGAAGCTGACCAAGTTCTGTACCCAGAGTTGGCTGGTAACCTACCGCGGACGGCATACGTCCGAGAAGAGCGGATACTTCAGAACCGGCCTGAGAAAATCGGAAGATGTTGTCAACGAACAGAAGTGTGTCGGATCCGGTCGCATCACGGAACCATTCAGCCATCGTCAGAGCTGACAGAGCAACTCGGAGACGAGCTCCCGGTGGTTCGTTCATCTGTCCGAACACCATGCACGTCTGTTCGATAACGTGGCGACCGGTCTTGCCGATTTCAGTTTCCTGCATTTCCAGCCACAGGTCGTTTCCTTCGCGAGTACGCTCACCCACGCCCGCGAACACTGAGTAACCCCCGTGAGCACTGGCAATACGAGCAATCATCTCGGTCAGAATCACGGTCTTACCCAGACCAGCTCCCCCGAACAGACCGGCTTTACCACCGCGAACGAACGGTGTCAGCAGGTCAACAACCTTGATACCCGTTTCGAAAACTTCTGTCTTCGCACTCAGGCTTTCCAAAGGCGGCGGATCGCGGTGAATTGGCCAACGCTCGTCGTGAGGAACATCACCACGGCCGTCAATCGCATCTCCCAGAACGTTGAAGACTCGTCCCAGAGTTCCCTTACCGACAGGTACGGAAAGCGGCTTGCCTGTGTCGACGACGTCCATTCCGCGACGCATTCCGTCGGTGCTGCCCAGAGCAACGCAACGCACACGGCCACCACCCAGGTGCTGCTGAACTTCCCCAGTCACTTTGACCGGATTCCCTTTGATCACTTCTTCGATCTTGAGGGCGTTATAAATCGCAGGCAGATGCCCCTCAGGAAACTCAGCGTCAAATGTTGAGCCGATTACCTGAGAAACCTTACCGTTTACTGCAGTGACACTCATGGGTCAGTTGCCCCGTACACGAAATTGACAAAAAATTCATCGAGTGTCAGTCACTTCACAAACTGACGCTCTGCTTATGTTAACACGATTGATCGTTGCCGATGACCTGGACCGACGCAGACTGAAATCATCCGACGTCGACAACTCAGGCAACAATCACTATTCCAATGCTGCTGCACCACCAATAATTTCCGCCAGTTCGGAAGTAATCCCGGCCTGACGAGCTCTGTTGTACTGCTGCTTGAGACTGCCAGCCATTTCGTCTGCGTTTTCCGTTGCACCCTTCATGGCGACCATACGAGCGATCTGCTCGCTGACTGCGGCATCAAGGAAGCACTTGAACAACTTAGCCCGAAACGCAGCTGGCACAATCTCCGCCAGAATCTCCTGAGCAGACGGAAGGAATTCGTAGTCGACTGCACCTTCGCTCTTCGCCCCAACACCGCCGCCCAGGCTTGAGATCGGGAGTATCGACTCCACGACGGCAAACTGCTTCGATGAAGAAACGAACTGAGTATACGCCACGTCTAACCGGTCGATTCGACCAGCAATGTAGTCGTCAACGTATCGACTCGCCAGAA
>JBILXT010000021.1:0-37974 GCA_044378235.1 Planctomycetaceae bacterium
TTGTCAATTTCCTTAACTCCGCAGAAGGGGCAAAGGACGTCGTTAATTCCATTCAGAATTGTGGTGGTCAGGCGATTGCGATTAGGGCTGATGTTTCGGAACGAGACGATGTGCAGGCCATGATGGACGTTATTGATGAGCATTTTGGCAAGCTGGATATCATTGTGAGCAATGCGGCTGCTGGCGGTTTCCGCCCCCTGACACAGGCGACCCCGGCGAGTTTCGATTCGATCATGAGAATGAATGCCGCCCCTCTGCTTTGGCTTACACAGGCCGCGTTGCCATTGTTTCAGACATCTGGGGGGATTTCGCGAGTAATTGCGATCTCAAGCCACGGCTCTATAAGGGGAATTGCAAATTATGGGCTAATTGGGACGTCCAAGGCGGCTTTGGAAAGCCTTGTTCGACATTTGGCGTTTGAGCTTGGGCGTTCGGGTGTTAACGTTAACGCGATAATGCCAGGAATCGTGGCTACGGACGCCATCAGGACATTGCCTGGGTCTGAAGGAATGTTGAAGTCTGTTCAGGAGCAGATTCTTGTCCGAGACAGGATGTTGACACCAGCAGATGTTGCCGGCGCTGTACTGTTTCTGGCCAGTAGCTTTAGTGACTTGATTCAGGGGCAGGTTATCGTGGTTGATGGTGGAATCAGTATTCGGGTTTGAAATGGTGCGGCATGGTCGTCTCTTCCCTAAGGCTTCGAGCTAACGGGACCAGTAAATTTCTCAGTCTAGTCAATGTAATTGGAGTTTCAGGTTGGTACATCCGTCGCAGACTTCAGAAGCTAAACCACCCAGCGACGTTTCTGCTGCGCGAGAGGAAGAAAGAATCGGTATATTTCCGCTTCCTTTGACACCATTGGAACGTTTTTTGGTTCAGTGCGACACACGCCGGTCTTCGATGGTAATCCGAGTTGTGTTGCGATTTTCCGGCGAATGTCAGGCAGAGATTCTGATCGACACTTTGCAGAGGGCTATCCAGCGTCATCCGTTGCTGTCTTGTCGGCTTTCTAACCATCGATTCCGTCCACATTGGGTTGCGGGAATACGAGAAAAGATTGTAACGCATCAAGTAACCGGATCCATATTCTCCGCAGACAGTGGTTACTTTGCAAAACGGATTGACCTCACACAATCGGGCGGATTGCAGACTGAGATTCGTTTCATGGATGACGGCGTCAAGGTCACTCTCGACGCTCATCATGCAGTTACAGACGGAAACGGGCTAAGACAGGTTCTGACCGACTGGCTACATCTCTATCATTCAGAAATCAACGGACTCACCACAAGATTGCCAGTCATTGATCCTGATCGACTGCAACAAAGGGATAGGTTTCCACAGCCCGCTGCTGTGGCGCCAATCACCTTCAGGGAGGCTGTTCGAAATTTTGTCAGCACCGTGAAAGGCCGTACCGCTCGATGGATGTCAGCAAGACACATTGAAACGCAACGGAAGGCATCTGCCCATAGCTATTGCGTGGAGCATATTCTGAGTGCTTCAGAAGTTGAACAGATCCAAAAGCGACTATCCTTGTGGAATGTCACGCTGAACGATCTGATGATTGTTGCCTGCATGAGTACATATGCCAAACTCGCCCCCGACGGATCGGCAGGAGACCGTATCACGGTTTTGAATCCAACCGACCTTAGGCTACCGTCTGACCGATCATTGCCGGCCGCAAATCGTTTCGGTTTTGCGTTTGTTCGTCGGCTTCGATCCGACTGTCAAACCCCTGCCAACCTGCTTATGGGGGTTCACAATGAGATGAAGTACGTCCGAGACGGCTACATTGGCGTTGAGTTCATCAAGGGCCTCAAAAGCGCATCAAGAATCCCCGGCGGAGTTAACTTCATTCGTCGGCTGGGAATCTTCATCCCGACACTGCAGTGGACCTGTCTTGGTGATGTTACTCGAGGGGCTCGACGGCTAATGGAATGGAAAAATGGCATCCTGCATTCCGGAGGCCTGCGTCTTGAATCAGCGACGGGATTTGCTCCCTTTGCTGAAAACGTGCCTATCAGTGTAGCGACCTGCGAAGCAGGCAATCGCATCACTCTTACGCTGCGTTGCTCGACAACGCATGTCACACCGGAGCAGGCCAGGCTGTTTGTTGCAACACTTGTCGGTCAGATCTGTGATTTTGACCTGCCCGATTGTGTTCCTTAAACGCAACGACAATCGACAAACGCATGCGGAGCTTGGATTACTGAACCATGAACGCAGTTTGACCGAAGAATGGGGTACGAATCAGCATGAAATTGATGGCATTTCAGCTGGCTTCCACTTGCCAGCTGAACGGGAGAGACATGGATGTTCAATAGTGCGACAGGTTGGATATTGGGATTTGGAGCAATTGCTCTGGTTTGGGTTTCCCTGCTGATCAAGAGAGGCCCGAAAGCAGCCCTGGGCGCTGCGGTGGCCATTAGCTTCCCGTTTCCGGTTTGGGTTGAGCAGGATATTGCTGGAATTCCATTTACGGTCCGGACGGCAATTTGCTGCCTCGCTATGCTTGGATACGCTTTTCACCCGCGTGGAAAGATCATCTCCCCGCTTACTTTACTTGACCTCTGCATCGCTTTGATATGCTTGAACCATATTCTCGTTGACACCTATGTCTCCGGCTTTTCGGTAGCTACTCCTCTGTTAGCCTATGGAGAGTGGGCGTTGCCTTATGTCGCAGGCAGGTATGCCGTAAAGACGGAAGAAGATCTGAAGTTTATTGCGCCATGGGTTGTTTGTGGGCTTGTGCTCATCAGCATCTGTGTCATGGTGGAATCATTGACCGACATTAATGTCTTTGAAGTTCTTTTTGGTAAGAGACCCGTCGTCCTTGGGCATCCAATGGGACGACGATTCGGAATCCGGCGGGCCTTTGGACCAACGACACATTCACTCTTCCTCGGAATGCTGCTCGTTGTGATGATGCCATGGCTTCTTTGCCTGTGGAAATCCGCGAAGAATAATGCCCAGCGGCTTTTACTGAGCGGCGCTTCACTGTTGTCAGCAGTAGGATGCCTCTGCTCCATTGCTCGTACCCCAGTCATAACACTTGCATTGACACTCGCAGTCCTGACCGTGATCCGACGTCCCATGCTGCGATTGCCTTTTGTTATTTCTGTTGTTTCAGGCATCGTTGCATTTCTGCTCTTCCCGAATCAGATCACGGACTCTGTCAGTCGCTGGACAGGAGGGGGAGATAAGATTCGAATTATCGAGGTTGATGGTAAAGCGGTTGAGGTTTCCAGCAGCAGGTCCCGACTGGTTGTATTCTCGATCTACTCAGAAGCACTTTCCAAAGGCGTCGCAGGCTATGGGAGTCAGGCGCTGAAGACGTTTCCGCCACAGATTCCGTATATCCAGGGCAAGAAGAACAACGCCGATGTGAAGCCCATCGATAACGGCTACATACTCATGACATTGAGATTTGGCTGGATTGGAGGACTGCTTTTCTTAATTATGTTCCTGACTGCCATATTCTCGGTAGTCTTACTGTATCGAGAACATTCCGGCAGTCTGTTTCTTGCTTCTCTTGGATCACTATACGCTGTGATAGCGTTTTTCTCGATGCTTCTTGTTTGGATGAGTTACGATTTCGGGTTGCCGATTCTTTGGACCTTCGGATGTTTGTCGGGCCTTACGTCGACAAGTATTCTCAATCGCCGTCCTTTATCTCAGTCCTTTAAACGGTGAGAATCCGCCAGGATGATATGCCACCTCTACGGCCCCTACAGCATACTTCCAGATTGCCGCCTCTGGTTGGCCGAGAACCAGCACTACAATCGATCTCCAGACATGGAAATGACAAAGGAGATTGCCGAAGCACGTTTGAGTCCAGGTGAGCTGGACCGCTGGAGCAGATACCGACCAATAAGCAAGAAACTCCAGTTTCTCTTCTCAAGGATTGCCATCCGGGATGTACTGGTTCGTGAATTTGGCGAGGCTTCCTGTGGCGTGTTCCTTAGTACGGGTGAGTCAGGGGAACCACAGTTGAATGATTCTCAAGGAAACCGCCTGGCAAGTATCAGTTTGTCTCACTCAGAGAATCTTACTGCAATCCTGCTGAGCAATGAACGAAATAAACCAGGGGTGGATATCGAGGTTCTCAAGCCGGTTAATGCTCGTTCATTTGGCCGATCATTTGTTAACGATTATGAATACAACTGGATACGCAGGGAGTCTTTCATCGATTGTGCGGAAGTAATGCTTGCTATCTGGACACTGAAAGAGTCACTTTGGAAAGCGCTGGGGGGGCAAAAAGAATCCTCGTTACACGACATTGTCGTTGACTACCAGAATTCAACACTGATTGCCGAAACTCGTAACGCGAGTTTTCACGGCACGAATATTACTTCTCACTTCTTTGGACAACGCTACACATTTCCAGGCCTGCTCAGAAACTATTCTTCATGGGACATGGAGAACTCACATTCTTCCCGTTTCATCGGTTGTGTTGTGAATCTGTCGCCTGAGATCCCGCATCGGTGAGTTGCAAAGCGACGAGGTCATTGCTTCGATCCGGGTTCGATGCGAAACAACACGTGAGCCTGGGACGTCTGGGGCATCTGGGAGGATCGACATTCTCCAGCCAGAGATTCGGTGAGGCTATTCGTGAGACAAAATGCCTCCTCCAGGTTTGCTTTTTAGATATACTCGCGGAGTTTGAAGACTGAGGTTTTGCCGTTGAACTCTGTGTCAAATCGTTGGGCAGTCACTTCTTAGAGTTCCATAAAACACAGATCACTTGGTTTCAGCCTCAACTGGTTGAACTATTCGAATTTTGATTTCAGCAGAGTGGCACTATGAAGCTCAATAGAATTCTTGCTCCGTTTACAGTCATCATGCTCGTTTATACGGCCTATAATGTCGTAAACCATTTGAGTAGAGATGGCGAGAATACTACAGCTGTCGGTGATCCCGCTTCAAAAGCGCCCACGTTGATTATTCCTTCAGAAGGACGTTCTCTTCTCAACGAATCAAAAAGCCTAATGTTGACCGGTGTCAGCTCACGTACACCCATTGCAGAAGATTACAGAATACTGAAAGCAGTACCCTGGAAACTTGGCGAAGTTCAGGCAAGTTATCGTGCCGCGGGTGCAGAAAGTGCTTGCGAATTGCTTGAGACAGGAACTGATGTCATTCAGGGGCTTGTACAGGCAAATCCCGGAGCATCGGGGCCTCTCGGGCGAAGATGCGCTTTTTCGATTAGACTGCAACTGGGAAAAGAGCTGGGAGAAGGACTGCCTGGGATTACCAAGGGCATTATTGAAGACTACTTAAAGGCCCATCAGCTTACTATCCAACCCTCTCTGTACCATGACGAACAGGGACGGCTTATCCTGAGTCCTCTAATCAGGGCTTCGTTTGTTCGATTTGACACACCTGCAACAGCTGCCTTGGCAGAGCCAATGATTGCAAAATCGATCGGGGAATTGCGAACCCTTGGAGCCTACTGGAATGGCGAAGAAGTTTTCACCCCGGCGGTGTGTCGCACACTTGTTCTGGGGTTTCAATATACACTGGATGTTGAGGGAGTCGCGGCTAAACCCAACGCCCAGCGCGAATATGAGCTCGTCTTTCTGCACTTACTGAAAGACGCAACTGTAACTCAGCCGAAGCTGGCCGTATTTGCAACTTCAGATGCGAGAACTCAATTTCATCTTCTTGAGGAGACAAATCCCGATTCGGTCGAACAACTCGCAGCAATTACAGCAGATGTACGATTCGCTGATGCCAAGATGCTGGGGATGTACCCCGAGGCTCCGGTCGTAACCAAGGTCCGTCATCGTGCGCTTCTGACAATACCGGCCGATCTTGTTCAGGCACAAATTGATGGACTTGGTGTTGGTAAACAAGCGGGCTTCTCAGAAGTGCTTGACGCGCTTTACGATCGAGCAATGGGCGAAACAAAACAAACTGCGACCCCTCCTGACTCAGCTCAACCTCCGGAAGCACAACCAGCACTTGAGCCCACGCCGGACAACGCAGAAAAACCATAATTCTGCGAAGCCGTCAGACCATTCAGCAGCCTGGACTGATTCTTGATGAGGTGACACGCGTACTGGCGGTAAGCGTCTGATAAATGACGCAGTACCGCTCAGTTAATTCTATCAGTTTGCGCACCACAGAATCATCAGCCACTGTTTCGATGCAATACGTCAGTTCGATGCCGGTAAGTCCGACAGGCGAAGATCGATCAACCCCCATCGTTCCTCGAAAATCAAGCCATCCTTTTGCACGAACATGCGCCTGAGTGATCTGCAGACCCATTGATATCGACACCGCGGCAAGTGTGGTGCCTGCGCATGTAACAAGCGACTGTAGCAGTATCTCTCCAGAACAAGCCTGAGTGCCGTCTCCGCCGGCATTCGGATGTAAGCCAGCTTTGATGAAGCTACCATCGTTCTGGGGAATAGCAACTCGACAACCAGGAACATCGAACTCCACGACGCCTTCCGCAGCAAGGCAAACGTTGGCTGTTTCTGGTGACGTCTGGTATTGCTGCTTCAGAGGCGCCTGCAGCGCTTTTAATGTTTCGCGATCCACTTCGCACAGCTCCAGTTCAGTTGGCGTCTGACGCAAATCAAGGTCCCTACAAACCGTTACCCAAATCGACTCGCCAAAGGAAACACATTCTGGGCTCGGCAGGAAAAACTTCTCGATCAGGTTATACTCTGGTCCAGCCAAGAATTGCTACCGACCAGCCCTGCTCTTGATCTGCCATCACAATGCCTCGAATACAACAATTGGATGCTCATGTCGTCAACCGTATCGCAGCGGGAGAAGTCATTGAACGACCTGGCAGCGTGGTCAAGGAGTTGCTGGAAAATAGTGTCGACGCGCTTTCAACGAGAATTGAAGTCGACATCGTCAATGGCGGGATGGACCTGATTCGGATCTCGGACAATGGTGAAGGCATCCATCCCGAAGATATGTTACTGGCGGTTACCAGCCATGCCACCAGCAAGATCCGCTCCGATGCGGATCTTGATCATGTCAGCACATTGGGGTTTCGAGGGGAGGCTCTGGCATCGATCGCCTCAGTCGCACGATTTCGGATTCGCACGCGTCCCGAAGAGTGTCCCGTTGGTCGAGAACTGGAAAGCCATGGCGGACAAATCGTGGTCAATCGAGACTGCGGATGTCCAGCTGGCACGGTGATGGAAGTTCACAACCTGTTCTTCAACACTCCGGCACGGCGACGCTTTCTCAAGAAACCGGCGACCGAATTTGGCCAGATCGCTGAACAGTTCTCACGAATTGCGATCGCAAATCCTAATCTGCATCTGGTGCTGCGTCATAACGAAAAGCTGGTCTACGAACTGCCAGTCTCGGCCAACGCTCTGGAACGTGTTCGACGCTTCATGGGCAGTGAAGTGGCCGACCACCTGATCAGCGTCACCTCAGAATCAGAATTACCATCCGGGGAAAAGATCCGGCTATGGGGATATGTGGGCGAGCCATCCCTAAGCCGTTCGACTCGCAAAGATCAGTATCTTTTTCTGAATGGTCGCTGGATTCAGGACCGAAGCCTCCAACATGCGCTTGGTGAGGCCTATCGTGGCCTGTTGATGGTTGGGAGACATCCTGTCAGCATTCTGTTTCTTGAGCTGCCGCCCGCGATGGTTGATGTCAACGTCCATCCCACCAAAAGTGAAGTTCGTTTTCAGGACAGTCAGATACTGTATCGCCAACTCCTCAAGACGCTTCGAGACAAATTTTTGACCCTCGAGTTTCGTTCGAACATCGAAGTTGGTTACTCCGCTTCCCCCTCTTCAAAGAACGAACTGAAATTTGACAAACCAACATTGCCTGCTGCACCGCAACGAGAACTCGACCTCTGGGCATCCGGGTCGACAATTACAACTCCACCCCGCATTGGAGAATTTGCGAGATCGTCAGGGAGTGACGCAGAGGCCCGCAGACCATCATTCAATGACCGGTCCGTGTTCTCAAACCCTGCCGTCATCGATGCTTTCGCGATCAATTCAGAGCTGCAGCGAGATGGCCAGCAACCAACGTTCTCGCCCCAGCAAAACATCTCTTCAGCCTCTAATGTTGTTGCCGACAACAAACAAACCAGACCTGGTTCGGAGACAGGGTCAGTAGAGTCACTGGCACCGGCTACCGCTGTCCAGAATCCACAAGATCCTTCGGAGGCAACGACACTGACCAACCTGGTCTCGGAGGAACACAAAGAGCATTCAAGTAGTGCTTCTGTTTCTTCAACAGAAAATGAGTTTCGAGCGATTCAGATCCATGACTGCTATATCGTCGTTGCCAGTGATGCCGGACTGGAAGTCATCGATCAACACGCGCTTCATGAGCGAATTCTGTATGAGCATCTGCGAAATCGGATTCTGGCCGGTGGAGTAGAACGTCAACGACTGCTGATACCCGATACGATCGAATGTACCGCCACCGAGTGCGTCGCACTTCTGGAGTCACTGGAACTTCTGAAAGAGATTGGGTTTGAACTGCAGGAGTTTGGCGGAACAACAATTCTGCTGATGTCTCACCCAACTTTGATCCCTCGAGGCAATCTTTCTCGCATCGTCAAAGACTTTGCCGAACAACTGGTCCAGAATGACGGAAAGATGTCACGACGCGATCTTCTGGACCACATGCTGCACACGATGGCCTGCCGCGCAGCAATTAAGTCCGGACATCGGCTTACCGCCGAAGAAATGCAGGAACTGCTTCGGCAGAGACATCTGGTCAATGACTCACACCATTGTCCACATGGCCGCCCGACTTCGTTAACCTTGAGTCGCGGCACCCTGGATCAACAATTTGGAAGACTGGGCTAATCGCAAAAACTAATCGCCTGATCGAGATACCCGGAACAACGTCCATCCGCCTCACGGGCAACTCGCCATGCTCATCCGACGCAGATCTCTATCTGCCCCGCAGCGCGGTAAATGAATTGCCAATTGACTCACGCAGAAAAGCGCCGTCGTTCGAATAGACAACAAACCTCGAACCTTGGCCAATCGTTCGCCGCATTTGCTCAGTCTTCCCGAACCAGCAGCCTGCCGGGATATGAGAACGATCCGCGACATCAATAACACGCTTCAGGATGGCGATCAGATCAGGATGATCATATTCGTTCGGAATTCCCATCGTTGTCGTCAAATCGTTTGGCCCAACAAAGATCGCGTTGACTCCCTGAATTCCACAGATCGCCTCCAGGTTTTCAACACCTGCGAGAGATTCAATCATGGGGACAAAGACAGTGTTCTGACATCGGTCTTCGAGGATGTACCTGCGACTTTTCTCGTCAGGCCAGACTCCCTCGCGAAGGACTCGCTCCAAAGCCAGTCCTTTCAGTGGACGATAGATGGCTGCCGCGGCCAAACGACGAGCGTGTTCCACGTCTTCAATATAGGGAACGACGACTCCATCAAAAGTGTCGCAGACTCGTGAGACATCATCCGGATCACGACTGTGTGTCCTTGCCAGACACGCGATTCCTTTCGCAGCAAGGGCGTATTTCAAAGGCAGAAACTCAGCAAGTTCCAACGCGTTGTGTTCTGCCGTGACAATCACGAAATCGAGCGCCCCTTCCGGGAGCACATCAACGATCGCCGGATTCACGGTGTACTGGATGAAGGTTCCAAAGACTGACTGACCACGCTGCATCTTTTCCTTCAGGCTTTTGCCCAGCAATGGTCCAGCCATTCCAGCGCCCCTTATACTACCAAAAGCTTATCACCGTCAGCCACTCTCCGGAGCCGTAAGCTTCTCGGTCCCATACGTTGAACGGAACCCTTCTTCGAGAACACCTCACGCCCGGTGAATGCCTCAATGCTGGAAGAGGAATTCCTTGCTATTGATCACAGCCCAGGCAATATCTTCCAGAGCCCGCGTCCGGTCTTCATTGGCCTTGATATGGTTCTGTGCTGTTTGCTGTTCTTCGGCCAACGGAGGCCGACTCAAGGCCGTCAGATACAAGAGTTCGATGATCTCTGCATCCGACTTTCCTCCAGCCACCCACTTGTGCACGTTGCCCGCGTCAGACCGCAGTTTGTTGTGCACAGTCGGCCCATTGATCAATTGCAGAGCCTGAGAAAGATTGCTGTCCGTGGATCGCTCACACTCGCAGGGAAGCTCGCGCTGAGGCTGTCCAAAGACCTGCAGAAACTTGTGTCCTTCTGGTGGGTCAACCAGATCAACAGCTTTGGTGCCACCCGGCATTCCTGCAAAGTCTTCCGGCAAACCAGTCACCGCACAGATGGAATCGAGAAGCTGTTCTGCCGTCAGCATGCGAGTTGTCGCATGGCTGAAGTAGATCTCATCGTCAGCGTTATACTTGTTCCTCTGTGAACTCAGTTGGTAAACCCGACTGTTCATGATTGTGCGGATGAGGTGGCGTGAGGAGAAGCCGCTCTTCACCAACTCACCAGCCAGATAATTCAACAGCTCAGGGTTGGACGGCGGATTGGAATCTCGGAAGTCATCGACAGGATCAACAATCCCCTTACCGACAACATGGCCCCAGATACGATTTGCCAGAGAGCGTGCGAAAAATGGATTGTCGTTCTTCGTAAGCCAATCCGCAAAAACAACTCGGCGATCCTGATCTGCAGGAACATCGACATCTCCCTGCATCAACAGTCGAACCTTCATTTGTTTTCCGGTGCGGGGCTGAGTGACCTCACCACCGGCCTTGACAAAAATCATCTCATCGTCCGGAAGCCCGGTCTCTTTTCGTCCCACCCGAATAAATGCGGCTGCTGTGCCGTAGTAATCATCCTGAGTCCATTTTTCGAACGGATGGTTATGGCATTTCGCACACTGAATACGAATCCCCAAAAACAACTGTGCTGTCGTTTCCGTGGCGTCAATTTCATCTCGACTTGCTTTCCAATACGCCGCAGCCGCATTCTGTTGAGTGCTGCCGGTGGCTGTGAGCAGCTCGTGCGCAAACTGATTCAACGGAACATCATTCTTGACCACATCAAACAGCCACCGACGAAACTTGTGGACTCCCGTTCGAGTCATCTTCTTGCTGTTGGATCGCAACAAATCGGACCATTTCATGGACCAGAAGCGAGCATGATCATCTGTCGCGAGCAACCGGTCGATCACAGCAGCACGCTTGTCCGGAGACTGATCGGCAAGGAATTGCTGAGATTCCTCTAAAGACGGAAGACGGCCAGTCAGGTCCAGCGTTGCTCTGCGAAGAAAATCCGTGTCGCTGCACAACTCCGAAGGCTGGATCTGAAGCTGCTTCAGCTTTCCAAAGACCAATCGATCAATCTCCGTCGTCTCTGCCGGACTCGGCCACTGAAAGTCAGGCCGCTCGGTAAGGAATGTGAGTTGCGTTGTAGAAACCTTGTCGAGGTAGCGAGCCAGAACGGTCACTTCTCCACGGCCCTGCTGAGAAACCACACCGGACGGCGAGATCATACCAATCCCTTCATCCGACGAATCAAACGCAGTCAGGGCTGTGATATCTCGTACGGACCCATCGCTGAAGTAACCATTGACAATAAGCTGCTGTCGATCGGCACCATCTCGAAGAACTCTTGGAGACGGCAACAACTCAATCCGTGACAAAGTCGCAGCACCGTCTGGATCCAGTTTCATTCCTTCGGCGATCCAGTCTCTCAAAACACGATGACTAGGATCTCCATTTTGAAGCCGGCGACCACCTCCGTGAGCTACTTCCATCAATGGCTTTCGCAGTAGCAAACTTTCATCAGGGCTCAGCACATTCGAACGTCGATTGAAGAACTCTCCTCGCAACGTCACCAAATCGACATTAGGGTCGTAGCCTCGAAGAGAAAGGCGGAAACCGCCTTTGCCAGATGGAGACCCGTGACAGGCTCCCATGTTGCAGCCGGACTTTGTAAGAGACGCTAGTATCTCGGTTTGAAAGGAGACTGGAGCAGGCATTTCAAAGTTTGACACCGTCACCTTAGCCGATGCTGATTGGCCACCACGCGTCACATGGACGGTCGTGGTCCCATTTCCT
Organism: Planctomycetaceae bacterium; assembly: GCA_044378235.1. Classification (GTDB taxonomy): domain Bacteria; phylum Planctomycetota; class Planctomycetia; order Planctomycetales; family Planctomycetaceae; genus SXXK01. Next base: position 11,978 of record JBILXT010000021.1, read on the forward strand.
TTAGCCTTGATAACTCCGCCCTCAACGACAGCGACAGCAGCGTCGTCGGTTCGGTACTCAGCCAGCCCAGTAGCGTCGTGAATTGTCGCAGCATCACCGTTCGCCGTAACGATCAACTGTTGCACGCCTCGAGGACCAACAAGAACAATCTCGGCTGGTTGGACAGAGAGCGATAATGTCGGCAGCTCAGCAGCAAAAGAAGCTGAAGCACCCAATACGAATGACAACAACAGGCAGGTTAAGCGGAGCATAGTGACGAAGCCTTTGTTTGCGATTCTTTGTAGCCAGGCATTGGCCTGAATACGCACTTTCCAGGAACTTTTGTTTTCAGTGAACTGCCGAATCGGCAACTCCAGGTGGGATATCTCAGCAGCAAAACAACAATGAATATCTCAGATCACTTTGGAACAACTTCTACAACGATTGGCGGAACGGGGTGAACAGGTTCAACCTTATCCTTCTTCGACTTTCCCTGAAGGAAAACAGTGAATGGTCCGACTGGGGCATCAGCAGTTGCAGCAATCGTGACAGCTAACTCCCCAGCCGCCATTGAGCCGCCAGTCACAGTGATTCCAGCCGGCAGTTGATCGGCTGGAGTTGCAAGGGCGATTTCTATCGGCTCGGTCCATTCTGCGATACGGGCCGACTTCAATAGCACGGTTGCGGAAGCTCCTTGAGCGACGTTGATACTGGCCGGCTCCGCCAACAAGGAAAACTGTGCAGCTGGCTGAATTGCAGTGAAGAGATCGGCTCTCACACGAGCACTTCGAAATAGTTCCGCATCTGCTTTCTTGGGCGCCGGAGGCGCCAGCTGAAGTTCTGCAGGTGGTACTCCAACACCATCCAGAGCCGTAACACGAAGAGTCACGGGGCCCCAGTCTGCATCCGATGCGGCTGCGGCAGGATCCTTTGCCGTCAGAACAATCGGAACCGCACTTTGTTTTCCACCGATGGTGAAAGGAGTCATTGTCAGGGCCGCTGGCAATCCGACAGCTTCAACTTTCAACGGACCGTCGTAGTGAATTCTTCTGACGGCCAGCAACATAGCAGCACTGCCACCTCGAGGCACATTGATCCGATCAGCAGGAGCGGTCACCTTAACGGCCTTTCGCCCGCGGAAGACGTCCAGAGCATAGATCCACTCTGAACCACCCCGACCTGCAATTTCACCGACTTTCAGGAAGTAGTCGCCCGCAGCAGGAAGCATGAATGCCAGTTCTGCATCGCGAAGCCCCACGTCATCGTTCTCAACGACCTTTCCGCCTTCCGCGTTGTAGAGTTCAAGCATCACATCGGTCGGACTATTCAGCTCACGTGTCCGAGCAACTACCAGAAGAGCAGTCGCTTCGGTCACAGAGATCTTGAACCAGTCCGAATCCCCTTTTGTGTTCAAGCTCCCCGTCAGGATTTCTGATTCAGGCGCCACAGCCGTGGCTTCGGTTCGAGCATTGTTCGGCTCAACTTCATTCTGCGAAGGACCGGCGGTTACAAGAACTGCCCCGAGCGTACTGGCATCCGACTCAGCCGATCGAAAAGAGACTGGAACCAATGAAGCAGAAAGATCGGCAGAACTCTGAGCAGCAGCTTCGCCAACTACTTCTCCCGAACTACCAATTAAAGAAACCTTGCCACCGGCCTGAGTCACTCTCGGCATCGTCGCGCTGGCCAGAGTCATCTTTCCCATTCGCAGATGAAAGAAATGGCGAGCTCCGCCACTGAAGCGTACATCTCGCAATTCGATTCGATGCTCACCATCCACTGCTGCCGTGAACTGAAGCTGAGTATCTCCCTCGGCCCCGGGAAGATCGTCACGATAAGCAACCTCGCTACCATTGGGTCCGGTGACCCGGATCACCGGATCCAAGTCCGAACCCAGCCGGCGAGCCAGCACTTCCGCGCTGACGGACTGGCCAGCGGTCAATGCTACTCGGAAAAACCGGGACAACACAGGATTGATTTGCCCTTCTACACAACATGGCAACGTGACCAACTGTGCTGCAGCACGATCCTGACTTTCTGGAGTCAAAGCGACAGATGGCAAGTCATCGACTACCAACCAACCCGCTTCCGAACAGCCATGATTGGTCACCATTCGCGCCGGATAGATGCCCGGTATCGCATCAGCCTTGACATCACCCTCAAAGGTGACTGGCTGATCTTTCGATAAATCTGAGCCTTCTTTCGGCCGAAGAGTACCGACCGGCGTCCAAAGACCGCTCGCCCCTATCAACTGTTTGCCGTTGACGACTACGGTAGCCTTCTGTCCGGGCCGGAAGTTGGCCACATCAAGTCGATCAATGACTGGCTCTTGGCAGTATGCTTCAGGCAAACTGAGGAGCGCACCGAAAGAACAGGCAACAGCCAGAGCAACTGTGCGGCGAAGAGTCATTACAGGTGTGATATAAACAGCCATCACGGTAGGTTTTCCGAAGAACACATGGCTGGGAAGGCGCGTAGGGAAGATCGACAGTCTAAGCATGGCCGCGGGTGTCGTCAAAGTGAAACCCCATTTTGATTGGCGATGAGCCCAATCTTGTGTTTCGACGGCGATTATGCGGTTATCCCACTTTGGCCGCATTGCCGACGATCAAGCACTCAGCGGGAGACTCGAGAGCCCGTGTCTATTGTCCCTACTGACGATAAAGAATGGCATTTCTGCAAAGTCAAAGGGTATACTCTCCACAGATGGAAGCTGACATTTGAACCGTGGTTTTGCGATGCCTTCTCGATACAGTGTTGATATGAACAGATCATGCATCGACGTTAAGGACGAATTGTGGTCCACCTTCTCCGTCAGACCATGTTGATGCAGACTTCATTGACCCAGACCTCCCTCTCCAGTCGGTTTTTGGAATACCGTTTATGATCTCTCGAACTCTTCGCTTTTCAGCCCTCGTCGCGATCACAATTTCGATTTTTGCGTCAGAGGGACGTTGTGCGTTGCCCCCGGAAGTGAAGAAGGAACTCACTGCGCTAGGCAAAGAGCTGAAAGAAGTTCAGGGCATGGTGAAGAAGAAGGAGATCGATCAGGCCAAAGAGTTGATCAAAAAGACCGAAGACCGAATTAAGGAACTGGCGATCGCCGAGGACGAAAAAGATCGATCCTATGCAACCTTCAAGACAAACCTTGAGAAAGCAAAGAATCTGATCCCAGTGAGCTTCGAACATGAAGTGGCTCCGATCCTGACAGCAAATTGCCTTCAATGCCACGGAGAAGAACAGGCCAGTGCGAATCTCCGCCTTGACACCTACAACATGATCGCCAAAGGAGGACGGAGTGGCGTCCCGGTTGTTCCCCGAGTTCCTCAGCGCAGCGGTCTCGTCTTGCGGATGGTTGCTGAGAACGAACAACAGAGAATGCCACGTGGGCGAGCCAAACTGGCTGATGCTGAGATCATGACGATCGCTCGCTGGATTGAACAAGGGGCTGCATTTGACGGCAAAGATATGGATGCACCAATTGGTGATTCAACCGTCGTCAAGAAGCCACCGGTGACGGTGGTAAAAGCGGATGGAACGGAGACGGTTTCCTTCTCGAAAGACATCGCTCCATGGATGGTCAATATCTGCATGGGATGTCACTCCGGAAACAATCCTCGCGGCAATTTCGGCTTCACGACTTTTGAGCAATTGCTACAAGGCGGCCCAACAGGCACGACGATCGTCCCCGGCAAGCCCGACGAGAGCTACATTGTCGATCTTGTCCTGCGTCAAGAACCTCTGAAGATGCCAGCGGGACAGGCTCAGCTTAAGCAATCGCAGGCACTGGCTCTTGAAACATGGATCCGCGAGGGGGCCCATTTCGATGGAAAGGATGCAAAGGCTCCGCTCCGAGAAATCGTGCCAACCGAAGCACAAATGGAAGCGGCAAAGCTGGCTTCAATGACCGATGCTGAGTTTGCAGAAAGACGAATCACACAAACTGCGGAACTCTGGAAACGAGTTTCCCCCAAGACCGACGGTGTCTCTGCAACGACAAGCAATTTCTATCTCTATGGGACGGCATCGGAAGATCGCCTGAAGGAACTCGGGGAAAAAGCCGAATCCCATCTGACAAAACTGACCTCAACTTACGGCTTGCCTTCTGGAGAAAAGGCGTTTCGTGGACGACTGGCCATCTTTGTCACGGCTGAACGATTCGACTACGAAGAATTCAATACTGTGCTTATGAATGGCCGGAGAACTCCAAAGGCCATCTCGGGCCACACTGTGCTCAACGCGAATTTCGAAACCGCTTACATCGCGATGCACGACGTTGGAGATACTCAATCGGCGGACGCTCTGTCGGCCGAGCAACTGCTGAAGTCCTTGATCAGCCAGTGCTATCTGACGCGAGACGGATCCACATTGCCAGACTGGCTAAAGCAGGGGTTCGGATTGCTCGAATCCGGCGTCGAGCAGAACGCTGATTATGTGAAAGCTGCCCCCACTCGTGCCGGACAGGCTGTGGCGACCATCGATGATCCGGCAAAACTGTTCAACGACGGAACACTGGCTCCCGAAGAAGTTGGTGACGTTGGCTACCTTCTGGTGAAGTTCCTCCTTTCTCAAGGCGGCCCGGCGCGGTTCCAGCAACTGGTCGGTGAACTACGAACAAACCCGGATGCTGCACGAGCGATTCAGCAGGTCTACGGCAGCGCGCCGGCCGCATTGGGGCAAATGTTCCTGCGGAGCGGTGGGAAGTAAGCTCAGCAGACAGTGGTTCCGAGGTCATGCGCGTCCCAACACGTCAATAGCGGCACATGCGATTAATGAACGTGGTGGCCTTGATGGCTGCACATCATGACTGCTGATCGGCAAGACTGAGGAAACGTCCTTTCATGTACAACATGCCTCGATGTCAGATTACGCCGCTTGCCAGTCACCAGACATCTGTCTCGATAGATGACCGAGAAATCCTGCGATGGAACTTTGGGGACGATTATCCTCGTCCCTTTTTCTTTCCAATCGTCGCTCCATCCGGTGCACTGCTGACTCGCATGGGGCATCCCGGTGCTCCAGACCATGATCATCATCAGTCGATCTGGTTTGCTCACCACAAGGTGATGGGACTCGACTTCTGGGGCAATGCTTCGGGAGCCGTGATTCGGCAACTGCAATGGCTGGCATACGATGACAGTGACGAGGCGTGCAGCATGGCTGTGGAGCTTGGCTGGTTCGATGGCCATGATCCAGCCCCCCTGTTGAAACAGGAATTGATCTGCGAAGTCCGACCGCTTGCCGCAAAGAACGAGTTCACTCTGGAACTTCAAAGCCGCTTCGTACCAGTGTCGGAGTCGCTCGAGTTTGAAAAGACAAACTTCGGTTTCCTCGCGGTTCGAGTCGCCAAGTCCATCTCAGCCGTCTTTGGCGGCGGCGTTCTGACCGGCAGCGAGGGAGCTCAGACGGAAAAGAAACTGTTCGAGCAATCCGCTCGCTGGATTGACTATAGCGGCCCGACAAACCGCGAGGGCAAACAGATCGAAGGCATCACCTATTTCGATCATCCCTCGAATCCCGGCCAGCCAACTGGCTGGCATGTTCGCGATGACGGCTGGCTTTGCGCATCGCCCTGCATGAAAACATCAATCACGACCAGAAAACAAGAGCCGTTGACGTTGAGATACCTGCTGCACATTCACGCCGCAGCGATCAATTCTGAGCAGGCCAACAACGTCTACTCCGAATTCTCCACTCGCTCAGCGATGCATGTTGTGAAGGGGACGAAGCCTCATACTCGGTGGCAGATTGAACGCCTTGTGTAGAATGGAGTATCCCTTGCCTCACCGGTTAAACGGTTGTCGTGAACGCAGACCTGCAGAGACCCCTGCAAGGCTCCTGCCCCAACTCTTCTCTGGATTCAATGCCACCAGAAACATGTTCTGGAAGACACTCGATGCGTCCCGCTCAAGATGAATACTCAGATTTCTTTGCTGGCTACATCAGCCTCGTGCCCGAAAACGATGTTCTGCACGTGCTGGAACAGCAACTGGTCGAGATTCCTGTGTTCTGGCGAGGAATCTCTGCAACCGAGGCAACAGCTATCCATTCGCCGTACACATGGAAGATCAGACAAGTCCTCGATCATCTTGTGGACGGCGAAAGAATCTTCGGTTACCGACTGCTGAGAATCGCTCGGGGAGATACGACACCATTGCCGGGATTTGACGAGCACTTCTTTGCAGAGGCCTCCGAGGAACGCCCTGCTCCGCTGGCAGATATCATTGAATCATTCGAATCACTCCGCCGCGCTAACATCCTGCTGATCCGAAACCTCCCGGATGCGGCATGGAGCCGCATTGGTATCATGAGCGGTTCACCAGCATCCGCTCGTGCATTGGCCTTCATTTTGGCAGGCCACATTCGCCACCACGATGCGATCCTGCGACGACGGTTGCAGACTGGCTCCCACCCAACTTTGTAGGCGTCGATCTTCTCTCGATACACTCCCTGAATCAAACCTCAACGGCAGCACTGCGATTGCAGGTAGCGCACACCTGCCACTACGCAAGTGAATCTTCCAGGGCCTTATTCGGGTCGATTGTTTTTTGGTTAGCGCACATAGTTTCTTTGCCGGCGACAACAGTCGGGGATCGACTCCTGACCTTTATAAAACAGCGTGCCCTCTCAAGACGTGCGGCCTCAACGACACATCGCAGCTAAGCCTCTCTTGACGCCACATGCTAACTGGTTAGCATATGCTACTCAGTTAGCACATCAGGAGTACGCAAGATGCCGGATTTGGAACTTGGAAAACGCGAGCGACAGATTGCTGAAGCCGTATTCAGGCTGGGCGAGGCGTCGGTTGCCGACGTCCTTAAAGAACTCAGCGATCCGCCAACCTATTCATCCGTAAGAGCGATGCTGGGCTTGCTGGTGCAGAAGAAGGTGCTCAAGCAACGCCAGGATGGTAAGAGATACCTCTATCGACCAGCGACATCACCGGAGAAAACAAGCCGATCTGTCCTGAAGAACGTGTTGGCCACGTTCTTTGGCGGACAACCCGACAATGTCGTCGCTGCTCTGTTGGATGTGTCCGAAGATCTGGATCCAGCCACACTTGCCAGAATGAAGAAGATGATCGATCAGGCAATGAAGGAGACTCAGCAATGACGACATTTTCTGCCGAGGCGTGGCTGACGATCACGAATGCTCTTTTGGCGACGGCGATTTGCTCATCCGTGGTTTTTGCTGCGGTTCTCGTTCTTTGTTCGCTCGTTCAAACAACTTCCGCAGTCCGATGCAGTCTGTTTCGCGTCGCCTCTGTAGTGACTGTGATTCCCCTGCTCGCCTTTATTCGTCCAGCGGCCAGCAGTTTACCTGCGGTCACTCGAGCGGATTATGTTCTGTCAGGAACCCAACCTTCACTTCAGGCGATTGAAATAGAACCAACGAAAAACGCCAATCCCGAGACGAGTCAACTGCCCAACAGCAAAGATTCGCTATTGCAGCGTGGGCCGACGGCCATTGAATCAGGGGAGGCCATCGTTGAATCGCCGGCCACTGTTCTTGTGAATCAAGCGGATGACCAGCCGGCGATTCCTGCCGCCACGAAAACGCCTGAGCCCACGACACAGGCTTCACTCGACAAGCCAAGTCTCGCCTCATGGCAAATGAACCGGACCACAGGCCGGGCCATTGCACTGACATGGATCTTCGTCGCCGCTTTTCTATGCCTCAAACAACTATATGGCACCATTGCGGGGACTCGGTTTTGGCAACAACAACTGAAGCATTCCGAGCGTTCGAGTGTCTCTGACTCATCGGTGACTCGATCAGTTCACATGACTTTCAGCGAACGAGTAGCGGTGCCGGTTGTTGTCGGCATTCTGCGTCCGATCATTGTCGTTCCCGCGGAGCTTAAGAGTTCTTCCCCCGCGAGTTTGCAGATGGTGATGCAACATGAACTGAACCATATTCGACGACACGATATTCTTTGGAATAATCTCATCAACTTCATTGTCGCGATTGTCTGGTTTCAACCACTGGCGTGGATCGTTCGACGTCGCCATCGCACGGAACAGGAGAATGCGTGCGATGACGCTGTGCTGCGAAACGGGCATCGTCCTCACGAGTACGCATTACTTCTCACGGAGCTGGCTCAGGCAGCCCGGAAGAGGATCGTTTCCGGATACTCCTTCGTTTCAATGGCCGGTCGCAGACCGATCGAGCAAAGAATTCATCTGATTCTGGATTCGGCCCGACGGCGAGCAACTTCGAGCAAGGAACGTTTCCTGTGGACTGGTAGTTACGGCGCTGCCGCAATTCTGCTTTCCATTTTCACATATAGCGCCGCTCCGGATGTGCAAGCGGCAGCGGGATTCGACGATGCGGCGAAAGAGACGAACAGCCAGAACGCCAGCGCGGCCCGTAACCGGAATGCGGATTCAGAAGAATCAACAGCGAAAACAAAAGTGGTTCAAGAAGTCCCGGATGGCTTCAAGGTCTTTCGTGGTAGAGTCGTCGATGAATCTGATGCTGGAGTCGAGGGGGCGAACGTCTATCTTGAAGGACGAAACCAGAAAGTCCCCTCGGCGATTTCTGGCCGTGATGGCTGGTTCGAAATGTTCGTCCCTCTGCAACCCGATGTTCGACGGGAACTTGTTTTCGTCCGCGCAGAGCATTCACCGACACAGCGAATTGGTATCTACCCTTTCCAAATGGCGGATGACGAGATTTTTCTCATACCACCTCGACGTCGCGGCATACCCTTGAATCCTGTGACCCTCCGCCTGATTAAGACTCGCCTGCAGCCCGTGAAGGTGGTCAATAAAAAAGGTGTGCCCATTGGCAATGCATTCGTGGGGCTCAGTAGTGGAACGATGGTCATCAGTGCAACACGGACCGATCAGGACGGCCTTGCTCTGCTTCCGGTGATTTCGGACTTGAGTCGAGGTGTCGGAAAGGTCTTTGCACTCACGGAATCTTATGGCCTGGAGTTCCAGACGTACGACTCAGATAGCAATACCCCCATTGAACTTGTCCTCGACGTTTCCAAGCCCTTTACCATACGGTTTCTATGTCCAAAACTTCCCAAACCTGAAGATCAAATTCGATCAGATCTCGCTGAATCCGAAGAGTCGATTTCGACAGAACCTCTTGTCAAAATTCCGATCCTGCCATGGGGACTGCGAGGGGAAGATGCTCAATGGTTTTATTGCGAACCATTTCTTTGTTCTCAGTTGTGTGAGCCACTGTGCCCACGGACGGACGAGACAGGGAACTTGACAATTTCATGGATGCCCAAATGGGCGTGGACCGCAATGATGGACTATTGCGTTGCGGACCAACATTTCTGGTCGCAACGATCATTTAACAAAACCATTGAAGCGAACGAAATCATTATTGACCGGCTTGTCGAAATGAAAGGAAAAGTCATTGGAGCAGACCACAAACCAGCAACTGGAGTAAGAGTCACCCTCCAGGGACATTCCCTGCTGCCAGACCACTTTCTTCCATTTCAACGAGTTCGAATGACTGATGACTCGGGGCAGTTTTCGTTTCTGGCCCCCACACGACACCGTCATATGGTTCACGCAGAAATGCCGGGCCAGTTTAGTACGGCATTCGAGACTGATCTTCTGGCAGGGGCTCAGCTTGATTTCTATTCGCTTTTCGTAGCCACGCGAATTGAGCTGAGTTTCTCAGGCACCAACCGGATTCGCGGTTGCGTAACATCAGGGAAGGATCGAACCCCTCTGCGAAATCGAACGTTGATGACTATCACACGAAGAGCCGACCCGAACAACAAATCGCTTTTCGACGAACCTCGCATCTACTCTCAACCGAACAGAGAGAATCGAATAGCAACAAAAGTGCAGACGGACGAGAACGGTTGTTTCTCCCTCCTGGCCGCCGATGGATCCTGGGTTATTGAGGATCCTTTCACCGGGATTCCTCTTCAGTTTTCCGCCTCAGATGGCTTTACCATCGAAAGAGATTTTCACTCGGACACGAAGACTCTATTGCAGATCAACACGATTGATAAGGCTTCGGGGCAACATGTTTCTGCCAGCGTTGATATCTGGGGAAATCGTCCAAGTTTATCTGACTCACCACAGTTGGTCTCCCTCAGTCCTCATGCCATTCAAGCATCGACAGCGGAGGGAATGGGCTTCATTTTCTGGGATGGGAAGTCGCACGAGATCACATTGCCATTGGCCCCGCGAGTCTCACTGCAGGGGCGACTTGTGGACGGATCAGGAAAACCGATCCCCGATCGGAGCGCTCGCTATATCATCTACCCGTCCGTTCCCAAAGGAACGGAATTGCCGGCAGATTTCTCATCCTTCATCAGCGGATCAATTTCGTGTAACGAAGATGGCTCGTTCGAACTGAAGGATGTCATTCAAAACTGCAAATGCGAAATCCTTCTGACGCCTGACGAAGGGAAAGAATGGGCGAAGCAGCAGTGGGATGTGGCCGCAACGGTTTGTCCGGATGCCTCGGACGCTATTGATCTCGGAGACTTGAAAGTCCCCGAGATCCGCTGATCCTTGCCTGTTTTCGGGTCTACGAATGAATCGCTCGCTTGTCGACAGCCATCGCAGCTTCCTTAACCGCTTCTGACAGCGTTGGATGAGCATGGCAGCAGCGGGCGATGTCTTCCGAGCTGGCTCCGAATTCCATGGCGACGGCGGCTTCGTGGATTAATTCTCCCGCGTGAACGCCGATGATATGGACTCCGAGGACTCGGTCGGTGGCTTCATCAGCAAGGACTTTCACGAAACCGTCGGTATGGCCTGCAGCACGAGCTCGTCCGTTGGCAGCAAAACTGAAACGGCCAGCTTTGTACTTGATTCCGGCGGCTTTCAACGCGTCTTCGTTCGCTCCCGTGGAAGCGATCTCGGGGGACGTGTAGATGACAGCAGGGATAGTGCCGTAGTTGATGTGACCGTGGCCGGTCGCCATCTTCTCGACGCAGGCGATGCCTTCTTCTTCGGCCTTGTGGGCCAGCATCGCCCCGCCGATGACGTCGCCGACAGCGTAGACACCAGCAGCCGTTGTCTGATAGCCGGCATTGACCTGAATGAAACCACGCTTGTCTGTTTGTACTCCGGCTTCCGTCAACCCAAGGTTGTCCGTACATGGCTTACGGCCAACAGCAACGAGCACTCGATCACATGTAATCGGATCCGCACCTTCCATTGTGATGGTGCAGGTCTTGCCGGCGGCTGTGACGGAGGTGACTTTCGTGCCGAGCTTGAATGTCAGGCCCTGCTTTTCAAAGATCTTCTTCGCCTCATTCGCGACCTGTTCATCAACGCCCGGCAGAATACGAGGCAGATATTCCAGCACGGTGACCTTTGAGCCCAGTCGACGCCACACGGTGCCGAGCTCCAGTCCAATCACACCAGCGCCGATGACAACGAGGTGCTCAGGGACCTCCGGCCACGCGATGGCTTCCGTGCTGGTGCCGATGCGATCTCCGTCCGGCTGAATGCCCGGGAGAGATGACGACACACTGCCAGTGGCGATCAGAATCTTCTTGCCAGTGATGGTTGCGGGTGCGTTGCCCGAGACCTCGACAACTCCTCCACCTTTCAGCTTGCCATGGCCAAAGAATCGCTCAACCTTATTCTTCTTCAACAGGCCCTGGATGCCACCGTCGAGCGTACTGACGACCGAATCTTTGTGGCTCATCATCTTTGCGATATCAAGCGTCACACCCTGAACGATGAGACCTCGTTCAGCAAAATGTTTCTGAGACTGCTCATACAGCTCACTGGTTTCGAGCAGGGCCTTGCTGGGGATGCAACCCACTCGCAGGCAGGTCCCGCCGAGCTTCTGTTCGCGTTCGACGACAGCAACTTTCATCCCCAATTGAGCGCCTCGAATGGCGGCGACATATCCGCCAGGGCCAGCACCGACAACGATAAGATCAAATGATTCAGACATGACGTACCCAATAAGAGCATGAATGCAAAACCGCCGGAAGACGCATGTTCCCCCAGCGGTGTGTTTGGTTCAAGTTATCACGATTTAAACCGAGTGATTCGGCAAGAACTCGCAATTCCATTTTGCAGTGGAGGCGGGAGCCTCCGGACAATGCGTTCCACGGCTTGAGCCCTGGAACGAGAGGAGATCACACTTCCAGAATCAGCCGCGTTGGATCTTCAATCAGATCCTTCACAAGCTTCAGGAAGGAAACCGCTTCGCGACCGTCGACAACTCGATGATCATAAGTCAGTGCGACATACATCATTGGCCGGATCACAACTTCTCCATTGACCGCAATCGGGCGATCAAAGATGCCATGCATCCCGAGGACACCGCTCTGAGGAGGATTCACAATCGGAGTCGACAACAGCGAACCGTAAACGCCGCCGTTGGTGATTGTGAACGTGCCGCCTTCGAGTTCCTCCAGAGTGATCTGGTTGTTCTTGGCCTTCACTGCGTATTGAACGATTGCCAGCTCAATATCAGAGAAGCTCATGTTTTCGGCATTGCGCAGGACAGGGACGACAAGTCCTTTGCCGCCGCCGATGGCAATCCCGATGTCGCAGTAATTGAAGTGCGTGAGCTGCTTGCCATTCATCTGTGCGTTCAGGGCGGGGAACTGCTGCAGACCAGCAACAACCGCTCGCACGAAGAAAGACATAAAGCCCAGCTTAACGCCGTATTTCTTTTCGAACACGTCCTTGTAGGACTCTCGCAGCTTCTTGACAGCCGACATGTCCACTTCGTTGAACGTCGTAAGCAATGCGGCCGTCTGCTGAGCTTCGACCAGTCGCTTGGCGATGGTCTGGCGAATCGGGCTGAGAGGCACATTGCGAGTTTCACGGCTTCCGCCGACTCGCACAGGCCCGGCCTGAACGGTGCGGATCACGTCTTCTTTGAGGACTCGACCGCCAGGACCAGTGCCTGCAACCGAGCCGGCCGGAAGATTGTTCTTTGCCATCTCTGACGCAGCAGCAGGCATCACATGACCACCGGCCTTCGCAGGAGCTGCAGGGGCCGTTGGTGCAGAAGCGGCTGGCGCGGCCGCAGGGGCCGGGGCCGCAGTCGCGGCCGGGGCATCAGAAGGCTGGAGATACCCAATCACTTCACCAATCGCTGCGGATTCACCGGCTTTCTTCAGGATGCGAGTTACAACTCCACCCACAGGAGCAGGGACTCCGAACGTTGCTTTGTCGGTTTCAAGTCCGACCACGTCTTTGTCGGCCGCGACGAATTTCCCTTCGCCAGCATACCACTCTCCAATGAAGACTTCGGAGATGGATTCACCAACGGCCGGAACCTTGATTTCGATTTCCTTAGTGCTCATTCGAGTTCAAATGCCTGTTTAAGAATTGTCTGTTGTTCAATTTTGTGACTGGTCGCGGACCCCGTGGCCGGGCTGGCAGACTCAGGACGACACACACCTCGGAACGGATACCGATCCAGCAAGCGTTCCCCATACTTCATTCTCAGGAAGCCCCACGCACCCATGTTGCGTGCTTCTTCCTGAACCCAGAATAGTGACAACTTTTCAGAATAATGCGACAACGCCTCGCCCAAAGCCTTCGCAGGGAATGGGTACAGTTGCTCAATTCGAATGATCGCCACATCCGTGATTTTGTTGTCTTCTCTGTACTTCGCGAGATCGTAATAGACCTTCCCGGAACACAGCAGAACTCGACGGACAGCTTCCGGCGGAATTGTGGTGTCTGGAATCACTTCCAGGAACTGTCCACTGACGAGCTCCGAAAGTGGCGAAGTTGCATCCTTCGATCGCAGAAGACTCTTAGGGGTCATAACGACCAGCGGCTTTTTCCAGCGTCGGAGCGTTTGACGCCGCAACAGATGGAAGTAGTTTGCAGGAGTAGTCGGATTTGTAACCTGGATGTTGTCCTCAGCTCCCATCGCAAGGAAACGTTCAAGCCGCGCACTGGAATGCTCTGGCCCCTGCCCTTCCATTCCGTGAGGAAGCAACAGGACCATGCCGCTGAGACGCTTCCATTTATCTTCACCGCTGGCAATGAACTGATCGATGATCACCTGCGCGACGTTAACGAAGTCCCCGAACTGAGCTTCCCAGATCACAAGTCCGTCCGGGCAATCGAGGCTATAACCGTACTCAAATCCGAGCACGCCAACTTCCGACAGCGGACTATTGTAAATCTCAACGTGTTCGGGACGAGCAGCCACTTGCTGCAGCCCAATCCAAACTCGCCCGTCATTGAAGTCGTAGAGCCCGGCATGGCGATGGCTGAATGTTCCTCGTCGGACATCCTGACCGCTGAACCGGATATGAGTTCCTTCGTGAACCAAGGTTCCGAAGGCCGTCATTTCCGCCCCACCCCAGTCAAACGGCATTTCACCCGCTGCCATCTTCCGTCGCGATTCCAGGACCGCTTCGATTTTTGGATGAGGCTTGAAGCCTTCCGGGGGCGACGTCAACGTCGACATCACTTTGCGAATGATGTCTGCAGAAACTCCTGTCGCAGGAGAGTCGGCTTTCGAGGACGAACCTCCGAAGTAGCCGTTCCACATCCCTCCGCCACTATCCTCCAGGTACTTGAAGCCCTCTTTACGAGCTTCAAGCAGTTCCGCCTCCAGCACCTGACCTCGACGCGCGACGATCTCCATCCCCTCTTCCTTCGTCACCTCGCGCAAACCGACGAGAGATTCAAGGAAGCTGTTGAAGACTGTCTGGCGACTTCGAATGACCTGGTACATCGTGGGCTGTGTGAAGGCTGGCTCATCCGCCTCGTTGTGACCACGGCGGCGGAAGCAATACATGTCAATGATCACGTCGCGATGAAACTTCGCTCGGAAGTCCATCGCCAACTGAACAACCTGAGCAACAGCTTCCGGATCTTCGCCGTTCACATGGAAGATCGGAATCTGCAACATCCGTGCGACGTCGGTCGAATAAGTACACGATCGCGCTTCTGATGGTGATGTTGTGAAGCCAATTTGGTTATTCACGATGATGTGGACGGTACCGCCCGTCTGATACCCCGGCAGTTCGCTCAGGTTCAACGTTTCCTGAATGACGCCTTCACCAGCGAATGCGGCGTCTCCATGCACAAGAATGACACAACTCTTGCGACGCTCGAAATCTTCGTTTCGATCCTGCTTTGCTCGAAGTCTGCCCTGAGCGACCGGATTAACAAATTCCAGATGGCTTGGATTGAAGCACAATGTCAAATGGACATTCTGCCCTGAGGAGGTCATGCGATCAGAGCTATAGCCGAGATGATACTTCACATCACCACGGCCCATTTTCAGCTGGGGATCCACGTCATCGAATTCGCGAAATATCTTTGACGGGCTCTTGCCCATAATGTTGGCCAGCACATTCAGACGCCCGCGATGCGCCATCGCCAGGACGATCAGATCAGTCCCCTGGCTTCCAGCTCGCTCAATCGCCATATCGAGCAGCGGAATGAGGCTCTCAGCACCTTCCAAAGAGAAGCTCTTGGCGCCGACATATTTCTTCTGAACAAACTCTTCAAAGACAACGGCGTCACTCAGTCGCTCAAGAATTCGCACCTGTTCTGAACGCGACAGCTTAAGTCGGTTGGCCGTTCGCTCCATTCGATCCTGCAGCCACTGTCGCACCTGCATGCTGTCAATGTGCATAAACTGCACGCCGATCGATCGACAATAAGTCGATTGCATCCAGGTGACAAGTTGACGCAGAGTCTGAGTATCAGGTCCACCAGCCCATTGAGTCGAAAACTTTCGATTCATGTGCTCTTCAGTGAAACCATAAAACGCCGGATCAAGTTCGGCTGGCTTCGGCCGCTCCGCATTCAACGGATCAATCTTCGCGATGATATGACCACGGACGCGATAGCTGCGAATCAACTGATCAAGGCGTTCCTGAAGAATAACGGCATCCGAGGTCGACGGGTCAACTCGAACTTCCGTCGACTTATGGAAGATACTTTCCGCCTGAAACGGTGCCTGGAGGCTTTCAGGAGTGAGCCCCGAATCAACAACCTGCAGTTCATCAAAATAATCTCTCCAATCCGGAGAGACCGAGTTCCGATCTCGAAGGTAACTTTCTAACTGAGCCTCTGCGAACTCGACGTTCTGAGTGCCCATATCAACGCGAGGCTTCGCTGCCACGATTGCACCGGCAACATGCCCAGCGACGCCATTCCCAGATCCTTCATTCGGCGAATCCAAAAATGCCGGGGCACCCGATGGAAGTGAACTTGTGTTAGACATTTTCGAATGACTTTGTGTTCAGCGGTGCCGTACAGAGTGGGTGATACGGCCTGCGTGGAGGGAACTTTGGGGGAGTATTCTGGTTCAACAGTTTAGTCTTTGACGCCCACAGGGTTGCCGCATCATAGACGGACTGCCATGATTGGGAAGCTTTTGACGGTGTGCAGGTCAGGAATTTCGTGGTGGGAAATCCTAAGACCTTGCCCGGAACAATGAGAAAGTCGACTCACATGGAAACAACTGCACACATCGGGGTGATCACAGTATCAGACCGTGCCAGTCGAGGTGAATACGAAGATCTCGGCGGGCCAGCGATTCGCGACTATCTTACGGAGGTAGTCGCTTCGCCATGGTCCCCGATCTACCAAGTCGTCCCTGACGATCGGCCATTGATCGCTCAGGAAATGCGACGAATGTCGGATGAACTTAACTGCTGCCTGATCATTACGACAGGTGGAACCGGTCCGGCCGTCAGGGACGTGACGCCAGAAGCAACCACAGACGTCTGTGAGAAAATGATGCCCGGCTTTGGCGAATTAATGCGGAAGGTCTCGCTGGACAAAGTACCGACTGCCATCCTGAGCCGACAAACAGCAGGAATTCGAGCAAAATGCCTGATCGTGAACCTGCCCGGTCAACCAAAGGCGATAAGGGAATGCCTTGACGCCGTGATGCCTGCAATACCTTATTGCATCGATCTGATTGGAGGACCAAGATTGGAAACACATGAACACCGAGTGAAAGCATTCAGGCCCAAGGCAAAATAGCCCTCCCGACCCAAAACACTCTCAGAGCTGTGGATGCCAACGAAAAAGGCCACAGAGAACCTCTGGGGCCTTTTGTTTGCAATATCAAAATCATCAGTTTCCCGGGCTCGCCGGACTGTCACTTTGTCCAGCAAGATAGCCGGCCCCAGCGCCAATCGCGCCACCAAGAAGTGCGCCGAGGCCACCGCCGCCTCCTCCACCAGCGCCACCACCGGCCCCGCCTCCAGCACCACCACCGCCTGCTCCCGGTGCTCCTGGAGGAGCCCCCGGCGGAGTTGTACCCGGGGCTACGCTGCCGCCGGTCAAAGCTGCCGCGTTAGTGCTGTTAAAGTTCCCCGCGTTCGCGGGAGCAACACTCATTTCCAGCGAAGCCATAACCGCAACTGTTCTGTACTGAGAAGAACGGACGTTGGCAACCTCCTGCTCGGCCCCGATAACTTCGATACCCAGTGCAAAAGTACCATCTTTGCCAACTCCAACCACACTGTGATACCCTGGAACCAGTCCCGCTACGAGAAACTCCCCGTTGTTCTCAACCTCAGTCTTTCCTACGACCTTGCCTTCCTGCACAAAGTAGATCGTTAGGTCAAGAACTTCACGAATCCGTCCCGTACGCTCGTCAAGCAAATTAATCACGCCCCTGAGTCGGCCATCCTTCTGCAACTGAACGCGGTGCCCAACTACCGATGTAGAGACGTCGCCTTCGCCAAGTGGGAACTTTTGGTCCTCATCGCCAGCAGCCTGATCGAAACGAAGGTCAGCCTTAGGAAGCTTCGCACTGATCAACTGCCTGACAACTGAAAGATCGGAGCCCGAGACTACCATTGAATCAACATCCATCTCATTTGTCGCAGGATGTTTCTCATCAGCCTCAACCAAGTTAATGCCGCTAAGCATAAAGCTGTTATCGCCATAAGCCAATAAGGCGGCGACGCCCGGCTTCAAACCACTGATCTGGAAGTTCCCCTGTTCATCCGTGGTTGCTTTGCCCGTTTCGGAACCCTCCTGAATCACTTTCACAGTAATCCCTGAGGCCACACTCGACTCTGCACCAGAAGTCATTGCGGACAGTTTCCCCGAAAATGCCCCTGAAGCGTCAAGGACAACATCGTGACTACGTGAGTGAATCACCTGCTCAGGAGCCAATGGCTGGTTAATGGACTTGGCAACATCCGCAACCACAGCCTCCGCAGTGGTTGGATCTCCCGCCTCAGGTGCTACGCCTTCAGCCCCGACAGTAGTTTCCTGCTGTGATGATGCAGAAACAGAGACATACATCGAACCAGCGGTCACAGACGCAGCCAATCCAACCAGTGCAATGCCAGAGAAAAACTGATTAGACTTCATCTGACGATTTCCCTTTCTCGGGGACTATCATGCGAACTTAGACAGAAGGAACCTTGAGAGAAAGCCTTTCAGATTCGGAAGCCTTCTCGATCCCTCACCCAGAATTATGCCGGGGCCAGCTAAGTCAACGCAACTCAGAATCCGGATAATTCGTCGGATCTGATTAAAGCCACTCAATTCCCCAAACTGACCAAACCAACACCAGTAGCCCAACGAAAGCCCGGAAACTGTGACTACCACCCGAGTTACCACATGGAACGTCAATGGCTTACGTGCGGCCATTCGAAAAGGATTTCAACGGCACCTCGACGCGATCAACCCAGACGTCTTACTGCTGCAAGAGGTCAGGGCGCGACCAGAACAGTTGCCCAAAGAGTTTCAAGCTCCGGACGGATGGCATGTGATCTGGAATCCAGCCGAAAAACCGGGCTACTCCGGAACCGCAATTTGGTCTCGCTATCCAATCCAAACTCACCAACTGGGCTTATCGCCGTCCAGCCCTGACTCTGAGGGACGGCTGATCGAAGCCGAGATTAATGGCCTCCGCATAGCATCGGTGTATCTTCCGTCCGGCTCATCAGGACCCGAGCGGCAAGCCGTCAAGAATGACTGGCTGAATCTCTTCATCAACTGGTCATCAAAAAGAACTGAACAAAAGCCCACAATCTTTGGCGGTGACATCAACATCGCTCACACCGAAAAGGACATTTTTTACGCGAAGGCCAATGAGCAAACGTCGGGCTTCCTGCCACACGAAAGAGAATGGTTTGGTAATCTGCTGAATTCCGGCTGGCATGATCTCGTCCGAGAACACCATGGCGATGTTCAGGGGCCTTATTCGTGGTGGTCGAATCGAGGAAAAGCACGGGAATTGGACCGCGGCTGGCGAATTGATTATCTGCTTTGCAACAAAGCTGCCCGACCGCTGTTCGAGTCTGCGTCGATCCATCGCGAAGCAGGTCTCGAAGTCAGCGACCATGCACCGGTTTCGATCGATATTCGAATTCCTTGATGAACTTGATATCAGCCTTCCCGTCGAGAACGATCAGTAGGTTGTGATACCAGACCGAACATCCGACACCGCGGGATGTCACCAGACTATCCTCGACACCTCCGACGAACACTTCGCTTGCAATCAGTGACTACCTGAATTTGCTCGCCCCAGGATCGTACGAAAGCCACGAATCACCTAAGATTCGTTTCCAGGCGATGGGCTAAAAGGCCCGTCCGGCAATTCCATTTTGATTCCCAGAAGCCACGTTTCGACTCATGTTTCAACCCGTTTCAGACAGCAATTTTGTCACCGGCGAACACTCCGTTTTGAAGTTCTGGGAGATCCGGCAGATCTTCCGTCAACTTCGCCAGAAGAACGCCGGCCGCAAGCGATGGAGCTTTCTCGACGGTCCAATCACCGCGAATAACCCAATGGGTGTGCATCACGCCTGGGGACGCACCTACAAAGATACGTATCAACGCTTCTTTGCGATGACCGGCCATGATCAGCGATACCAGAATGGTTTCGACTGTCAGGGGCTGTGGGTCGAAGTCGAAGTTGAAAAGCAACTTGGTCTCGGCACGAAGACGGCGGTTCATGAATTCGGCATCGACAACTTCGTCAACGAATGCAAACGTCGAGTCCTGCGGTTCGCTGCTCGGCAGACAGAACAGTCACAACGACTTGGTTACTGGATGGACTGGGACAATCCAGATCAACTTCGCGAACTTGCCGGACATCTTGGCACCGACGACGAAGTGACAATCACTGCTCCAAGCGGCAAAACAGAAACCGCGAAGGCTCATCAGCTTGTTGAGAAACTCGGGAACCCCGAATGGGGAGGCAGCTATTTCACGTTCAGCACCGAGAACAACGAAACCATTTGGACTTTCCTGAAGAAGTGCTTCGAACGCGGCAAGATCTACCAGGGCCACGACGTCATGCCCTGGTCCGGCCGAGGTGGTAGTGCGTATTCGCAAATGGAAATCGCGGAAGGCCGCAAACTGACGACGCATAAGAGCGTGTTTGTGCGGTTTCCGATCAAGAGGGAAAGCAATGGGAGTTATGTGAAGAATGGGAATAATGATAGTCAGTCACATGACTCCCCTAACTCCCATTCGTCCTATCAAGCAGCCCAGGAATATCTTCTCGTCTGGACCACAACTCCCTGGACACTCACCAGTAACGTCGCCTGTGCGGTGAATCCGGACCTGGACTACATCAAGATCCAGACCAAACGCGACAACGCGATCTATTATTTCGCCAAGGACAACCTGAACTTCCAGCGACTGTCGACCGAATTCAAGGACGGCTTCGGCCGCCCAGAATGGAAATGGCCGGATGGCGTACCAAAGCTGAAGACTCTTGGCCAGATCTTTAAAGAACAAGGCGGCTTTGAGGAACTCGGGGCGCTCAAAGGTAGCGAGATGGTCGGTTGGCGGTATGACGGTCCGTTTGATGAACTGCCGGCTCAGCAAATGGATGGCGGCTGCCCTGTCGATGAAAGCAATCTCGGCAAATGTGGGAAGTCGTGGCACAAAGTCATCGACGGCGGCAGAGACTCGCGCGGCAGCGCAAATGTCGTTGCGGGTGAAGGAACCGGCATTGTTCACATGGCTCCCGGCTGTGGTGACATTGACCATAAGATCGGCGTGGCTGTCGGTATGCCTGTCATTGCCCCACTGAAAGATGATGGGACTTACTCCGACGAGTTTGGTGAATTTGCGGGGCTCGAAGCGATCTCACCAAAGACGGCTGAACTGGTCTTCGAGAAGCTCAAAGCCAGGGGCATGCTCGTCGCTGTTGAAACGTATCCGCACATCTATCCTCATTGCTGGCGAACGGGCGATGAACTGGTCTTTCGTCTGGTCGACGAGTGGTTCATCAATATGGACTGGCGTGATGAGATCAAGGATGTGACTCGCCAGATCAAGTGGTTACCCGACAGCATTGACGGACAGGAACGTGAGATCGACTGGCTGACCAACATGGGCGACTGGATGATCTCCAAGAAACGCTTCTGGGGACTCGCGCTGCCGATCTGGGTGAATGAAAACGATCCATCAGACTTCGAAGTCATCGGCTCTTTGGCGGAACTTAAAGAACGCTGCGTCGAAGGCTGGGGAGATTTCGAAGGCAACACGCCGCATCGTCCGTGGATCGACGGTGTCATCATCGAAAGCCAGACGCCCGGCAAAGAAGGCCAGCGGATGCGTCGCATTCCTGACGTGGGCAACCCATGGCTCGATGCGGGCATCGTGCCGTTCAGCACGATGGGCTACAACCACAACCGCGAAGAATGGCAGAAATGGTATCCGGCCGATCTGGTCACCGAATGCTTCCCCGGCCAGTTCCGCAACTGGTTTTATTCGATGCTGTCGCTGTCGACGATGATGCGGTACGACGAAGCGGACAACGCGGAAGACAAGAAGCCGTTCCGCACACTGCTCGGGCATCGCCTTGTTCAGAACGAACAGGGCAAGCCAATGCACAAATCCGACGGCACAGCGATCTGGTTTGAAGAAGCGGCAGAGCAGCTCGGCGTTGACACGATGCGTTGGATGTATCTGGCTCAGAATCCAGCTCAGGATCTGCGGTTCGGAACTCGCCATCCAGACAAACCAGTGACATTGCAGACTCCCGAAGGGCCCATCAGCAAGACCAAAGAAGGCGTGCCGACTGCGACCGTCACGAGTGGTCCCGCTGATGAAACTCGTCGACAGATCCTGATTCCTCTGTGGAACTGTTACAAGTTCTTCGTGGACTACGCGATCGCGGATGGCTTTGTGCCGAGCAATGAACTGCGCCGGCGAGCCGCTGGGCGTCAACCCTCGGTGTCAACGGCCAGCGCGGACACGGAGGGCTCACGCCCAACCGCTCGCCTGGACAACTGTCAGGAGATCGATCGCTGGATTCTCTCCAATCTTCAGTCGCTGATCGATGTGGCTCATCGCGAGATGTCGAGCTACAACGCCCCGGCGTTCTGCGCGGCAGCGGCAAGTTTTATTGATGATCTGAGCAACTGGTACATCCGCCGCAACCGTCGTCGTTTCTGGCGATCCAAAGACGCCAGTGATACCGACAAGAATGCCGCGTACGAAACGCTCTACGAAGTACTTGTGACACTTTGTCGTCTGCTGGCACCCGGCATTCCATTTCTGACCGAACGGATGTATCAGAACCTTGTTCTCGATCAGGACATCGCTGCGTCCCTGAATTCTGACGACTCCGGCTACGGCGGTCTCCTGCCCCGCTCTGTCCATCTTTGCGACTACCCAACCCCCGACACATCGCTGCTTGACGCTGACCTCAACCTGCGCATGGCTTCGGCTCAGAAGGTGGTGCGACTGGGACATAAGCTGCGAGAAGAATCCAATCTGCGAGTTCGCCAGCCCCTCGCCGAGCTGCGATTTGCATCGTCCAATGCAGACACGGCCGCAGCGATTGAAAAGCTGGGCGATGTGATCGGTGAAGAGCTGAATATTCAGAAAGTGATGCGACAGGACAACCTGGATTCGCTCGTCAAGTATGCGTACAAGCCCAACCTGAAAACGCTCGGTCCAAAGTACGGCAAGCTGCTGAATGCTCTAAGAACCAAACTGCCGGAACTTGGCGATGCTGTGCTGGCTCCGCTGCGTCGCGGTCAGAATCTGACGGTGGAACTGGAAGGTCAGTCGGTCGATTTGACACCGGATGATGTTCTGGTCAGCACAGAACAGGCCGCCGAATGGGTCTGTTCGGATGACGCTGGCATTCAAGTCGCGATCAGCACGATCCTGACGCCGGAACTTGTCCGAGAAGGCATGTCTCGCGACTTCGTGCGTCAGGTCCAGCAGCTTCGCAAAGACGCCAATCTGAACATTCAGGATCGCATCAAGGTTGAGTATCACTCACCGGACAAAACCGTCCAGGCCATGGTCGCCGAATGGGGCGATTACATCCGCGGCGAAACGCTGGCAGATACGATCGACTTCTCCATGTCTCCCGGCGTGGAAACGAAATCTGTGAACGTTGGAGAGTCCGTTGTGAACATCTGGATTGTGATGTCTTCCTGATGGAGCCTCAGCATGGATCTTATCGATGAACTGGCTGGACTAATCAAAGCACTGAACGACGCGGGTGTTCGCTATGCTCTCTGCGGAGGTCTCGCGATGGCGGTGCACGGACACCCGCGAGCCACTCAGGATATTGACCTGCTGATTCCCGAAGAAGAGCTGGCAAAGATTCAGCAGGTTGCTGAGTCCGTAGGATTTTGGATACCGAGCGGCCGGATGCCGTTTAAAGCCAAAACCTCGTTGGCGATGGACATTTATCGAGTCTCCAAAGCGGTGGGCTCGATCCTGATACCGCTGGATATGATCATTGTTTCGCCGGCGTTGCAGCAGGTTTGGGACAGTCGCATGGAATTGCCACTCGGGACAATCCATTGTCCTGTTGTTTCCAAAGAAGGATTGATCCTCATGAAGACAATCGCCGGTCGGCTTCGCGATCTGGCCGACATTGAGAGCCTCACGGGAGCCGGTGATGAGCCCTGAAGAAGGCAGAAGGCAGGAAGCAGAACTGGTCGACATGTCGCCCGCTGCCATCATGCAGCGACTGCAGTTGGTGGGTCAGCTCAATGATCTCTGTCGGTTTCTTCAAACCGGCCAGCGTCCTGTGCGTCAAGGTGAGCCTTCGACACAGCAACAGCCCGAAGTCGTTGCTGAGCCATCGCCATGACGTCGCTCAAGCGAGGGCTCTCGGCGTTCGAAGCCATTATCAACGGGATGTTTGGCATTCTGTTGTGCGTGATGATTGGCCTGCTGCCATTACTCTCTCTGGAGCGGAAGCTTCCGTGGATGCCGGCAGGTCAGGAAAGCGTCATCATTCTGCTGCTGGCGTGCCTCGTACTCGAAGGTGTCAATATCTGGCGAATTCTCACGGCACACCTTGACCCGGAATCACCGCCCGGCCCGTCGGCTGCGTTACGTTACAAGCCGTTTCCAAACCTCGTTCTGCGACTTCTGTCATTTCTGTGGTACCTGTTTCACATGCTCTGCGCAATCGCGATGATTGTGATGTGCAAGTACCAGGCACTGCATGCCGCGACGACCAGGGACAAAGTGATGGGACTGATCTTCGGGTTCGGAATGTTGGGAGCGTTCAATGTCTTTCTGGCGCTAACTGCCATGGCAATATCGAACAGCCAATCGCTTGTTGCACGACTCTGGCGATGTCGATTTCTGATTGACATCACCTTTGAAGCCACGGCCTTCGTATTCGCGCTGGCAAACTAACACCATCGGCAATCTACTTCATCCCCGAGACACATGTTCTGATTCTCAGACAGATGATTCGCGAGCTGAACGTCTGGAAATTGTTCCCGCGGGAATCTGATCTTGCCCGCATTGCCTTTACGTGTGAACTCGGATGCTCCGTGCCGTGTCTGATGGAGTTGATTCATTGGTAAGCCAACAAATTTACTCCATTGCGTTAATAGTTATAGCTCGGGTTATTCACATCGAAGTCGCGATCGGAGAGACGCACTTCCGGTTTGATTGACGTGAATGCATAGTCTTCCAGCATCGGTGGCTTTGCGTCCTTCTTCTTCGGGAAGCCGAACTGCTGAACTCGAACAGCCAGCCCTGATTTCTCGTCGATCCAGAGGCGAGTCATCTGAAACTTGAATTGCTTACGAGGCTGCGGATGGCTGCTTTCGATCACGCGGCACTTGTAATCGCCAACCTTGGCATCCTGAAAATACTTGACTTCCGTTTCCCCATACTTCGTTTCTTCTTCCCACTGCTGGACAAGAGACTCCAGCATCTTCTTAAGCCCTGCTCTGGTGATCGGATAGCGATTTTCAGCCATCACGCGCGAGTCTTCAGGCGCCAACGACAGCGTTCCAATCAACGCCGCCAAACCAGTTTCGTGAACCTGCAGCTTATTGTCATTCTTCCCCTCGACGAAGATGACTTCGCGACCTTTTGAGGGCTCAATGAAGAACATATAGACGCTGAAGGGATCATGGCGGACCTTCATCTTCATCGTCTGGGAGATCAATTCGTTTCCGACAACCTCCTTCTTGGAGAACGTACACTCGTATCCGCTCATTTCCTGTGCTTTTTCCAGACAGGTTTTTGCATGCCGCAGTGCAGGCATTAATGGGTGCTCGGCATTTGGTGATTGCTCATCAGCTGACACATTCTGGTTTGCGGCGAACGAAGCACCAGCCACAGTCAACATCGCGGAGAAGCCACGTCGAGAGATCTTCTGACTTTTCGAATTCTGATTGCCTGACATTCCGCATCTCCATGTTCTTTTGCTCTCT
Organism: Planctomycetaceae bacterium; assembly: GCA_044378235.1. Classification (GTDB taxonomy): domain Bacteria; phylum Planctomycetota; class Planctomycetia; order Planctomycetales; family Planctomycetaceae; genus SXXK01. The sequence goes on from JBILXT010000021.1 coordinate 37,539, forward strand.
ACAGCACACTCAACACCACGTGAACTTTACGAGGAACAAACTGCGTATTTCGCCGGTTCCTCAGTTGCCGCAGTGATCGATGAGTTCCTGCAGTTGTACGAAATCTATTCTTCCTTCCATCGCTGATTTAAACCAGATCGCATCAGAAAAAATCAGATACTCGATTCCCATCATTTCAGTTTGCGGACTAGAGACTGCATATCTTCACGATATGACTCTGCAGCCGACAAAGCCCTTCAATGCGGACTCCGCAAACAACCAATATTCGCTGAACTACCATCCTGATGCCGGGCAAAAACTGGAATTGTAGTAACTAGTCGCAGCCTGTAGACTCCGGCAGAAATTGCCCGATGGAGCGGCAATCCTACTTCAAACAAGACTGGATGCGGGAATGGAATCCTCTCGCAGCGGACTGCTTTCGACGCTGTTAATGACG
>JBILXT010000245.1:0-10656 GCA_044378235.1 Planctomycetaceae bacterium
CATCCATTCTCGCTTGCCGAACGTACCGAGATCGGCCGCCGTCGGGGCACCGATCACGGAAACTTTGTCGGCATTCTTTTCCATCACCAGAGTTCCACGGCCTGTATGTCCGTTGTAGCGATGACATGCCGCACAATGTTGAGCAAACAAGCGTGGCCCTTGCGTAAACGGATCGCGACGCAGCAACGAGACCGCTCCGTCGACAGGAATCTTGTCCGGCCCGGACGCCAATTCAATCGCTCGCTGCCCATCGCGATGAGCTTCCGCGAGAGCCGCCTGGTGTCCTTTGTCGTTTGCATCTTCATAGAACGCCATTCCGGTCAGCACGGCAATTGCGATTGCCATCAGCCAGATAAAGGCTTTATTGAGCCGATGGCCCCACTCTCCCAGAACCTGAGCCGTGATCGGCATAATCGCCAGAATGCCCATGATGATTCCGGGGACAACGATCGCTCCGAACGTCAGTCCCAGAGCCTCCACAGCATGGAATCGCAGGAAGCGGAACAGAAACAGGAAGTACCATTCCGGGCGAGCCGCATCAAACTTCACGGCGGGATCCGCGGGAGCACTTAGTTCGGCCGGTCGCAGAATGGCCAGCATCAATACGACGGCCAGAACGGCAAGACACGCGACCGCATCCTTCAGAACCTGATCCGGCCAAAACGTTGTATCCGGAGCATGTTTGGCGTCATGCACGGTCAGACCATGACGTCGAAACACGTAGATATGCAGTGCCAGGAAGGCCACCAGTGTCGCTGGCAGAATTCCTGCGTGCATCGCAAAGAAGCGTGTCAGCGTCAGGTGACCGTAATCGCTGCCGCCCTGAGCCAGCTTCTGCACTTCCGGCCCAACCACCGGCGTCGCGCTCATGATGTTGGTTGTGACCTGAGTTGCGTAGTAACCCTTTTGGTCCCACGGCAACAGATAGCCCGTCAAAGACAGTCCCAGCACGATTTTCATCAGCACAATACCGAGCCAGAAATTCATTTCTCGCGGAGCTTTGTACGCTCCGTCAATCACCACCTGCACAAGGTGAATGGCCATCAATACCACCATCGCCTGCGCGGCGTAGTGATGCAGACCTCGGATGATGTACCCGATGAACATTTCGTGCTGAATGTAGTAAACGCTTTCCCAGGCTGTTCGAGTACTTGGGCTGTAAGCGGACCACAGCATAAAGCCGGTAATCATCTGCAGCGTAAACGTGAAAACGAGCGTGCTGCCCCAGACATACCTCCAGCGTGCGCCGCCGGGCACTCGTTCGTAAAGCGCCTCGTGCATCAGTTCGCGAAAGCCGGTGCGGTTGTCGAGCCAGTTAATCAATGAGTTCATCGGGAATGAGCTTTCGAAGTCAGCCGTGCGAAAAATTCGAGTGCAGAAGGGAGAGGTCAGTGCCGGGTGAGCGGCGAACTGACCGGGGAAGGCTTTTCTCCCGTAAATCAGACGGCAATCTTTTCAGCCGTCGCGCCGCGGAATTTCTGGTATCGCACCCAGATCTCCTGGCCTGCAGGATCGTCCGCTCCATTGGTTCGCATCGAAACTTCCAGACTGTCCATATCGCGAGGAGGAATCTCGTTGGTCTTCTTGCCATCCAGAGCAAACGCACTCGTGTGACACGGGCAGAAGAAGTCCTGTTCCGCAGGACGGAAGTCGACAGAACAGCCGAGGTGCGGACAGATGGAGTTAAAGGCCAGAATCGGCCCGTCGCCCACTTTTCGCAGCCAGATACTACCGGCCGGAACATTCTTAAAGCGATTCCAGGCATCCACGATATCGTCAAGAACAGTAACAGCCACCGGAGTTCCGTCGGCAGGCACGGCATCGCGATTCAAATCGAGCCGAATAAATCCCTTCTCATCCTTTCGGGAAACCTCGCCCGACTTGCCGCCGGCTTCAGCACCCTTGCGTTTGCGAAGAATGGGGTCAAGAAAAAATAGCCCGCCCAGAGTGGCCGGAACAGACACAATCACAAAGCTCAGCACGGCCGTGACAAAATGCACGAGAATGCTTCGTCGTGGCGCAAGTGGGGCTTGTCCTTCGGCGGCCGTTGGGCTCGCGTCCGAGGACGATGGCGATGAAGTCATATGAAAAGATCCTGATATCGGGTCAAGACGCGGTTGTTGCCAACGCGATGAGTCGGTGGGAACGAATGAGGGACGGTATTTGAAGCAGTTGATCTGCCAAAGACAACTCAATCCCGTGTGTTTCAATGCCCCATCTCCGATACCGGCCAATATGTAGACATGAAGAGGTGTATGTCCTTAATGTGCCGGAGTAACAGATAGGTTTGCATGGGCATTGCTGCTAACTCGACCAAGTCGAAGATGCTTCAATTCGAAGTGACATGAAACGGCAATTGATCGAAGCCCGATTTACTTGCTTCAGGCTTTGTGCTCGTTTTGGGCACAAACGAAGACTTCCGTTACGCCAGCACACGATCGGCCGCAGTCTGGCCGCTGGCGATACTGTCGGGAATGCCGACGCCGTAATAAGAACTGCCGGCGAGTTGCAATCCTGGAATCCTTGCCTGAGCCGACTCAATCTGGGCAATTAGCTCCAGGTGTCCGACATGGTACTGCGGCATTGCGTTGTTGTAGCGAACAACTTCACTGAACATCGGCTCAACCGACATTCCAAAGATGTCTTTCAGTTCCGAATTGACCGTGGCGACCATCGTGTCGTCATCCATCTGCAGCAGTTCCGGCTGCATCGCTCCACCAACAAACGTGCGGAGGAGAATATGCCCTTCCGGCGCGCGATTCGGAAACTTGCGGCTGGAGAAACTGACGGCCAGGATCTTGCGGTTTTCAATCGCGGGGATGACCAGACCAAACGCATCCATGGGATTGCGAAAATCGGACAGCTTGTGGCCACTCACGACAATCGCGCTGCTGGCATATTCGATTTTTTTCAGCAACGCAGTCAGATCCTGAAGACTTTGATCCGGCAGCAACCGAGCTGCTGCATGAGTTGGCAATGTGATAATGACGGCGTCAAATTCTTCGATCGCCGCACCTCCATCGGTCGACACCTTCCATTTCGGATGCTGTCCGTTCGGAGGAGAAATCTCGGTGATCGCGCATCCGATCCGGAACTTTACTCGCTCCGATTTTTTTAACCACGCTTCCAGACTACCGATCAGACTGCTGAGCCCTTTGGCAGCAGACGCGAATAGTCCATATCTTGCACCACTGCCGGATGTTCTTTCACTGGCTGCTTCAGATTTCTGCTGTGCCAGTGTTGCTCGAATCACGCTGCCATGACTTTGTTCCATGTCCAGAAAGCGTGGCATCGTGGCTTTAAGGCTAAGCTTTTCCGGATCAGACGTGTAGATCCCGCCGACCAGCGGCTGCACAAGGCGATCCAGAGTCTGGCGGCCAAATCGACGCCGCACAAAGCTCGCCAGGCTTTCATCATCAGCCGCAGCCTTGCGACCAACGAATGTCTCGGCCAGCAGTCGCAGCTTACCTCCCAGCGACAAAACAGGAGTTGTCATGATGGCCCAGGGCTTCGCTGGAGCCATCAACATGAATCCATCAGGGACCGCCATGGGCTGTCCATTTCGCAGCACCAGGGAGCGACGATAGCTAGCGTCCGTCGGAATCAGTTGTTCCGTAAAACCGATGTCCTGGCACAGTCGCAGGCCGGCCGGTTTATTGGTAATGAAAGAATCGGGACCGAGCTCAATCAGGAAGCCGTCTGCTTCTTCCGTGCGAATGATTCCGCCCAGCCGACGAGACGCTTCAAACAGTGTTACCTGCACAGTGCCAGATTTTGAAACGAGTCGCTGAGCGGCTGCCAGTCCGGTGATTCCACCACCGACAACAGCTACTCGCATGATGCGACTCGCATCAGAATCGGACACGGAAGCCGTCACTTCTTCGCTCCCAGTTCATGGACATATTCCACGACCGCCTTTACGTGATCCGGATTCATATCGGGCATCACACCATGGCCCAGATTAAAGATATGGCCGGGACGCCCGCCGGCAGATTTCAGCACATCGGCCACTCGCTGCTTCAGCACTGGCAGATCCGCATAAATGGAGACCGGATCCATGTTACCCTGAATCGCGACGTCGTAACCAAAGGTCTTCCACGCATCTTCCAATTGACATCGCCAGTCGAGCCCCATGACCTGGCCACCAGCTTCACGTTGCAATGGATGCAGTGACGGGTTGCCATTCAGGAAGTTGATCACTGGAGCAAACGGTTCAACCTGCTGAATCAATCGCTTCGTATGAGGCAGCACATAGCGACGATAATCAGACGGTGATAAACAACCGGCCCAGCTGTCGAAGACCTGCACACACTGACAACCGGCAGCGATCTGTTGTTGCAGATACAGGCTGACCGTGTCCACAAGACGACTCATCAGCACGTTCCAAGCGCTTTCGTCGTTGTACATCAAAGACTTGGTACGCACATAGTTTTTGGAGCCACCGCCTTCGATACAGTACGAAGCAAGGGTGAATGGTGCACCGGCGAATCCCAGCAATGGAATGTCATTCGGGAGAGCTCGGCGAATCATGCGAATCGCCTGAAAGACATAGTCCACACTGTCCATTGCATCCAGTGCGCGAATACGATCGACATCGCGTCCGGTATGAATCGGATTGTGAATGACCGGACCTTCGCCCTTCTGATACTCCAGGTTCAGGCCCATCGGTTCCAGAATTGGCAGCAGGTCGGCGAAAAGAATCGCCGCGTCAACGCCCAGAACCTGCCGCGCGGAGATGGTGACTTCGCATGCCAGCTCCGGAGTTTTGCATAACTCCATGAACGTGACCTTGCTGCGAACTGCCATGTATTCCGGCAGGTAGCGTCCCGCCTGACGCATGATCCAAAGAGGAGTCGTGTCGGTCACTTCGCGCCGAACGGCTTTCATGAAGCGACTGTTATAAAGAGCGTCAGACATCGAAAATTATTGCATCAAGAGGAAGGAAGTGGTTCCGGAATCAGGAGGCTTTGCCCAGATCCAGGTCCACAAAGAAATCCGCCACAGGGCTCGAAAATCCAGGAAGCACGGCACCACCATCAATCGTATCTTTTTGGTGATACACAACAGCCGCGCCAGGCGAGGTATACACAGTCACGGAACGATTGTCACAGTCCACAATCCAAATCAATTGTGTTCCCGAATGAAAGTATTCGATTCGCTTGCGGGACATTTCCGCTTTTGTGTTGCCAGGACTGAGGACTTCGACGACTAATTCCGGGGCAAGCGGCGGAAATGCGTCCGTCGGAAATCGCCCCTGGGGTAACTGTTTGAGAGAAACAAACGCCACGTCGGGAGCACGGACCACGTTCGCCAGAAGCTGAAACATTCCGTCAGCACCGGAAACCAGGCCCAATCGGCGAGCAGAAACAAAGTTCGCCAGAATGCGAGCAATAGCGATCGCCACAACAGAAGATTCGAATCCCATCGCTTTCTCCACCAACGTCTGGTCAATCAGCTCACACAGCGTTGTTCCCTCAGCATTGGCGCTTTCCAGATCATCTCTGGAAGCCGAGCCGGGGGCCGGAGAAAGTCGCAGCCGTTGCGCGGAGATGTGTCCGAGTTCTTCCAGGCGTTCAGCCAGTGAAGGGCTGAGCACTGTCGGACCGAGTATCGTGGGACTGAGGATTGTGTTGACCATGTTGCAACTCCTGAATCAGCATGGACGATTCGCTATCCAGGATTCTATCTGCGATGGTGCCCCGAGGGAATGTTCCTTCATTCGGCAAACGCATTTTCGACGCGTTGGCGGAATCTTAACGTCTGCAGAGAATCCGGGTCGTACATGCTTTCGACGCTGAGTCCCAGCTGATACCACCCACCGGGCCGATCAGTCACATGGCGTGCGTTTACAAGGAAGTAACGCCAGACATTCTCGAGGTCTGCCACCGCTGCAATAAACTTGCGAGACGTCAGTTTCACTGGCATCAGCACGCCAATTCCCTGTCGTCGCAGATCACATGTGGCCGCCGGAATGGCCTTCTGCATGTCAGCATTATCGGGGCCTCGATTTTCCTCAAAAGGTATCAGCCAGATTCCGATCGATACGCTGCGAGTTCCTTCCGTGCGGCGGCTTGGACGTGTCCCGCTCTCATAAGGCATCTGTCCCATATCGAACTGCGTCAACAGGCGAGTCAGCGCCAGTCCGGCCTGCTGTCTGGGGTGCCTCTTCTGAAAGACGCCGCCAAGATTGCTGAGAACTGGAATGCGCTGGAACATGGGTTCGGCCTGAAAATGAGGATTGTGCCTTTCTGAAACTATTGGTTATTTCCCACAACGCCGGGATGAAGCTTCTGAAAATTCACTATTCCAGGAGATCGGTTTGTAGGGATTCTGCCGGTATTCAGGCCAAATATCCTGGTCCTGGTATACCCCACGTTGTTATGGCACCAGCTTTCCGCCGTTCTGGTCAATCGCTCGTTGCCAGCGACGGATCGCATCTCGCCGACGCGACGAATCCGCATCAGGATGAAAGCCTTTGCGATCTTTTGTGATCTGTTCCATGCGATAGATGGCCACCGTTCTTGCGACCAAACGTTCGCTCTCCAGCATCGCTATCAAGTCCACAACAACGGTTGGGTCAGCAGCCTGAGTCGTTGTCAGCCCCTTGAGTAATTGCACGACAGGTTCCGCCTCGGCTTTCGGAATTCGTGTTTCAAGGCCCAGCCGTATGGCTTTGCGTCCTGCTGACGAACTCTTCATCACTGCCGTCAAACCATCAATCGCCGCACGATGAATCGACTCATCCTTCATACCGAACAGCACGGAGAGTAATCGATCGGTATCGCGAGTCAGTGACAACACCTGAACCGCCATCACACCATACTGAGGGTTCCGTTCGTCCAGCAGCGGCAGAACACTGTCGCCTGGTTCAGCGTTATTCGAGAGCAGCTCCAGCAGGCGAAGATTCTGCTTGCCAACTTCCGGCAACACTTCAGAAGAAGATTCAAAATGCCACGCAGGTAATGCAGAGACCGCTTCACCATTATCAATCATGACGGTGGACGAATCCCTGAGCCCCGCTACAGTCCAGATGGCACGCTGATTCTGTTTAAGTTCAGCGGCTTCAGGCTGTTCAGAGTTTTGCAAAAGCACGAAGCCCTCCAGGACTGTCATCTCCACGTACAGATCAGAATCGATTTGGAGGAAAGTGGTGGCTTCGTTGCTCACGTCTTCCTCGGCCGACGATGAATCTGCCAGCAGCGGCATGACGGGGATCACTTCCAGTGCAACGCGAGTCTGGGCGGACCCCAGAGTCAGTCTTGTCGTTGTCAGGCCAACTCCCAGATTAAACTCTGGTCGACTTTCGTCGTTCCATACGACAGCGGGATTGGCTGACAACTTCATTCGTCCGGTCAGCAAATCAAGTCCCCCGGACGCCCCTCGCTGCATTCGTGCCAGACAGGGACCGGGCAACTCGGCGACGTAGCCTTTCGCCCCTGTCGTCACGATCAACGGAAATCGCTCGGTCACACCAAACCAGCTTGACCCCAGGATTGGTCCGCAATTGACGCTGTTCGGAGCATTCTCCACCGCGTCTCCTCCCGGAATCGTGAAGAGCGGCTGCCAGCGTTCGGTCTGAGCATTTCGCACCAACAAACTGCGACTGTCAGTCTGGAGATAATACGAGACTGGCACTTCCGGCTCAGCATCAATCGGAACGTCAGCTGGTTTGGCTGCCGGCGGAGAGTTCGCGACCGTTGTGGATGCATCAGTCGCTGGAGTTTCGGTCATAGGTTTCTCCGTTGCCGACGTATTACCCGAGGCCTCCGGATCGCCGTTAGCGGCCACAACCGCATTCGGCTTTTTCGAACCAGCGTCGGCAGAATCCGTTTCTGCATCCACGACGGCTTTCGGCACCATATTTCCATCCGCACCCTTCACCGCGGGCGGATTGTCATTCTTTGCCACATCCACATTGCCGGCCTTGTCATCCGCGGCCGCGATCTTATCGGGCTCAGCAGGATCATTCTCGCCCGCTGCTTTGACCTCAGGAGCCTTACCTGCCGCCACTCCTGCTCCTTCGACAGCGATTGGTTCAGTCTTTCTCGGGCCAAATAATGACGAATCGGAAATCAACACCGCCAGCCAGACAATCGCCAAAACACCAGCGACAATCGCCGGCAGGCGTTTGGAAGATGGCTTCTGCACTGTCAACGGCTTCCAGGCACTCGCGGGTTCCGTGGCTGCGTTATTTGCTGAAGACTCGGGATTCAAAGCACGCACGACAGACGTTTTCCCGGACGGATCAAGCCCGTAGAGCCGATCGCGCAGGCGGGGCTCCACGCTGACAGGATCTCGCAGCAACCCCAGGATCTCATGAGTCGCTGCGACTTCGGCCAGCATCGCATCGGATGCCAGAATTTCACGCTCAACGCGAGCCACGAGGTCCGGAGTCAACTGGTCGTCCAGATACTCGGCGATCAGATTGGGCTCAATCATCGGCTGAGTCTTCCCCGGATCCGCCAACCTGCGCCGTCGTTTCACATCACGAATGCGTTCGACGAGGTCTGTCGTAAACGGACTGTTGGCGATCTTCTGCCCAATCTCCCGCGCGTTGGCAGGCGGTAATCGGTCATCCAGATAGGCCAGCAGAGTTCTTAGAGTCAGTCGCATCGTCACACCTTAACCCGTTGAATTTTCGTCGTTTCCTGAAAGGTTTTCCGACTTCGCCCTAATAGTGCGAATCGCGACGTTGCTTCGTTCAGAAATTTTCAGGATTCTTCCAAAGACCGCAGATTTCCCCGGGTGGCCGTTCTGCAGAGTGGAAATCGACGGCCGGTTTTGCATCCGCAACAGTAGAAATCGTTCAGCATTAGGGACTGTGCCGGAGGCAAGTTCTGCGGTGTTCTTGCTAATCCCCCCCAAACACCGCTGGCAGGAATCTAAAAAAACCGGCAAGATGCGGCTCAGGAGAACGAAGGAGCCAGCAACTGCTCCACCGGGGAGTTTTTTTATTGCTGATCAGTCAGCACAAACTGAAACAGAATCGTGGTACTTCGGGAGGTCAGTGGGGAACCATGCCGGAATCAAAATTGACATCGATCCAGGTCGCAGCCAAGTCCTTCTTTTCTGCTCGCTCTCGCCAGACCGTGATTCTGGCGGCAACTCTCGCGGTCTTGAACATTTCGGCCTTCAGCCTGTCGAAAACGCTCGTCTCTGCCGACGAAAAATCAGCTTCCTCCAGCGAAGGCAAGAAAGACGCCAAGGCTGCAAGGGAGAAGGACAAACCGGAACACGATTATGTACGGATCCGCAAAACCGAAAAAGGGCTCGCCCTGGCTCTGGAAACGTCCATCATCACGTTCGCGGATGCAAAGAAGTATCCTGACGCCACTGTCGATTTGATTGGTGCTATTCACCTGGGAGAACCAGAATACTATTCGCAGCTGAACGAAGTCTTTAAAAAGTATGACGTGTTGCTTTACGAAGCCGTTATGCCCGAAGAAGCACTGGAGCAGGGCCTGCGTCCGGGCGGTGGTTCGGGTGCTCAACGCAAAGGGCTGTCTGATGAAGAAGAATGGACTGACGCCAAGGTCGGCCTGACGGCGATCTCTGTTCTGCAGCTGGGAATGAAAGACGCGCTCGGCATGGAGTTCCAGTTAACCGGTGTCGACTACACCGCTGAAAACTTCGTGCATGCTGATATGACGGCAGAAGAATTCGAATCGTCGATGTCGCGTCGAGGAGAGACATTCGCCGGAATGTTTCTGAAGGAGATGGGCAAGTCGATGTCGGCTCAGCAGGACCAGAACCCGATCGCGATGAATCTGGACATGATGTTGTCCGCGCTGTCGTCCGATCGAGCCTACCGCATTCGTCGTATTGCCGCAGTGCAGTTGGCCAAAGGCGCAGAGGGAGACGCGTTTGCGGGTTTCGACGGAACCTCGACAATCATCACGGAACGCAACAGAACCTGTCTCGATGTGATGAATCGAGAACTCAAGAATGGTCACAAGAAGGTTGGCATCTTCTACGGCGCCGGGCACTTTGCCGACATGGAAGAACGCATGGTCGATGAGTATGGTTTCAAACGAAAGTCTGAAGAATGGCTCGTGGCCTGGCATCTTCGAGACCCTAAGAAATTCTCTGAGAAGGACGGCAGCAAGTGAGCGGCCCGATGTTCGCCGCTCTGACGATTTCATGGGTTGATGCCTTCATCGTCTTCGTCTATCTGGCGGCTGTGACGCTGATGGGAATCTGGATCGGACGCGATAACAAAGACGTGTCCGATTATCTTCTCGGGGATCGCAGTTTGCCGTGGTGGGCGGTGCTGGGTTCAATCGTGGCAACGGAAACCAGCACGGCCACGTTTCTCAGCGTGCCCGGAATTGCCTTTGCCAAAGAAGGCAACTTCAGTTTTCTGCAGCTTGCCTTCGGTTATGTGATCGGACGAATTCTGGTTTCGATGTGGCTGCTGCCTTTGTACTTCAAAGGACAACTGTTTACCGCCTACGAAGTGTTGCACAAACGTTTTGGCGGACTAACTCAGAAGACGGCATCACTGATCTTTCTGGTGACCAGAAATCTGGGTGACAGCCTGCGTCTCTTCCTGACCGCCATCGTGGTCAAACAAGTTACAGGGCTGTCACTGACAGCCAGCATCATTATCGTTGGTGCCTCCACGGTCGCCTATACTTTTGTCGGCGGTATGAAGGC
>JBILXT010000651.1:0-2993 GCA_044378235.1 Planctomycetaceae bacterium
CTTCATGCCAGCAACTCTACGCTTACTACCTCGCAAACGCGCGGCGTGAACACGATTCTCCGGGGGACATTCCTGGTGGCCTGATGACACCGCTTCGCGACATGGTGCAGCAGTTTATTCGTGACAACAAAGACGATCCGAGCATTGTTCTTCAGGTAAAACAGTTTGAATTGCTGGTCGAGCGATTCGACAACACTGGCGACTGGAAACAGGCTGAAGTGATTGCTCTGCTGCACGACATCGCCAACATCAGCACAGTCCCACTGAAGGGTGCGTCGGAAAAGACTGTGGCACCGCCAGCTATTGGCACCGTCTCCAATTACGCGTCAGCTTCTCTCGTGGAAATTGAGCCCACGCCATCCGGGAATGAGCCTGCGATGCCACAGGAGAATAGCCCACTCAAGGGAGACACTGTCGTCGCGAAGGTGAACGGCAAGCCGATCACGGTTGATGATGTCCTGGGTGGCGGACGGCAATTCATCGAAGCCCATACGAGTCTGAGCGAAAAGGCACGCGCAGAGATCATCAGAAAGTCCGTTCAAAAACGCCTGCCGAAACACATCGACGATGAACTCGTGATTCAGGAATTTGAGAGGACGGTCCCGCAGGAATCTCGCGATAAGTACAAGACGTCCCTTGAGCCGGGATTCACCAGGGTTCTCGAAGGTATCAAGAAGGACCACCTGCTTGAATCCGACGAAGAACTATCGGCGAAATTGGCGTCGGAAGGTATCTCGATCAGTTCTCTTCGTGAACAGTACATGCGGATGCAATTGACAGAGGGATATCTTTATAGCCTCACAATAGTTCCTGAGAAGTTCACGTCGGAAGAGTTGCGGAAGCATTATGAGCAGCATCAGGAAGACTATGCGGTCTGGAAAAAGGCAGATTCTGAAAACTCGAAGGTGACGCAGACGATTCAATCTTTTGAAGACGCGCAGTCGAAGGTTGAGTGGGATCTTCGACTCAAATGCCAGAAAGACGTGAGAAAGAAAGTTGCCGAAGAGATTCGCAGCCGTTCGACGGTGGAGATACTTGTCGAACTCGAATGACAATGTCCGTTCGTCTATCATATCGGCTTGCCTGCCACTCGGTCTCCATCATCGAAGCTGCCCGTCAATGTCCCGCATATATTCCGCCTTCACAATTGTTTTTGCAGCCCTGATTCTTACTCCGCTGGCCTCACTCCAGGCGGATGACACCGAGAAGCTGGCTGAGATTTTCGCGACTGCGACAGCAGGCAGTGGCATCATCACAATTCCGCCGGGAGACTATCACCTTGATGGCTCAAACCCCATAACCATAACCTCTAACACGACGGTGTCGGCATACGGAGCGAGGTTTCATTTTCCGAGGACGCTTGGAGATCAGGCGCGAGTCGTCCTGTTTGCCGGGGAGAACGTGAGTGACTTCCGTTGGTTCGGGGGACATTTCAGCGGGAACGTATTTGATCCCGCGAAGGCAGAGAATTTCTGGGAGCCCAATGTTAACACGCGGGCCATTCTCATATCGACCACGGTCGGTGGACGCACAGAGAATCTCACGTTCCGCGACATCTCCAGCGATGGCGTTGCAGGCGCTGTCATCACGGTGCTTGGGGCCGCGAAGAAGGGTAGTGAACGGGACGTGGAGACGTTTGCTCGCAACGTAACACTTGAGAACTGCACGCTGGAGCGAAGCGGAAAATTCATGTGGGACTACGGCTACCTGTGGCAGATCACCGTCTGGCCTGAAGACTACAATGACTCCGAGCGAGCCATGGCTGGAAAGTATTTTCGCCACGATCTCGTCCGTGGCCCTGTGCACATGAAGGCCGGAGACGACCGTGTTACCTTTGACAATGCAAAACCACTTCCAGTCACACAGAAACGAGAGGGTGTCGAGGCGGATCGAGGTCACGATGCGGTGTGCTTCTTCGGCGACGTGCTGCCGACGAATCTCATTCGCGGCCGGCAGTATTTTGTCATCGAAAGTACGCCCGAATTTATTCGTATTGCGGAAGCTCCCGGTGGTACTCCTCTGAAGTTTGCCAGCGACGCAGGCCCCCAGACGAAGCTGATCTGCAATCTCTTTCAGTCCCATCTTGCCCTTTATGCACCAGCCGGCAGCGGGCCGGGCAAAGGAGCGTTTGATCTGGTTGGCTGCGAGAATGTCCTCGTGCGAGGCGGACGTTTCAGCGCGCTGGGGGACACGATGCACATTCAGAAATGCCGCAACATCGTATTCAGTGACAATCAGATCACCGGATCACGGATGGGCGCATTCTTTCTGGCTGAGTTCTGTCGCAACGCGGTCGTAACCGGCAACACGGTCGATGGAACAAACGGCTCGCGAGTGATCAGCGTCGAAAAGTCCTGTGAGGACGTGACCATCGTCGGCAACACGTTTCGCAACGGCGGTCGCGGTTCGTGGATTAATCAGCCGCGCAACTTCGTGTTGGCCGACAACATCTTTGTTAGCAACACGACGAAATGCGAAAACGATCCTCGGCGCGGAAGGCGAACCTTCGTGACCGGCGAATATGAACGCTACGCCGAACTGTATTTCACGACGTACGAAGCAGGCGGCCGTTACGGCAACGTCACCGTAAGAGGAAACATCTTCACCAGCGGCCCCAATGCCGCAAACGCCATCACTTTTGCTCCAGGTGGCGAGACGATTCTTGTCACCGACAATATCTTCCATGGGCCCGTGCGAGATATCATCACACCGCTCGAATGCAAAGACGTGACGATTCGTGATAACGTTGGAGCGGAAAGCGAACACTGAACAGACCGTAGTGGATCTTGCTAAAGATCCTGCGTTTTCTGCAGTAGAGGCTCGAATCCGTATCACCGACCGTATCTACGATACTCTGCTCGTCCCACGACGCTCTGGAATTCAAACTCACCGTATTGGATCTTGCTAAAGATCCTGCTCATTCGGGCGTGTGGATTAAAAACGTTTCTGGGGATCTTTAGCAAGATCCACTACGAGGCCGCATGAGGCCTTCT
>JBILXT010000246.1:0-10639 GCA_044378235.1 Planctomycetaceae bacterium
CTCGCCTTGCGCGGCCCCTGACGGTGATGCTTAGATCCAGTTTGGGAGTCCGGAAACGCTCGCAGGCTCCGTTGAGATCTCCGTGTGGACCGGCTTGTTCTGTTTGCTTTGACGTCAACGTACTTCCAGGTGTTTCATGCGCTGGTACTGGATCGACAAGTTTATTGAATTTGAATCTGGCAAGCGCGCGAAGTCTGTGAAGAACGTGTCATTGGCGGAAGAACATCTGCACGACCACTTCCCGGGGTTCCCGGTGATGCCGGGGTCGCTGATGATTGAAGGAATGGCTCAGACCGGCGGGATTCTGCTGGGGGAACATTTCAAGTTTGAATACAACGTGATCCTGGCCAAGGTGCCAAAGGTCACTTTTCACAGCTGGGCCTGTCCCGGCGATCAGCTGATCTACACCGCAGACCTGCAGGACGCCAAGCCGGAAGGTGGCAGCGTTACGGTCACGGCTAAGGTGGGTGACAGGCTTGTGGCAGACGCAGAGATTGTGTTTGTCCATCTGAACTCCAGCGATCCGCAGTTAAGTCGAATCGACCAGAAGAATTTTGTCTTCCGCATGAACCTGCTTGATATCCTGACTGTGGGTAAGGCTGGTTCCGGAGAACAGACAGCAGCGTCCTGAGGGGCGCGCGTTGAAGGTCGGCGCCTCCATGCCGGCTTTCGTCAAGAACAGCAGGAGTGATGAGATGAAGCGTCGAGTAGTTGTGACGGGAATTGGTAGTCTGACGCCGATCGGCAATGACGTCGACACCATGTGGAAAGCTCAACAGGAAGCTCGCAACGGCGTCGGCGCGATTACGCATTTCGATGCGACTCACTTCCCGACGAAGTTTGCGGCAGAAGTCCGCAATTTCGATTTTGATTCCTGTGTTGAAGATCCGTCACGTTTCTCTGACGCCGGCCGCAACGTGCGGTATGCGATCGGAGCAGCAACTCAGGCCGTCAAAGACTCCGGAGTTCATGATGACCAGCGGTTTGATCCCGCTCGGTTCGGCGTTTATCTCGGGGCTGGTGAAGGCCAGCAGGACTTCATGCAGTTTATGAATCTGGTCGCAGGTTCATTTAAAGATGGTGAAGCTGACCTCCAGAAGTTCACGAACGAATTCATCAAGAGCATGAATCCTCGGTTTGAGCTTGAACTTGAACCAAACATGCCGGCCGCTCACCTCTCCAGCATCTTTAATGCTCAGGGACCAAATCTGAATTGTCTCACGGCCTGTGCCGCGTCCAGCCAGGCGATCGGAGAAGCCACAGAAATCATCCGTCGTGGCGATGCCGACCTGATGCTGTCCGGTGGTGCTCACAGCATGATTCATCCGTTCGGCGTAACGGGCTTCAATCTTCTGACAGCTCTGTCTGAACGTAACAGTTCCCCGCAAACGGCATCACGCCCGTTTGACCTGAATCGCGACGGCTTTGTGCTGGGCGAAGGGGCCGGAATGCTGATCCTGGAAGAGCTCGAGCATGCTCGAAAGCGCGGCGCGAAGATCTATGGCGAGATTCGTGGCTATGGCTCAACTGCCGATGCATTTCGCATCACGGACATTCATCCGGAAGGTCGCGGGGCGATCAGCTGTATCAAGATGGCTCTGCGCGATGCGGAGATGAATCCTGAGGAAATTGGCTACGTCAATGCTCACGGAACCAGCACCAAGGTGAATGATCAGGTCGAAACAGCAGCGATCAAGGGCGGCCTTGGCGAACATGCATGGAAGACTCCTGTCTCCAGCATCAAGAGCATGATGGGGCATCTGATTGCTGCGGCCGGCGCAGTTGAGGCTATTACCTGTCTGCTGGCGATTCGCGATGGCGTATTGCCGCCAACCATCAATTACGAGACACCGGATCCGGATTGCGATCTGGACTGCATTCCGAATCAGGCCCGCCAGACTCGAATTAAAGCCGCACTTTCCAATAGCTTCGGTTTTGGCGGCCAGAACGTTGCGCTGATCATTTCCGAGTTCAAGGGCTGATCGTCGGCCGAAAGTATGAGCGATCCCTCGTTGTCCGGTCTATGCTGTGAGTGTAGTCGGGCGTCTCACGCGAATGCGGAGTTAAAGCGGTGGTGGTGATATGGGTCATTGTTGCGATTGTGGCGGTCATGCTCCTGATGGAGCGGGGCTTTCGCCGCTTCGTTTCTCCAAAGATCCGCGACATTTTCGAGAATGTGCCACCCTTTAATGTGATCCCGGAACCTGAAAATCCGGAGGCTCAGCGCGTCGAATTCCGAACGTCCGATGGCATCCTGCTGCGAGGCAGCCTGCTGAATTCCGATGTTCCTGACTCGCCAGGTCTTGTGTTGTTTCTGCCCGAACTGCACGGCAGCCACTGGATGGCTCGCCGCTACTGCGATGCTCTGCTCAAGCAGCGATATATGGTTCTTTCCTTCGACTTTCGCAATCAGGGCGAGAGCGAAGCGATGGCTGGCTATTTGCCCATCCATTGGATGACCGAATACGAAATGACGGACGTTGAAGCCGCTCTGGAGTTCGTCGAGTCCAACGAGAAACTCGACAGTCTGCCGCTAATTGCCTTTGGTGTCAGTCGCGGTGGTGTTGCCGCCTTGTTGACCGGCTGCCGCTATCCTCGCATTCGAGCCGTGATCGCGGACAGCGCATTCGGCACGATGGCGATGATTCGCTTCTTCGTAGATCGCTTCGTGCAGCACGTGATTCCCGAGTGGCTGTTCGCTTTGCTTCCCAACTGGCACGTGAAGATCACCTTGAAGCAGGCGGTCCATCTGAGCGAAGCTGGACGCAAGTGCCGGTATGCTCACCTTGAAGACGAAGTCAAAGGTCTCGAATCCGCCAATGTCCTGCTGATCTCCGGCGCTCGCGATTCTTATGTGACTCCGGTTATCGCCGGCAAGCTTCATGAAGTGATCGGCAAACAGGCCGAACTGTGGCTGGCTCCCGGCGCGAAGCATAATATGTCTCGGGCGGTTCAGACCGAAGAGTATGATCGCCGCATTGTGGCCCATTTGGCGCGGTGCCTGAATCAGCCGCTGGCCACTCCAGCTCCGGCTGATTCTCGAATTGCCGATCACCGCCAAATCAGCACGGTCGTTGTTTCCGAAGCGACATGATTGTTAGAGCGGCCACTGACCGTCTTTGAATTCCCCGGTCACGAGTTCTGCCGGCTTCGCCACAATGTGTGTCAGCCGCTGGCGTTTCCATGTGTACGTGATATGGATTTGCCCGTCGCTTGTCTGGACGACCGCCGGATAAGAAAACTCCGCCTTGGCTTCATTGTCCAGCAACAGTACTGGCTTCCAGTTGAATCCGTCAGCACTGATTGCCACGTTCATCATCGCGCGAGCACGAGGTGAGCCTGAATTTCGATGCGTATGATTGTAGACCAACAAGTGTCGACCATCGGCCAAAGTGACACCATCAATGCCGCTGTTGGGATTGGGAAGATCAATCGGTGTCAGTTCCGACCAGGTTTTTCCGGCGTCTTTGCTGACCGTCGAAAGGATATTGCCTTCCCCATTCTTGTTGCGACAGAGTGCCTGAATGACGCCATCGGGATGTCGTAGCAGCGTGGGCTGAATTGCGCCGACGGTTTTTCCATCATGAATCGCCGCAGTTCGCTGCCACGTCCTGCCCTGATCAGACGTCATCTCAAAGTGAACACGCCAGCCATCGAATTCTGTGCTGCTGCCGCACAACAGCGACCCATTCTTCAGAAGGATGGGCTTATTGCGGACGGGGCCATCAATATGTTCCGGCAGCCGCTCGGCCGTTGACCATGTTTTGCCATGATCCAGAGACTGAGCCTTCATGCCCCACCACGAATCCGGCGTTGGGCCGCATTTCCAAAACAACATGAGCGGGCCGTTCGCATATTGGTACAGAACTGGATTCCAGGTCGGATGGCGATGAGGCTTCCCGTCCACTCCGATGTACTGAACTCCGTCCGCGACCTCAACCGGAGTAGTCCACTTTCCATTCTCCTGCCGTGAAACCCAGATGCCGACATCAGGATGCTTTTCTTCGGTTCCACCAAACCAGGCGGCTACCAGACCGCCCGGAGTTTCCTCGATTGTCGACGCATGGCATTCAGGAAACGGCGCTTCGTTATAGATGAATTCTCGCAGCACGATTCCGGACGGCTCAGCTGCTGCGGCAAAAGTTGATTGACACAAAAGTGCCACAGCGATGATGCGAACAGCGGCGAGCGAAACGCGGAAGCGATGGCCGAACATAGGTTATTCCCCGGTGAGTTGTGCGGCGGAAAAAATCAGGATCGCCGGAGTATATGACACTCTTCAAAAAATGCGCGTCTCAGCCGGGACTGATAACGGGGGAGGCTCAGCATGACTTGTCGTATCCAGCGTGTGTCAGGCGATCACCATGTTTTGCAACAACGCGTTTGCACAGGCGATGGCAAACTCTGATGAATTAACATCGCAATCCATCGAGATCACCTGAACTTGCGGACGCAAATTATGGGTCAGAGCCTCGAAGAGAGCCGTATCGGCTTCCGGAGAATAGAACGGTCCGCCGGGAGCACTGATTACGCTGATGCCGCCGCGAGGAATCAGCAATGTCACCGGAGAAGTATACGCATTGATTTTCTCCGCCAGTTGCTCTCCCAGAACGCGGCACTCGTCGGGAGTTGTCCGCATCAGGGTGATCTGAGGATTGTGGATGTAGAAATTGCGGCCCTCAAATTGTGGCGGAACAGAATCACGTTCCCCGAAGTTCACCATATCCAGGCAGCCAGGAGCAATGATCGCAGGAACCCTCGCACGTGCGGCGGCGTTGAGACGATCCGGACCGGCCGTAAGAACTCCGCCAACAAGTTCATCGGCGAGTTCCGTTGTGGTGACATCCAGCACGCCGGCGACCATTCCACTTTCGATGAGTGACTCCATAGTGCGGCCACCGGCACCCGTGGCGTGAAAAACCAGCACTTCGTACCCAGCAGCCTCGAGCAGCGGAATAGCCGCGTTCACACACTTCGTTGTGTTACCAAACATGCTGGCCACGATGACCGGTCGTGCAGTCTCCGCGGCAATGCTTGCGGACACCATTCCGCAGATCGCACCGGCGGCCCGCGAGAAAATGGTGCGCGAGATTTGGTTAAGTCCACTCACATCAACAATGGAGGGCATCATGACAATGTCTTTTGTACCGACGTAGTGAGCCGTATTGCCGCTGGCCAGAGTGGAAACAATCAACTTCGGAAAGCCAATGGGCAGCGCACGCATGGCAGCGGATCCGATCGCTGTCCCGCCGCTGCCCCCCAGTGTAATGATTCCGTGAATTCGACCATCATGATAGAGTTGCTCAACAGCCCGAGCCGCCGCACTGGCCATCGCCGTTACGCACTCGCCACGATCTGCCCTTGCCATCAATTCGGGCAGATTGATATCCCCTGCAGCGGCAATCACGCTGCGACCGATGTCTGGGGTCACCTGAGGCGGTCCGCCTGTCCCGACATCCATCAACAGCGGCTCGTGGCCACTGGCTCGGATTCGTTGAGCAACAAAAGCGTGCTCTTTGCCTTTGGTATCCAAAGTCCCCAGGACCGCAATTGTTGCCATCTCGAATTCTCTCGTTTGCACGACACCAGACCACTGCTATCAAAAGCACACGATAGTGCAGTGCTTATCCCTTGAAAAGCAGCGAGGTCGAGCCGCTTCGGGCATTGCCTTGCGGGACGCGGATGAGCCCAACGAAGGTTGATGGTCTGGTATCACATTGGGACACCACCGTCGGCGAAGCCAAATTCGTTCTGAGAGTGGCAGGAAACGCACATGATCCCCGTAAACGTCATGTTCGAGACGCAGTGCTCAGGAGACTATTGCTCTGTCAGGATAAAAAACGGGGGTTGGAGGTAGTGGATCTTGCTAATCCCAACACAGGAGGAACTATCGCAAGGTCCACTACACCAAAATCAGAGCTTGCCAAAACACGATGGTCAATCTGACGGAAGAGAAGCTGTGTCCTTTGAACGAGAAACTGAAAGGATCAAATCGCCTGCGTTGGTTCAGTGTTCTATGAAGGTAAGGTGGATAAAGACATGGAGCATCGAAGGGAAACACTCGATTGTCTGGATGCATGGGAGGCTTGTGAAGCATCGAAGCTGTCAACTTGAGCCAAGTTGGCACGATTCCGTCCTTCCCGGTCTACGGAAAACGCTTTTCGGCCTTCCTGCCTTCGAGAAAAGAAACTCGTGTACTTTTGGCCGCCTTGCCAGTCCGAAAGAGGAGAGACAGAATCCAGAGGATGCCCTGTTCCGGGCTGGCAGTAAACTTCAGTGATTCAAGAAGTTGTGTCCATGTTCTATTCGAGAGCATGGCTTTCACCGTATCCTTTCCGACGGCTGGCAGGGTTGAATGACAGATCCAACGCCTTCAACGAACGACATCCTTTCAAAGATTCGTGCGAAGAATGCTGCAGCAGCTCCGGCTGAACAGCCTGCGGCACCGGTTGCTCCGGCAAGTGAAGCTGCAGCCGCTCCAGAAGCAACTGCTGCGGAGGCAAAACCAGCTGCAGCAGCCCCAAAAGGCACAGGCGACATTCTTGCGGCAGCTCGCGCTGCAGCAAAGCCAGCCGGTACGGCTGATATTATGGCGGCAATCAAGAAGCCCGCTGCAGCTCCTTCAGCCCCGGCAGCGGGTGGTGCTCCAAAGAGTCCTGCCGATATTATGGCGGCTATACGTGCAAAGGCTGGCGCAGCTCCTGCGGCAGCGGATGCTGCCCCTGCGAGTGAGAAGCCAGTCGCAGCTGCAAAGGCTGCCGCTCCGGTTCCAGCTGGCATGTCAGCGGCCGAAATGATCAAAGCCGCGCGCTCAGTGGCTGAAGGGACTCCGGTTCCTCCAAAGGTCGTACTTCCAGCGAAGCCGCTCGCGGCCAAAGCTCCAGCAGCCGCAGCAAAAGCTCCGGCGGCTGAGATTGAACGGCGAAGTGCAGTGGGTGCTGTCGTGGCTTTCCTGCTTTCGCCGGTGTTCATTGCCTGGTCGTCATTCACCACTGCGTTCGGTGCGTTCGGTCTCGGGGTTGCTCGATTCATGATGCCGAATGTTCTGGTAGAGCCTCCAACAAAATTCAAAATTGGCCCTCCGAACGATTATGCTCCTGGAACAGTTTCCACCAAGTGGCAGGCTCAGTTCAACATCTGGGTCGTGAACGGTGAGGTTGATGGGGCACAGATGATTTATGCCCTGAGCACAGTTTGCACCCATCTGGGATGTACTCCAAACTGGCTGGAAGGCGAGCAAAAGTTTAAGTGTCCGTGCCACGGTTCGGGATTTTATAAGAACGGCGTCAACTTCGAAGGCCCTGCTCCTCGACCGCTTGAACGCGTCGGGATTCGGCTTGCGGAAGATGGGATGCTGGAAGTTGATAAGAGCGTGAAGTTCCAAAAGGAACTTGGACAGTGGGCGAATCCGGCTTGCTATGTGGGAGTGACTTAGTCCGAGTGTCGGATGTATAAGTCACGGGGGCGTCTTGTCGCTGATTTTTTATTTGGCTGCCGCGAGTTCTTGATGCGGCTTCGTCTGAGGGTCTGAAGGTGTCTGTAGGCGATTACATTCGTAACTCACAGATCTGGAAGAGTGTTTTCCGGCATCCCGCGCCGACCGATCGTCGAAATCGTGTCGTCGTGATGCTCACGAACTTCTTCCTTCACTTGCACCCGGTCTCTATCAAGCAGCAGGGGATCGCGCTGTCATACACGTGGTGTATGGGCGGGATTACGTTCTTCCTGTTTCTGGTGGAAACGATTACCGGCGTGTTGCTGATGTTCTACTATCGGCCAACCCTGGAGTGGGCGTTCTACGATATTCAGGCACTCAGAGACGTTCAAACGCTTGGGATCATGCGTGAGATCCACCGCTGGGGTGCTCATGCGATGGTCATCACGGTTTGGCTGCATATGTATCGGGTGTTCCTGACGGGAAGTTACAAGCCACCCCGAGAATTCAATTGGGTGATTGGTGTACTTTTGCTCGTGTTGACTCTTTTGCTTTCGTTCACTGGTTATCTGCTGCCGTGGGACCAGTTGGCAATCTGGGCGATCACCGTGGGCTCGAATATGGCGAAGGCCACTCCGGGTCTGGGGACAGAAGGTCCTGGTTTTCAGCTGTTTAATACCAGTGGCTATGAGCTGATCACGAATGCCTCCGACGCAAAGTTCTTATTGCTGGGTGGACGGTTTGTGGGTGAGGCGACTCTGAACCGTTTCTACATTTTGCACTGCGTGGCGATTCCGCTGGTTGTTAGCGGATTGATTGCGATTCACTTCTGGCGTGTGCGAAAAGATGGTGGGATCAGCCAGCCTCTGTGATTGCGGCAGGCCACCTCTCTTGTGTTTCTTTTGATTCTTCCGGATCTGGCGTATTTTTTCCGGGCTTTGTCAATGCTGAATCCTCATCCCGATCTCACACCGAGCGTACTGGTCGGTCTTGGTTGGTTTTACCTTGTGATTTTCCTGATGAACCTGCTGTGGACGATCCGCAGTTTTAAGGTTGATGGGGAATATAAGAACGGCATGCCGAAGGCTTCGCTGTGGGCGGTTTATACGTCCATTCTGATGATGCTGTCCTTCTACCATTTCACCTATCCGGTGGAAGGATTCATGTTCTCGATGCCAGTGGCCTTCAAGAACTTCTTCGACGCGTATTTCTCCAATCCCGTGCTTTACTTCTTCCTGTCGATCGTTGGTCTATGGGCCATGATTCAGTTTCGGGAGTGGTGGACTCGCCCAACTGTGTCGTGGGTGCTGTTGAATTGCTCACTGATCTTTATGACATTGAGCCTGACCGATTACGACTTTCGCCAGATCGTCGGTAAGCCTGACAACGTGCCGATTGTCGCCATGTTGTTTATTGTTGCGTTCTTCACCTGGATCTATTTCAGTCGGTCCGTAGACAACGACCGCCGTATTGCGGAAGGCCGGCCTCTGTTTGAACAGGAAGACAATGATAAGGTTCTGGTTTGGCCAGACTTGGTTTACACCGAACTGATCTGCATGGTCGTGCTGACCGCTGTTCTGGTTTTCTGGGGGATTGCTCTTCAGGCCCCGTTGGAAGAGCCTGCGTCTTCAATGAAGACACCAAACCCTTCAAAGGCACCTTGGTACTTCCTCGGTCTTCAGGAAATGCTCGTCTACTTCGACCCATGGTTGGCCGGGGTTGTCCTGCCGAGCATTATTCTCGGCGGACTGATGGCGGTTCCGTACATCGACTTTAATAAGCTCGGAAACGGATACTACACCTTTAAGCAGCGTTCGTTTGCAGTGACTACGTTTCTGTTCGGGTTCCTGCCACTTTGGGTCGCGTTGATTGTTCTGGGAACATTCCTGCGAGGTCCTAACTGGAACTTCTTCGGGATCTACGAGTACTGGGATGTTCACAAGGTTGAGGCCGCTAACAACGTCAATTTGAGCGAGTTCTTCTGGAACGGGCTTGGATTGGGGATTCCGAAGGGATCCAGCGTAGCTGACATTCTGCTTCGCGAGTCTCCAGGAATTATTTTGACAATTGTTTATTTCGCAGCCCTGCCTCCGGTTCTTGGACTGACAGTGTTGAGAAAGTATTTTGTCCGGATGGGTGTGCTTCGATTCCTTGTGTTCTCGAATCTCATCCTGTGGATGGCAATCCTTCCAATCAAGATGCTGCTTCGCTGGGCGTTTGCCTTGAAGTACATCGTCGGGATCCCTGAGTTTTTCTTCAATATCTGATGTTGGCGCGTGCCACATTCAGGTTTCCGGTTTCTGAAAACCACTGAGGACGGGCAGAAGGCCCAGCCAAAGTCTCATGCCAGCAACTGACAATTATCGTTGGAATCAAAAGACTCTGAACGGCGTGTTTGCCGCCAGCTCCCTGATTCTGCTTCTGTCCGTAATCGTGATGATGCGGGCCGATCAGGCGGACGAGTGGAAGGGTTATCAACGCACGAACTTCAAGCTGGACGCGACCGTGCGTAAGGCTGATTTGGCGAAGATTGAGTCGCCTGAATTCCGTAAGCAACGCGCCGAAATGGATGCGCAGGTGAGCGCTGCGAGAGCGAAGCTGGACCAGATCAGAATTGATCAGGCTCCGCTCTTCAAGGAACAGGACACTCTGCAACGCAGCGTTGATGCGTTGGAGATCAACCTGAAGTTCAAGAACTCCATTCGTGATCAGGCTCGTGCTCAGTATGACCTCGCGGTGCGAGATGCATTGCCTGCCGATATGACTCAGGCTCGGTTCGATGCCTACCGGTCTAAGCAGGATGAATGCGATGCGACGAAAGTTGAGCTTGATGCAGCAAAGGACCTGCTGGCTGCGAAGAATGCAGAGGTAAAAGCGCTCACGTCTGAGTATGATGAGCTTGTCGCAGCTCGTGAAAAGCTGAATTTTGAGGCTGAGCGTGTCCGGGCGTCGGTGGAGAACATCGAACCATCAAATCTCGTTTCCAGCTGGAAGCGAGCGATGATGGAACTCCCGATCATCGATGGATTTAACTCGCATCTTCGAATTGTACAGGACTGGATGCCTCGTCTTTCACAAACGCTGGGCATGGCCGAGATTGCTCGTTTCGATCGCTGTCGCTCCTGCCACCAGAACATTGACAAGACAACATCTGCAGGTGGTCCGGCTTTCCCTGCTGGGCATCCCGCGACAGCCTCGGTCGAA
>JBILXT010000718.1:0-2990 GCA_044378235.1 Planctomycetaceae bacterium
GGATTCTCCGCTTCTGCACTCGCATCGTCATAGTCGTACAGCGCCGTGATCATGAGGGGGCCATGGCTCCCGGTCCATCGGCGCACGGATCGCCCTTCTCCCGCAGGCGCGACCTCCGCCGCCCCGAGGCTCATCAGCGGTTTCCAATCCTCGCCGGATGCCCCGGTCGCGACCGGAAGTTCAAACATGATGAGGGTGATCGCCCCACGTGATTTCGCGTTGATGAATTGAACGCCGCCTCGCTCCGTCGGGTGAACTTCCCAACCGGGCTGCAACGTTGCACGACAGCGGCCAGCCGGATCGACGTATTTCGATACGAACACGGGCGGCTCCACGTGCGAGTTCCTACACGACGCGAGGAGACGGCCCACGACGGCAAGGGGAAACGCGAGGAATCGGAACACCGCCGTGCTCCTGTTGGCATTCACACGGCAGGGATCTCAGCGGCGGGTAGCAGCATCTCTATCCGCAGGGCTGTTCTTTCGGCGCACGATCAGCAGCACCGTCCGCTGCATGCTGTTGTTGGGCCGCACATGCTGACTGTACGCCGAGTGCGGGTCTCGCACGGGATGCCTTGCCAATGGCGACGCCAAGGCCAATCGTAGCACATCGCCTTGCGAGCGCTGCCATCTCAGAATCGCCCGAAAACACGACGGAAAAAACCGGCCTTCTGGGCAGGCGCGTCGACGGGTCGTCCGACCAGCCAGCAGTCGGCGAGCGCGAGCGTCGCACGCTCCGGAACCCCCACGGCATCCGCCGGTGCAACAATATCGATCGGACCGCAGAGAGTACGGACGCGCGTGTGTACGAACCGCGTCCCCGAGACCTCGTTCCGCAAGAGAGCGACCGTCTCGACAGCCCCAGTGAGCAACGCGCGGGCACGCGCGCCGAGGTGGCCTTCAGCGCCAAACATGCCGTGCGGCAGGAATGCCTGATCCGCAAGACGCATGGGCTTGCCGGGCTCGCTCGGACCAGCCGGCTCGGCCTCACCGAAGAGCGCCGCCTGCGCACGCTCAAGGTCATCGTGCGTGGCGCAGAGCGAAAGCGAGGAGGCGAAGCCGACGACGATCATGTCGAAGGTTCGCTCATGCCGGAGCCAGGTCCGATAGGGCTCGAAGAAGAGGAACTGGATCGCGGTCCGCGTGCACATCTCGGTGGAAGAAGGGTCGATGACATCGCAGTCCGCACCACTGCAATGCAAGCAGTCGCGATCGAGGTGGGCCGCGTTCGTGTGCACCCGCCAGCGCGTTCCGCCGTCGGCCGCAGCGAAAAACGGGGTGACGCACTCCACCCTCCTTTGAGAATCAATCCGAGCGGCGAGTGCAGCGCCACTCGCATCGCGAAACCAAAGGTACTTCGCCGCTGACGCGCCCAGGTCCGGCGGGACGGCAGCGCGATCGAGAGCCATGCCAACCTGGCGATGGCAGTCCTCTTCGGAAGACATAACGAACCCGATCGCGGAGAAGGTGCTCATCGGGAGTAATCTCCGAACTTTCTCGACACGTACGATTGAGACACTCTGGAAGCCCGACATTCCCGCTCAGCAGCGACCGCCCTTGGATCCCCGACACCGCTGAACGTGAGGGCGGGGCTGCTTCCGCGACGAGTGCCTCACTCAGGAGAACTTCGACGGTCTCCACGCCCCCGGGGCAATCGCGGCGTCCTGGAGGGAAGACGACAACCCCCGGAGGCCTCACAGCGCTCTCGTCTTGCAGAACCCGGACAGGCTCGCCGCCGCGTGTGCGGTATCCACCTCAGCCAAGGGCTCGGCTCCAGCCGCACACGCAGCTCTATGCCTGGGTCAGCCCCAACCCCGAACCCACATATCGCCTGGTACAAGAGACCCAAGCCGGTCGGCATTCGACTCATTTCGTAAGACTCTAGAAGAGAGGCTCACCAGGCAGCCTCGATGCCTGCTCAATCCAACTCGCGACGAGTTCTTCATCGAGCCTCTCGTCCTCGTGGACATGGAAATAGCGCGTTTTTGGATCCTTGGACTCAACAGGCGGGAGTGGCTTGAGTGACGAGCCGTTGAGACAAGCCACCTTGACGTATTTCGTGATGCAATGGAAACCGAGAAACCAGCCTTGACCCTCGATCCCATAGAACGGCGTGTTCCATCTCACGGCTTTGCGTACATGCGGAACGATTCGCACGATGATCGCGTCGAGGCAACGCCCAACGTCACGCTTCCAGCCCGGCATAGCCTCGATGTAGGCCTGCACGGCGGCGTCGCCGTCGCCCTTCGCAATCTGCGGATTGCCGCCCGAAAGGAGCTTCGGTTGCGTGGCACTTTGCCTGGCAGTCTCCTTCTTGGCAGCTGCTGCTGCCTTCTTGGATGTCATCCGAGCCATCGTGCTCTCCGTTCAGGTCTCTCACGCCAAAGATCAAAGGCTCGCGGCCTTGAGCGCACCACACCGCCGGCATCTATCGCGAGTCCGCTACATTGCGTTGTTCTGCCTGGCTCCCCGTTCACGCGATGAGCCATGCAGCGTAGATCCCGATTGCTACGACAAAGATCGTGACGTACATGGCTTGCTGACCAGTGAGTTCCAGCCTGCGAGCGCCTGCCGCACCAAAATGCTCGCGGACAACGTGGTTGCCGTAAACCTGCATGAACACCGTCGATGCAATCGCGAGCCCGATCGTTACGAAATACTTTGGTGATCCGGGACCATTCCTGAAAAACGCACCGAAAACGTGCATCGCACATGTAAGCATCCATGCGTACAGGCCTATCAAGAGGACAAAAATGGCGAACGTCGGATGCGCTGGCTGAGCACTGTGCGAGACGTCCGGTGGCTTCCTGTGCGATGGCGTGACAGCGGCGACAGCCGTCGCAAAACAGCCCAAGAAGAACAAAACACTTGGGACTCCCATCGCCCAGGCACCTTCCACATTGATGGCGACTCCGGCAAAAAGTATGCCGACCAAGAGGAAGGCAAGGCTGACGCATCCAGCGAACAGGGGATGCGGAAACAATCGCTTTG
>JBILXT010000652.1:0-2988 GCA_044378235.1 Planctomycetaceae bacterium
AGCTCCTTGCACCACTGGATGCGGCAGCAGTTCTGTGCATCGGGTTGAATTACCGCAAGCATGCTGAGGAAGGTAAGCAGGCAATCCCGGCTCATCCCGTTCTATTCATGAAGATCCCGACAACGGTGACTAATCCCGGCGATCCGATCGTGTTGCCTCGCAAGTTGCGAAGTGACAAGGTCGACTACGAATGTGAGCTGGCTGTTGTGATCGGCAAGAGGTGCCACAATGTGTCAAAGGCCGACGCACTGAAGTATGTGCTGGGCTACACATGTGCTAACGATGTCAGTGCTCGCGATTGGCAGATGAACGGCGGTGGCGGTCAGTGGTGTCGAGGAAAAACGTTTGCGACGTTCTGCCCACTGGGACCTTGTCTCGTAACCGCCGATGAGATTCCGGATCCGAATTCGCTGAAGATCCGAACAGTGCTTAATGGCAATGTCATGCAGGACTGGAACACCAATGACATGATTTTTGATGTGCCAACGCTGATTGAATACCTGAGTGCCAGTACAGTGCTGGCTCCGGGAACAGTGATTCTGACAGGAACTCCTCATGGTGTGGGTTCGGCAAGAACTCCTCCCGTTTTCCTTCAGCCTGGCGATACTGTCACGATTGATATTGAAAAGATTGGGGAACTAACCAATCCTGTTGTCGAAGAAAAGATCTAAAGATAAGAGCCTACTGAGCCTGAGGCGCTAGCCGATCCTTTTTCGAATCGGCTAGCGCCTCAGGCTCAGTTTTATGGGTTTGGTATTGGTGTTTTTGCCGCTGGTACAGCTTTGCACGTCTTCTGGGGACTTCGTCATGTTGAAGATTCAGAGTCCAAAACTTCAGGGACGACGAGCTATTCTGCAGGCTGGAGCACTGGGACTGACGGGCTTGAATCTAGCGACGCAGAAACGTCTGATCGCAGAAGGCACTGCAAAGAAGAACAACAAGAGCGTCATCCTCATTTGGCTCGATGGCGGTCCGAGTCAGCTGGAATCTTATGACCCGAAGCCAGAGGCTCCTGCTGAGTTTCGCGGCCCGTTTGGAACCATTCAGACGAGTTTGTCTGGCGTGCATTTTTCGGAACTGATGTCTCAGCAGGCCAAGTTTGCGGACAAGATGTCGATCATTCGTTCGATGCGACATGGGACCGGAGATCACTTCGCGGGTGCTCACTGGATGCTGACTGGTCGGTTCGGAGCAACAACAGCTTCGAAAGGCATTCGCTATCCGTCTGTCGGCTCATGCGTCTCCAAACTGAAAGGTGCCAACAAGCCCGGCCTGCCCACTTATGTTGGTCTGCCGTCGGCTGAAAGTGTTTACCTTTATCCTGGCTATCAGGGAGCCGCCTATCTTGGCGGTGAGCATGATCCGTTCGCCGTTAACAACGACATTCGATACCTGCACCATACCTATAAGACAAAAGTCGAAGCTCCGACTTGTTTCAAATCGGCCACAGGTCTGGATCAATCCCGAGCGCAGGATCGTAGTCATCTGATGGCCTCGCTGGATCGTCTAAGACGTGATGTTGACAACACTGGCGTGATGGACGTCATGGACTCTCATCATCAGGCGGCCCTGTCGCTGGTCTTCGGCGGAGCCGCGATGGATGCGTTTGATATTTCCAAAGAGTCACCCGCTGTTGCCGAACGCTACGGCAGCACGCCATGGGGACAATACACTTTGATGGCTCGCCGACTGGTAGAATCCGGCGTGTCCTTCGTCACGGTCGACATGCCTCACTGGGATCATCATTCATCGCTTGTCGATGGGCATGCACCCAATATGCGTGTGATGGATCAATGTGTCGGAGCGTTGATGACAGATCTGGTCGAGAGAAATCTGCTGGATCAGGTTCTCGTGATCGTCATGGGCGAGTTCGGCAGAACTCCACGCATCAACGAAGGACAACCGGGAATCCCAATCCCCGGCCGCGATCACTGGGGCGACGCGTTCTCTGTTATGCTGGCCGGTGGCGGATTGAAGCAGGGTGTGGTCGTCGGCGCGACCAACTCCAAGGCTGAGTATCCCGTCGAACGAGAAGTCGCGCCTCACGATTTGCTGGCGACGGTTTATCGAGTGCTCGGTATTGATCCAACGACTCACTTCCTCGATTACTCCGGCCGCCCAGTTGCATTGGTCGATCGAGCTGAAGGAATCAGTGAATTGCTGTGAACTGTTGCTGATCGTTTATATGCAGGCAGGTTGTGTTCACTCAGAATTGAGTCGGCTCAAACTCATGCTTTGACAGCCGAAACAGCACATGACGCTGGAGTTTGTGGCCGGCCGGCACTAAGGGATGATCAAAGTCTTCATCG
Source organism: Planctomycetaceae bacterium (assembly GCA_044378235.1). Lineage (GTDB taxonomy): Bacteria > Planctomycetota > Planctomycetia > Planctomycetales > Planctomycetaceae > SXXK01. The sequence goes on from JBILXT010000652.1 coordinate 2,310, forward strand.
CGGTTACATGTCATCCCGAGCTTCTGCATAACTCGCTGTGATCGGGTATTAATCACCGCAGTCATCGAGATGATCTCGGGAAGCCCGATGTTTTCGAATCCGAATCTCAGAGCAGCCAGCGCGCCTTCGGTGGCATAGCCGCGACCCCAATGCTCGGCCATCAATCGCCAGCCGATTTCGACGCACGGCGTAAAATGAGCATCAAAACGCGGCACCGCCAGCCCGAGTAAACCGGCGAAAGTGGAAATACCTGGAATCTCAACCGCCCAATATCCGAAGCCATGTTCCTGATGATGATTAATCATCCGGGCCAGCATCGCCTCACAATCGTCCCGAGTGTGAAACGAAAGAAAGAACTCCATCACACGAGCATCGCTGCTCATCGCGAACAACGGCTCCAGATCTTCCTGTCTCCATGGGCGGAGCAGCAATCGTGAAGAGCGAATAGTCTCTGTCCGGTCCTTACCTGACATCGGGATAAACCTTACAACCTTGTCGCGGCATAAAAGTCATGGAGCCCCATGGCCATTGCGCCAGCTGTCAAAAGACTCAGACCGATAATCGCCGCGCCAATCAATCGAGTGCGTTTGATCTGCCACCACATAATGATTCCGCTGATTCCCCAGAAGACCATGGCAATCGCCATCGTATCGACAGCCAGCGACCAGAATGATCGGCC
>JBILXT010000247.1:0-10571 GCA_044378235.1 Planctomycetaceae bacterium
TCTTCGGCTGCTCGTCGATCGGCCGGAGCAAGATAAACGGCATCCGGTTTGATATGAGTTTCGGTACAGAACGTCTTCAGCCAGATGGGCCAGTAAGGATCGTCTTCCGGCAGCAACACCTGATTGAAGACGATCAGTACCGACTTATCTTCATCACCTGCTTTGCGGAAAAATTCTTTGACCGCCGCATCGTTGTACTTCTGTTGAGTCAGCACCGCAATCAGCACATCGGCACAACGTCGTACGGCGTCAGCTCGCACCCAGTTCACTCGCGCATCGCTGTCGATATCGGGAGTGTCCAGAATCAGCAGTGACGACGGCAACTCCGGCGCTGTTCGCCAGAAGATCCGGTGAGCAGAACTTTCTTCCAGAGCAAGGTTCGCGTCGGTCCATTCCTGCAGCACAAAGTCGGGGAATACGTCCTGCAGGCGTCGCGTATTTGTAAAACCTTCGGGCACCAGCAACACTGGATGCTTGGTCCCTGACGCCAGCGGACTGCTGGCGCTGGCTTTGCATCCGGCCAGATGATTGAAGACAACGCTCTTGCCGATGTTTGTGCCGCCCACGACCGCGACAACAAGAAATGCCTGATCACCCAGTTGAGGAATCAGTTTCTGACGCAGCGATTCAAACCATTCACGACCAGCCAACGGAGCTGGCTGCAAAATGGAGGCTCGCTTTTCCAGCTCATCCAGCGCAGGGAGGAGCCGCTGCATGGCGGCGGTGCAGGATTGAAAAACGGAATCCAGTTTTGTTTCGTCCACGCTCAGGCTCAGCGTCGTCCGGTGGTTTCATCATCGTCTTCAAGATCATCGATGTCGTCGATGTCATCTTCATCGTCGTCATCATCATTGTCATCGAAGTCATCGTCGTCAAAGTCTGAATCCGGATGCAGCGGATCATTCGGCGAAAAGAAGAAATCAGCCAGTCCCATCGGAACATTGCTGCCACCCAGAGACTGGTTCTTCTTGTCAGCGAGCGATTTCAGGTCGACGGCGTCCTGTCCGAGGCATTTTTCAAGCGATTCACGCCACGCATCGTCGCGAGCCAGGGGATGTGTCGGATCCTGAGCGATTCGCTTCAGGGCAAAACGCAGGATGTTAATGCCGTCGCGAGTCGAGAAATCCAGGTTCAGCGAATGAGCTTCCTGCAGAAAATCGACGGTCAGATTGAGCATCTGGTCATCCGCGAATGGCAGATGATACTTCAGAATGGCCAGCTCATCCTCGCGGGCCGGATGGCCGAGAGTCAGAGTGGGCTGAAGACGGCTGAGAATGTAATCTGGAATTTCGAAAGTGGATTCGTCCTCATTCATCGTCACCGCACAGCGAAAGTTCGGATGAGCGGGGATCGAGATACCAGCGACGATGGATTCGACGTAACGTCGATGATCCAGCAACGGAGCAAGGCTGGCCCATGACTTTTCGTTCATGCGGTTGCCTTCGTCCAGAATGCAAATCCCGCCTCGCAGCATGGCGGTGACCAGCGGCGAAGCGTGATAGGCGATCTTGCCGCTTTCGGCCAGAACCGGAGTGACCAGCAGATCTTCCGGTCGAGTATCCGCGGTGCACTGGTAGATGTAGAGTTCCTGACCTCGCTGACGAGCCCCGGAAATCGCCAGTGTCGTTTTACCGATGCCCGGTGTTCCGACGAGCCGCGGTGTCAGCGGCAGGTCGCGAGGATCCACAACCAGCCAGCAGGCCAGCAATTGTTTCAGGACTTCGCGCTGCCCGATCCATTCGCCTTCTGTCGGGTCCGGCGTACCAAGGTGCAGATTGATACCGTCAATCGTATGGATTCTGCTCATGAATGTTCAGTTATGTTCCGTTAGCCAATAAGTAATCGGCCGCAATCGGGCCTCAGGAAATCGTCGACCATGCATCAACCACGACCACAATCGAGTCGCATGCCGTGACGTCATGGAGCGAATCAGCGCGGATCAAGCGGCGGTTGTCAACTGAACCGGTGGTGTAGTCGCGTCCGTTGGGATTTATGCGGCATTTCAGCGCAGCATTGAGCGATAGAAAAATCACGAGGCGTCCGGCGTGAGAATCTGAAAACTCAACCACACCGAAAAATTCGCGCGGTTACGTTTAACTCCATGACAACTCACCGATTCAAAACGGGGAAATTCAGAATGTCCCCCTTTTGATTCACGACGGTACCGGCACACTGTCGAGCAGCGTTTTTAAGACCTGCGATGCTCGCTGTCGGTGACCCTCTTTGAGTATGCCTCGACACACGATTCTGTGCGCCAGCACGGGAATCACTATCTGCTTGATGTCATCCGGGATGACGTAGTTGCGTCCTTCGCAAAATGCCACGGCCTGGGCAGCACGGTACAGTGTCAGGGTTCCGCGAGTGCTCACACCCAGAGTCAGTTCGTTGTGCGATCGAGTTCGCACAGACAACTCCAGCATGTATTCAGCCAGTGACGTATCAACCGCCACCGCTTGAACCTGCTTCTGAAGCTGCAGAACTTCGTCAGCATTCGTCACGGCATTCAGAGATTCCACGGGTTGTCCCGTGCGATGTTTCTGCAAAATCTCCAGTTCCGCCTTGCGATCCGGATAGCCCACACTGAGGCACATCATAAAGCGGTCGAGCTGATTCTCGGGCAACGGATACGTGCCCTCGAACTCGTATGGATTCTGAGTCGCGATGACCAGAAAAGGCTCCTGCAACTGATGAGTAATCCCGTCGATGGAAACCTGTCGTTCGCTCATCGCCTCCAGCAACGCACTTTGGTTTCTGGGCGTCGTACGATTGATTTCATCGGCCAGTAAGATGTTCGTGAAGATCGGGCCCGGACGAAATTCGAAATCACTGGTGCCGGGGCGATACACACTTGAACCCAGAATGTCGCTGGGTAAGAGGTCCGGAGTAAACTGCATGCGCACGAACTTGCAGCCAAGACTCTTCGAGAGAGCTCGAGCCAGCGAAGTTTTCCCGAGGCCTGGAGCATCCTCCAGCAAAATATGACCACCCGCCAGCAGTGCGACGACAGACAACTTGACAGTCTGTTGCTTCCCCAACACCGCGCTTTCAACGTTCGCAATGATGCGACGTACAACGTCATGACTCACAAACGGCTCCCGAAGGGCATTGCCCCAGTCTCAAGTCGCAGACCAGAAGCCGAGTTATGGCCAGCCTGAAACCGGATTTGGCACCCGGCCTACAGTGTGGGATGCAGGACATAACGAAGTTTCAACGGTTCCGATCAATTTGTGACCACAGTGAGACTTCAGCGCCGGCGGGCTTGTTGCGGACTGCAGATTCACGCCGACGATAGAGGCAGTATAGTCGCCCGTGCGTCAAGGGACAGGATCACCGAGGCCGTATTTAACAGACGCACCCTCATAATCCTTCATCGCCTGCGGCATCAGCTCTCGCAGAGCGGCGGCTCGAGTCGCATCGGCCGGATGAGTTGACATCCACTCCATCGGAGCGGCGCCCTGTTTGCTGCCCGAGAAACGTTCCCAGAACGTCGGGGCTTCCGAAGGATCGTAACCAGCTTTCGCCATCAGCAGCACGCCGATATGGTCGGCTTCCAGCTCGTGCTTGCGGCTGTACGGCAGAATCACGCCATACTCCGAAACAACGCCGTAGGCAGTCAGAATCATCTCCTGCTTTTTCTCATCCTGGTTCTGCATGACGTAGCTGCCCAGAGTTTTTCCGGCATTCTGAGCTGTCTGATAAGTCATGCGTTCCCCACCATGGCGGGCAATCGCATGAGCAACCTCGTGAGACATGACGACGGCCAGTCCCGCCTCGTTCTGACAGACCGGAAGAATGCCGGTGTAGATGGCCACCTTTCCGCCTGGCAGGCAGAACGCATTCTGAGTCTCGGATTCGATGACATTGAATTCCCATTTGAAGTCGGGACGATTCGCTGCATCGGCAATTCGCTGACCAACTCGCCGGACCATCTCAATGGCCTTTTCATTCTTCGTCAGCGGTTCGGCTTTCAAAACCTCCTGATAAGCCGACAGGCCCATCTCGTTTTCTTTCTCGACTGTCGTAACCAATAGCTGCTTTCGATTGGTCATCGGCACTGATTGACATCCGACCGACGACAAGAGTGCAGGAGTGGCAATCCCCAGTGCGAGCAACGTGACGGCAACCACGGATTTCGCGGAGACGTTTTTCTGGGAATACGTGTTCATCGTTTTTTCTTCCGGATCGTTTTTGCTGTGCAAGATGGACTTGCTCTGGCTTGAGCCAGGACGGGAAAGCAACCGACGATTTGGCTTTTGTTGGACGGCAAGCGGCTGGCGGCTGTGCTTGAAAACGCAGTCACCCGCGGCTTGCCGCTAAACAATTTGGTCGAGCGGCCACAATCGTTAAGCGGACGCCAGAGTCCCTCAGCAAGGACTCTACTCTGGTTCATCCAGAAGGCTCAAGGTGGCTTGCGAGCCTGCCTCGGCTCTGAAAAAGACAAGGACCTCCCAAATCTCCCAGCCTGTCGTTGGGTAATGTTTTTCGGCATAAGGACCGGCGAAGTTGGCCGATTTCGCCAGTCCGAGTGCGGCACAACGCCCCTCAGATGGTTCTGATCAGTCGAATTACCGCTGATGCGATTTCACGACAATGATGCCATCAGCTTCTGAGATTTCCGGGCAATCACTTCGATTGAAAAATCTCCTGGGGTCCGTTTCGGTGTATCATTCGCCGCGAAAACGGTTGTTCAGCCTCGGGTATTCACCGGACGGCTTGCGCCGTACCGCTAAAGCGTCCCTGCATCCATGACCAACGATCAGCCTGTATCCACTCTCAAAGCTCCCGAACTGCTGTCTCCCGCCGGAGACTGGGACTGCATTCGCGCGGCGGTGGAGAATGGAGCGGACGCGGTCTATTTCGGTCTGGATGACGGCTTCAATGCTCGAGCTCGTGCGGCGAACTTTGATCTCAATCGCATCGGTGAGATCATGGAATTCTTGCATCGTCGCGGGGTCAAAGGTTACGTCACGCTGAATACACTGGCGTTTTCTGACGAGCTGCCCAGGCTGCAGACCATCATTCGTCGCCTCGCCCTGGCTCCGGTGAATGCCGTGCTGGTTCAGGATCTCGGTGTTGCTCGAATGATACGAGCGATCACGTCGGATCTGGCCATTCATGCGTCGACCCAGATGACCCTGACCAGCGCGGAATGTATCGCGGTGGCGGAACAACTTGGCATCGAACGAGTCGTGTTGCCGCGAGAACTGTCGATCGATGAAATCCGCCAGATTCATAGTCGGTCGCCCATTGAACTCGAAGCCTTCATCCATGGCGCACTGTGTGTTGCTTATTCGGGGCAGTGCCTGACGAGCGAATCGCTGGGTGGTCGCAGTGCCAATCGGGGCCAGTGTGCTCAGGCTTGTCGGCTTCCTTATGAACTTGTGTGCGACGGTGAACTGCAGGACTTTGGAGATCAGAAGTATCTGCTGAGTCCTCAGGATCTGGCCGCGTTTTCGCTCACTCGTGAACTGATCGATGCCGGAGTTCGCTCGTTCAAAATCGAAGGACGCCTGAAGACTCCGGAGTATGTCGCCAATATTACTCGCCATTATCGCGAAGCCATTGACACCGCGATGGCCGGAAGACCCGTGGAGTTTTCTCGACGCCAGATCGCCGAAATGGAACAGTCTTTCTCTCGAGGATTCTCACCGGGCTGGTTGAACGGCTGCGATCACAAAATGCTGGTGCCGGCGACAAGTTCTGCCAAGCGCGGTGTTTTGCTGGGACGCATCACGAATGTACTTCGCGACTGCGTGACTGTCAGTCTGGACTATTCTGTTCAGGCTGGCGACGGAGTCGTGTTCGATGGCGACCGATTCGGCGGCAACGAACAGGGCGGACGAGTTTTCCAGGTCTTCCGAGGCCGACAAGCTCTGCACGAATCGGTAGACAACGGCGAGGTTGATCTGACCTTTGATCGCAGCCATTTAGATCTCGGCAAGCTTTACGTTGGCCAGCAGATCTGGAAAACCGATGATCCTCGTCTGAATCAACAACTTCGCCGCACGTTTGATGTGGCCGATCCACAGCGTCGAGTGGCCGTGCAGGTCAAAGTCCATGCCGAAGTCGGTCAGCCACTAAAGATTGAAACTCGCGCGGCCAACGGATGTACGTGTCTGGTGCAGTCGGAAGATACTCTGCAGTCGGCTCAGCGACATCCCGTCACGAAGGAAGTCCTGCAGGAGCAGCTTGCTCGACTGGGCGGAACTGTTTACCAACTGGACTCGCTGGAAGCAGACATCATCGGCGGCCCGATGGTTCCTCTGAGCGTGCTTGGAAAACTTCGCAAGCAGATGATTGAGCAGCTCGATAAGTCTCTGCCGATGCCCGAGATTCATCTGTGCCGCGATTCCGCCATCGATCGACTGCGGAGTGAATTGCCAGCTTCAGTTGCCTCTTCGGCCGCACCGCTGCTGACCGTTCTCTGTCGGACACTGGACCAGTTGCGTGAATGCACGAAACTGGTGGCCAGTCCTCAGAATGCTTCGAACTCAGCGTCATTTGCAGATCGCCTGATTGTCGACTTCCAGGACATTCGCGAATACCGGCAAGCCGTTGAAATCGCCAGAGAATCAGGGCATGCTCTGCTGCTGGCGACTCCGCGAATCCAAAAGCCGGATGAGATGGGTTTGTTTCGAGCCATGCTCAAGCATCGCCCCGACGGCGTGCTGGTCAGAAACCTGAGTGGTCTCGCGTTCTTCCGCGATAACGGTATCCCGGTTGTCGGCGATTACTCCCTGAATGTGACGAACGAACTGACCGCATCGTTTCTGATGCAACAAGGACTGCAGTGGTTGACTCCGTCCTACGACCTGAATCGCGATCAGTTGATGGAACTCGTCAAGTGGGTGCCTTCGCAGTGGCTTGAAATCGTCGTCCATCAGCACATGCCAATGTTTCATATGGAACATTGCGTGTTCTGTGCGATGCTGTCACCAGGCACGAACAAGACAAATTGCGGACGGCCGTGCGACGAGCATCAAGTGGAACTTCGAGATCGCACAGGCGTCGATCATCCTCTTGTTGCCGACGTGGGATGTCGCAACACGCTCTTTAACGCGGTTGCTCAAAGCTCCGCCGAAGTTGTTGCCGACCTGCGAAACGCGAGCGTGAGTCGTTTTCGGATTGAACTGCTGCGGGAATCCCCAGGCGAGATTCATCGACTGCTGCAACTTTATCGTCAACTGCTGAACGGCACCGTGTCGGGCGAACACGTCTGGCAATCTCTGAATGCCATGAATCGCGTTGGCGTGACACGGGGGACCTTGGAATCAAAGCGTAATCCTCTGGCGATTCTGTAGCTGAGCTGTGCTATGTAGCTGGGCTGTGCTATGTAGCTGGGCTGTGGCTATATCGTGGGCTCAGTGAGTTAAATGAGGTTTGCCGAGTGTCTCTTGCATACGTTCAATTGTCGAACTCGTTTGCTGGGCAGGGAGTTTGATCAGCCCCGCGTGAGGTTGATCTGATGCGAAAAGCGGTGACTGTAAACTGGCTCGGTTTGTCCAGAACTTGAGCGAACCAAGAAGTCTCCCCCTCTGAGAAAATGCGAAGGTGGCTCTTAACTTTCGGACGGCTCTGCAAGCATCGCTCGTTTCAGTGCTTCCGGGCCCACAGGTGGTTCGATCTGCCATGCGATCAGGGCCGTACGGCTGGCTTGCTCCGAGACCACTTCGTGAATGTACTTCGCTTCATGCTTCTGTCGTTCGACCAGTAGTGAGTCAGTGACGTTCAATGGCGACAGGCTGTTGTTGATCACCCACGCATACGGTTCAATCTCGGCTCGCCGCAGGTCTCGCTGCAGCTGAGCAGCTTCGTGCACAGGAGTTGCTTCCGGAAGCGTGACGATCAGAACGCGAGTGAACTGTTTGTCTCGCAGGCGTGGCAACAGATTCTGTACAGCCTCCGGCATTCCGCTGGCCTGACGAGTCACCTCCCGATGATACGCCAATGCGGAATCCAGCAGCAGAACAGTGTGCCCCGTCGGCGCTGTATCAAGGACCACGAAGCGATTGGTGCCTTCCGCAACAGCATCCGCGAACGCACGGAAGACGGCAATCTCCTCCGTGCACGGAGAACGCAGATCTTCTTCCAGGAGTGCTCTGCCGGATGCATCAAGTCCTGCACCAGCGCTGGTCATAACTTCGTGGGAATACTTTGCCGTCTCGGCAGCCGGATCAATACGGCTAACAGTGAGGTTAGGATATGTCTCCCCGGCGACGGCCGCAGCTATATGAGCGGCCGGGTCAGTGGTCGACAGGTGCACTTCGAGCCCTCGTTCGGCCAGCGCAACGGCGACGGCTGCAGCCACGGTCGTTTTCCCAACACCGCCTTTGCCCATCGCAAGAATGACACCATGACCTGGTGCCGCAAGGTCGTCGATCAACGCGGACAGTGATTTTGGCAGAGTCGTCCGGTCGACTAAATTCAAAGCACCGCCAACTGTGGACGAAACCAAAGACGCAGTCGAAGTCGGCTGTCCCAAACTTCGCAACGCCTCGACTCCCAGGACTCCGCCTGCCGTCAGCGGAATTGATGTGCGCGGCAGTGACTTCAGCACTTCCGGCATTTCGGCAATCGCCTTGTCACCGCGTCGCTGCATGGCTGTCGCATACGGATCGCTGATGTCAGATGCTCGGAACAACGCATTGATCACCAGATGCTGATTGGCGACACCCAGAGCCTGCAATTCGACACTGGTGCGAGCCGCTTCCCGAAACGCCGTGGCTTCTGCACGAGTCACCAGGATCAGTGTTGTCGTTGCCGGATCGCTCAGTGCTTTGACTGTGTCCTGATAGAGAACTTGCTGAGCCTGCAGCCCGGCGAGTGGGCCCAGACATGACGTTCCTGTCGTGTTGCTCTCCATGAAGCCGGACCAGGCCGATGGCAACGTCAACAGCCTGAGCGTATGTCCGGTCGGAGCCGTGTCAAAGATCACATGATCGAACTCAGCAGTTGCCGTTGCATCACCCAGCAGCCGTGAGAATTCATCAAATGCAGCGATTTCCAGAGTACATGAACCGGAGAATTGTTCTTCCATGCTGGCGATCGCAGCTGGCGGCAACAGAGTTCGATAAGGTCCGACCATGCGCTCTCGATAATCAGCGGCGGACTGTTCCGGGTCCAGGTTCATCGCGTGCAAATTGGGAATGGAGGGAATCGCGGTGGGATGATGCCCCAGCGGAGTTCGCAGCACTTCATCCAGATTCGACGCCGGGTCTGTAGAGACCAGCAGGACTCGTTGACCAGCATCCGCCAATTGCACGGCGGTCGCGCAGGCCACGGATGTTTTCCCAACGCCACCTTTTCCTGTGAAGAAAAGATTTCGTGTGGTTTGCTTCAGGAATTCCATGTGAGATCTCTTTCAGGCGAGCGGTTGGGCGTCAGCCCACCGAGTTGAATGCTATCGATCCATCACTCCCGCTTCCCTGCCAACGAACAAACGACTTGAATGACTTCGCGAGTAAAACAAAACAGTGCCAGGAACGTCCACGGAGGACGGACACTCTGCCGCTCACCTGCTGTACCTGCTCAGCAGCATCCGGTCGAGCCACTGCAGCAGCTCTGATCAGCAATCGGCAAAGACAGCGTCGCGGATAGTGTCGCAACAGGAGTGGTCGCTGGAGTTACACCGCCACCGGTCCACATCTGGAGCATCTCAAGCGACGGATAGATGCCCTTGCTTACCACATGGCCATCAACAACAACTACTGGCAGCACATCGGTGCCTTTGGTGGAGATGAGTGCATGGATCTCTTTGTTCTCAACAAACGCCTGAGGCTGCTGCGCGAGATTAAATCGGTCGACCGTGTGGCCGGCGTTCCTGATTGTGTCCAGATCAGCAGCAAAGCGAGGCAACACAGGGTCAACGCTGGGGCCGCAGATGCCGGTCGAACAACACATCGGTCGGTCGTAGATGAGGATCGTTTTCATAGCGGTACCTTTCATTAATTCGAATCGTAAATCGCCGAACAACGATAGGCGGCGTCAAAAAAAATCCCGTTAGAGGGACGCAACAAGAGACTTCAACATCGCCAGTTTCTCTGCATTGATGCAGTAACACACCTTGGGGCCATCCACTTCCCCCTGCACCAGTCCCGATTCTTTCAGGATCTTCAGATGCTGCGAAACCGTCGACTGGGCCAGCGGCATCTCATCGACGATCTCGCCACAAACACACGTACTGCGACTGATCAACAAACGCAGAATTCGCACTCGAGCCGGATGCGCAATTGCCCATGCCAGCGCTGCAATTTGCTCGGCCAACTGATCCGCAGGCAACCGGCACGGTTCGGTTTCGTCACGACACGGCTTTTTTTTGACTGTTTGCTTCGCCACGAAAACCGCCCCCAAATTATATATCGACGATAAACGATAAACCGGCGCGGTTATTTTGTCAAGGACCTTCATGTCTGTTTCAGCAAACGGCTACTTCCCGCACTTCGCCAATGCGACTTCCTTGATGCCTCGCAGATCAAGTTTGCCGGTGCCCAGCAACGGAATCTGCTCGACCTGAATGAAGCTGTCGGAAGATGGAATAAACAGGTTCGGCAAGCCGGCAGCCTGAAGACGAT
>JBILXT010000653.1:0-2976 GCA_044378235.1 Planctomycetaceae bacterium
GCGGTCAAATATCCCAACTGCGGATGAAACGCGAACGGAACGGTCGCTTCAATCTGATTGTCGAGCGCATCACATTCCTGCCAGCAATCATCCAGTGCAAAGCCACTGTGCAGCACCTGAATTCGCAGATGATCTTCTTCATTGATCATCACACTATGACGTTCGCCCTCACTGATCGCCACGGCGCGAGGACCATCTCCACGAGCCAGCTCGCGGCTGATCAACTGACGTTCCATCAGAAGCTGGCTGTCGAGCGATGTCAGAGTCTCGACGTTCACATGGTGAACCGGGCGACCGAGGATTTCTGATTTCAGAGCGGCCTGGACCTGCTGCACAATCTGAAAACGCACGTCGGCCGCGGCTCGCGTGATAAATGGAAAACCGGCCACATTGCGAGCCAGCCGGACTCGGCTGGAAATCACAATATCCGACTCCGGTCCATCTCCGCGCAGCCATTCTCCACTGGTACGAGCCAGCTCAGCCAGACAGAAGTCTTTGTCCTGACGATCTGAACTCAACGAACTATTCCTTGCAGAAAATCATAGACATTCGTAACACCAGACAGCATTTTTCCGCCGCCAACGGCCTTGTTTCCAGCGGAAGCGTCCGGAGCAGCGGGGCGGAATTGTAGACCGCTGACTCCGTCCGGTACAGGCACGCGATTCTGGCGGACGAATTCGCATGAGTTGCGGGAATATCGGCCCCTATCGACCTCGCGTCGGTGGAGCCCGGTCTGGAAACCAGTATGGCAACCAAAATCGCGAGATGGGCTCAGCCTTTATTTGTCTGGTTGCTTCGTTTACCGCCCAGCCGGAGGCGCCGGCTTCTGCGCTGGCCGGCGCCTCCGGCTGGGCGGTAAACAACTCTTTCAACACTCCGCGCGGACGATGCCCTTTTCAGTCCGCGATCGGCATGCGAATTCGATTGCCGCGAAGTGACTGCAGCTTTGCGATCGCGGCATCAGCAGATCGCAGCCGGCCTTCCGTCGTGCGATGAGTCATAATCACCAGACGAGCCACCCCGGACAGATCATCCACGTCGGCCGTCTCATCCTGGCGAACACTGCTGATACTGATCTCGTTGCGCCCCAGAATGTCGGCGATGTCGGCCAGCACGTGAGGCCGGTCAGCGACAGTGAACCGCAGATAGTAACGACGACTGAGTTCCTCCTGCGGCTGCAGCGGAATGGATTCTCGTGACTGCAATCGCTGCAATGATTGAAAGGTAATCGCGGCTCGACCGGTGGCGTAATCGATCACATCGGCCATCACAGCGGACGCTGTTGGCATCTGCCCCGCGCCAGCTCCGGAGAATCGCATCAGACCGACCGCGTCGCCTTCGATGCTGACGATGTTGTCCGCTCCATTCGTCAGAGCTGCCGGACGATCTGCCTTTACCAGCGTCGGCTGAACAGCAATCTCCAGCCGGCCCTTTGACAATCGAGATGTCGCCAGCAATTTCACGCGGTATCCCAGCTCTGCAGCGACCAGCAGGTCGAGCAATTCAATGTGCTGAATTCCCTGACGAACGATCGCATCCAGGGGCACAGCCGTTCCGTACGCCAGTTGAGTCAGAATCGACAGCTTCTGCGCGGCATCTGTGCCATCCACATCCATCGCGGGATCTGCTTCGGCGTATCCTCGAGCCTGAGCTTCCGTCAACACATCTTCATAAGTCTGGCGACGATCCAGCATTCGACTCAGAATAAAGTTACTTGTACCGTTCAGAATCGCTTCGATGGAAACAATTCGGTTCGCGGTCAAGGCCGTCGTCACCGCAGAGATGATCGGGATACCACCGGCTACGGCCGCCTCAAAACAGATTGTGCGTCCCAGCTTATGAGCCAGCCCGAACAGCTCTGCGCCATGAGCATAGAGCAGGGCTTTGTTGGCGGTGATCACATCTTTCCCTGCTTCCAGCAGACTGGTGATATCGGCTCGTGCAGGATTGATCCCTCCCACGACATGAATCACCACCTGAATCTCCGGATCAGCGATAACGGTCTGGATGTCATCCGAAATCGGGATACCACTCAGATCCACATCTCGCTTCTTTGCCAGATCTCGCACGACGATTCGACGCAGCCGAATCGAACGGCCCGTGCGCTGAGTCAGCAGGTCACTGGACATCTGCACAATCCGCACAACTCCACTTCCGACAGTGCCGCAACCGACAAGTGCGATATTCAGTTCTGAGTTGCCCGGCATAATGAACCCTTTAGAAGTCAGCCAATAGACAAGATGAGACCGACACGCGGAGATTGGAGCAAATGGGACTGGCTCCGATCTCAGTGCACACTTCAAAATGATTTGCAGGGCCCGCGATCGGTGCCTGTCCCATTTGCGATGTGCGCACGTGATAAAACGGGACAGGCACGTCGGAACAAGCCACAACGTCAGTTCCACAGGCAAGATCGACCGACGAGCCAGTCCCGTTTTATCAAACCCCGATCCGCAATGCAGGTTAACGACATCGCTGGATTCCGGTTGGATCGGAAAGAAGGCAGCAATTGCATCAGTCCGGAGAACAGGATCAGACGACATTCACCCGGGCGGTGTCACCAGAGCCGAAAAAGTCGACCGAAGAATGAGAGCGTCCCAAACCTTTTCCCGTTCAGCAGTTGAGCGATGCCGCACGAGTCATATACTGTGCGATATTCGGCTGCCGTTGGGAACGAAAGCCAGTGATCTCCATGTTTCGAATCATGACTAATCAAACACAAAATTCCGTTCTCGCAGCTCAAATGCAGATTGGAGCCGTCAGCTACCTGAACTCGCGTCCACTCATCGAGGGGCTTGAGGGGTTGCTGCCGTCGGCCAATCTGGTGCTCGACTATCCCAGCCGCTTGGCCGACGCCTTGTCGAATGGCCAGCTGGATGTCGCTCTGATTCCCTCAATTGAGTATTTCCGGCGACCGGGTTACGAAGTGATTTCCGACGCCTGCGTGGCAGCTCGCGGTGAAGTGTTGAGCGTGAA
>JBILXT010000248.1:0-10565 GCA_044378235.1 Planctomycetaceae bacterium
CCTGTGTGTAATAGTATCCCAGTTCCTTAACAAGTTGCTTCGAATAATCTGGAGGAGTCGATAAGGGCAGCGAAGGATTCGCGGGGTCGATGTTCATCGGAGACACATAGAGCCCGAACGGCTGTCGTACACTCTTGAGATAGAATCGGCAGATACCGGACGCCTCAACGACATGTGGAATCATCGGGAACTTAACAACAACCCAGTCACTCCACTCTTTTTCTTTCAGGATGATCGTCGTGTCCTGCACAACAAGACGCACCACGGGATTATTCGCGTCACGGTGAATCGTCAGAGGAATTTCGACCGTTTCCTGCTTCGCTGAAAACTCATTGGCGGGGCCACGCAATCGACACTCCATCGTGTCGTCTCGCATCAGAACTCGCTCGATCCGACCGCCGGAAACATCTCGAGTCCGCTCTTTCGGGTCATCCGTGTACCACGTAAAAGTTCCATAGCCACCTTGAAGATCCGGTGTCCCCATTCCGGCCAGCGTGCGTGCTTCCCCTTCGGTGGGAGGAAAGTTCGCGGGAACTCGAAACACGGTACAGGGAACTCCATGCCCCTCAAGTTCATTCCATAAAGTTGCACCATGCCGAAGGCTTTCGATCCGGCCGGCTGAAGTCGGCAGAAGAAAATTTCCGACGGCAAGTGGCTTACGGCCCGGCACCAGCCGACTGATCGACTGATAAGGTAACATCGTGTCCGGATCACGAGCAATGAAATCAAAAATCCCGTGCCCACCCGGATTTGTGCCCGAGATAAAGTTCGACCAGGCAACAGGGCTCTGAGGAGGAGTGCTTGTCGCAAGTGGGCTGATGGACCCCATGTCCATCAGCCGCTTGCAGTTTGGCAGGAATCCCTCCGCAATGTACTTTTGCACCAAACCATGATCCATTCCGTCTACGCCAAGAACAATCATCCGCTTAAGATGCCGATCACCCGGCGCAGGTGAACGACCGGCATCACAACCGGCGGCAAGAGTCAATGCTCCAGCTGCGCGAAGGAGCCCTCGCCGTGTCATCAACTCCGAAGACTCCCGATTTTTGAGGCTCATGGTTTTGGTTTCAGAATCAATTCTCTGGGACGTGGAGTCATCCCAAAAAGCGCCTTCAAGATGGACTTTGCAGCCAGAAGCAGCAACAGTGTAGTTGCCCCCCAAAGAGGCTGTTTATTCAGCAGCGACGGTATCTCTTTTCGGCAATAACTCCCACGACTTTCCGTCCAGATAGGGTGGACGAGGTACGCCAAACAAACTCAGAATTGTTGGAGCAAAATCCAGAATCGAGGGCTCAACCGCATCGGGAAGTTTGCGGTTCATCAGGAGCATCCCCGGAACAAGTGCCGGATCTACACAATGGTCTCCACTCCATGGCCGATCATTGTCACAGAAAACGGGCCCATCACAACGGCCTACAGCATTGTCCCACGAAGCTCGATACCCCTTTTGGTAACCGACAATCAAATCCGGACCATTCGAAACATACGGACCACTATATTCTTTATGGCAATTGTGAACCTTAAAGACCGCCGAACGATGATGCTCCGCATCCTGCAGATTCGTCAATTTCCCGATCAACTCCTGACGCAATTCTTCAGTCTCTGCTATGGGCACAATCCCCTGCTTTTCGCGGCCGGACTGATTGATGTAGATCCCGGTGAGCCCAAATGAGTAGGCCTTTGTCTTCGACCAGTCAACGCCAGCAAAGTACTCACCAGATTCTGAAGACTCCTTAAGTACCAGATAGCCATGTTCACGCAGCCACGCATTCAGATTCACGCCTCGACTGAAATCACAAAATCCATGATCGGAGATAACGAAAAGTACATCCTCTTCACGGAGCTCCGCCTGAACTCGCCCCACGAGTCCATCCATGTGAGCATACATATCATCAATAACATTAGCATGCAGAGTAGTGTCGCGCCCCCGGTTGGCGGGATGGTCGGGAACGTAATGTCGCCAGAACATGTGTTGAATTCGATCCGGGCCGTCAAAGACACAGACGGTCAAACCGCGCTGCATTCGACGCAGTGAGTCGAACATCATTCGCTCACGCTCATCGTGGATGGCCCAAGCCTGTTCAAGGAAAGCATCTTCGCCAACAACGCCGGAATTGAGCCCCCAGGTATCCTCTGCGAGGCCGAGAGTTCCGAACGAATTATGCAGCCTGGCCAGATACATCGAGAAGTATAAAGGGTGCGAGATCGGCATCGCCGGCCGTTCAGGGTCGAGATGAATCGGAGAAACATACAAGCGAAAATGCGGGGCGAGCGACTCCAGCCGCAGCTTGCACAAGCCCGTGACACTACGGAATCGACCAACACGAAACTTGACTCGCACCCAGTGTGACTCTTTCTGAAGTGGTAGCAGAAGCACTTCACTTCCAACTTTCACTTCCACTTGTTCCTTCTCATCAAGCACCTGAATGCGTAACAGCGTCAGATAATCTGGAGGAACTTCTCCAGAAGACCGAGGAGGCCCCGGAAGCCAGACATCTATTCGACGTCCAGACTTCGTAACCAAAACTCGAATACCGCCTGTCGCTGCCGTCGCCTCATCAGGGTCTGTCGTAAACAGAGTAAACGATCCTTGCGAACCGCGCAGGTCAGGAGTACACATGGCCGACAATGACAGCCCGAAAAATCGCTCAGGAGGAAACGTGATGGGCACTCGAAGAATAGTGCTGAAGACTCCGAAATCTCCAAGGATCTTCCAAAACGGCTGACTCTTTCGCAACAGCCTGACAGATGCTCCGGACCCGAACCACTTTCTCCAGCTTCTGGCGCTGCTTTCAACAATTCGAGCCGACGACAGCTCCGGCAGATAGGTTCGAAGATCACGGTTGAGGAAGTCGTAGATGTTGTGCTTCCCAGGATTCACACCCGTCTGAAATGACGACCATGCGACTGGAGAGATTGGCGGTAACGTGGTCTGAAGATCAGTGAAGGTTCCACTTTCAGCGAGCTTTTTAAAACACGGCATTCTGCCTTCGGACATCAACCTCCTTACTACCCCAGGGTCCAGACCATCCAATCCGATCACAACAACTCTTGAAGCCAGTGGCTTCAGCTGTAGTCTCCATCGCCGAACATAGTGGATCAGAAATCTTACGGGCCATGTCAGAATAGAAACGAAAAGCAGGCCAATAGCTGTTAACAGCACCAGGAACGAACCGAGAAATGCAATTCCGGATCCGGGGCCAATGTAGGCCTGAGAAATGAGATCTTCGATCAACAACACGAAATGCCTCCGGCATCAATCAAAGCCGAAACAAACTTTCTCTTGACACATCATTCAACCAATAACATGGCTTTCATGCCTGAGTGATGATCTCAAATTCAGCAACTAAAGAACATCGCCAGCGGTAAGATAACCGTGAACTTGACCACCCGTCTTCGGAACAAACGCGACGCGATCCTTTCAGCCCCTTGCACAAAAAACAAGCTCCGTGGTTAGGCAGACGACATAAATCAAAATGAGCCTCGGATAACAAAGCACCTACATCACAAATCGTGCCAAGGAAACCGTTTGCCAACCATCCAAACCTGCGGTTTGGTGCATGACGAAGATCTCCACAGTGTCGCTGAACGCCAAAAGTCGGAAAGGCAATTGCTCCGTAGAAATGACACCCTGACACTCCGCCAGAGTTTTCGAAGAATCGAAAACCGTCGACTTGCGTCGCCTCTGAACTGCGTTCAAGAGAAAACCTGCTTGCCTGGGGCGAGGAGAATTGTGTTCACGTTTACAGACGACCACAATTGTCGTGAAGACGAGTGAAGTGAAATCGCGGGGAACCGTTTGAATCTCCGAGTTCACAAAGCGAAGCCACTGGTTTGAAAAAATTTGTCTGCCCAAAACAGGCAACCGGAGCAGTATTGATTCTGTACGAGTCTAGTCAGAATATGTCATCGTCAATGACCGTTACCAAGCCACGCTCTTTCGGGAGGCTCTCTATGCGACTAGCTGGCTTCCGCTCGTTGCAGATTTTGCTTGTCTGTCGTTGCCTGTTAGTAACCGCACTTACAGTGGCGCCAGCACATGCTCAGGCTGGCGATATACTCTACAACCGCGACATCAGACCCATTCTCGCGGAAAAGTGCTTCGCCTGTCACGGTTTCGATCAGACGAAAAGAGAAGCGGGCTTACGTCTTGATTCACAGGACGGATCACTAGCCGTTCTGGCATCCGGAACGGTCGCGATCAAACCCGGAGAGCCCGATCAGAGCGAGCTCATTCACCGAATCACTTCCGCTGATCATGCTCTGGTGATGCCACCTGCGGAGTTGGGAAAACAACTGTCGCAGCAAGAGATTGAAACACTGAAACAGTGGATTACCCAGGGTGCCCAATACGAAAAACACTGGTCGTTCATTATCCCGGCAAAGACGGAACCTCCACAGATCGTAGAAAATCAGGATTCATCGCCAGTCACACACCCAATTGACATATTTATCAGGGAACGACTGGCCGCTTCGGGTCTTGCGGCGTCTCCTGAAGCGGACCGGATTACGCTGTTGCGGCGAGTTTCTCTGGACTTGACCGGATTGCCTCCTTCGCTGGCCGAGATCGATGAGTTCGTCGCGGACTCGAATCAAGACCCGAACCAAGCCTTCCAGAATCTGATCGATCGGTTACTCCAGAGCCCCGCTTATGGCGAACGCTGGGGACGCTGGTGGTTGGATCAGGCTCGCTATGCAGACAGCAATGGATACTCGGTCGATGCTCCTCGACAAATCTGGAAGTACCGCGATTGGGTGATCAGTGCTCTGAACAATGACATGCCGTTCGACCAGTTCACTGTAGAACAATTGGCTGGCGACCTGCTTCCTGACGCCACAGTCTCACAACAAATTGCCACGGGATTCCACCGAAATACTCAGATCAACCAGGAAGGAGGAATTGACCCCGAACAGTTTCGCATCGACAGCGTGTTTGATCGAGCAGCGACTACTGGCTCCGTCTGGCTGGGACTGACCATCGGCTGTGCACAATGTCACAGTCATAAGTTTGACCCGATCACGCAGAAGGAGTACTACCAGTTCTTTGCCTTCTTCAATAATCAGGAAGAACCCAGCCTGACAATTTATGAAGACGGCATTGATGCACCAGCACTCCAGCAGCAAAGAAAGCAACTGGTTGCCGGGATTGATGAACTCGTCAAAGCCGCGAACGAAGCACTGACGGCATGGGAAGCCTCGCTCACCAAAGAGCAAAGAGACGCGTTTCCGGCAGACCTGAAAAAGACCCTTGATCTGGAAGTCGGCAAACGTAACGACGCTCAGCGACGCAGCCTGTACGCCGAAGGCCCTGGGAAAAACGACTCCTTGTTTCAGGACCTCCATACGCAGTTGCAGCAGGTTGATAAGCAACTGGAAAAGAACACAACAACTCTGGTCCTGAAGGAACTGGCGACACCTCGAAAGACAACCGTGTTCGTCCAAGGCGATTTTACTCGTCCTGCCGAAGAAGTGTCCTGTGGAACACCGTCAGCCCTGCATGCGATGGACGATCCTGGCGAAAAGACGAATCGTCTGGATCTCGCGAAGTGGATTGTTTCCCGCAGCAATCCATTGACCGCTCGCGTCATCGTCAATCGAGTCTGGCAGCAGTACTTTGGTCGCGGCATCGTCGAAACCGAAAACGATTTCGGCCTTCAAGGTTCAGCGCCGTCACATCCTGAGTTGCTGGATTGGCTCGCCGTCGAGTTTATGGATCGCGGCTGGAGCCTGAAAGAGCTACATCGCCTGATTGTCACCTCCCATGTGTACCGCCAAAGCTCCAACGATCGCCTCGACATTCGAGAAAAGGATCGCACCAACGAACTTTTGGCCCGACAGAGACGACTCCGACTGGACGCGGAGATCGTACGAGATGTTAGTCTTGCCTCCTGCGGATTGTTGTCCGCAAAAGTCGGTGGGCCTCCCGTGTTCCCACCGATTCCTCAGGGAGTCATGGGGTTGGGACAGTCCAACCGAGCATGGAATGTCAGTGAAGGCGAAGACCGCTATCGCAGAGGACTCTACACGTTCGTCTACCGGGCGACGCCGCCGCCGTCGCTAAACGTATTCGACGCACCAGACGGCTACAGCACCTGTACTCGGCGAGTTCGCAGTAACACTCCTCTGCAGGCACTCGCTCTGATGAATGATGCCGCCTTCTTTGAATTCGCGCAGGCGATGGACAAGCTGATTCAGAAAGAAGGACTGGAGACAGCATTCCGACGCTGTACCTCCAGGACACCGTCGGAGAATGAGCTGGCAGTGTTGAAGCAACTGGACACACTCAGCGCGGCAAGAGTCCTTTTGAATCTTGATGAAACTGTGACGCGAGAATAACGCATGAACGATCACCAAATCCTGCGAGAAGAAACTCGACGACATTTCTTCAACGATTGCCGAGTTGGACTCGGTTCCATCGCCTTGGCCAACCTGTTGACTGACTCCAATGATGTGGCAGCGAATGAGCTTCAAAAAAGCATGCTCGCCCCGAAGGAGACGATGTTCCCGGCTCGGGCCAAACGCGTCATCTACATGTTCATGGCAGGCGGACCGTCACAGCTTGACATGTTCGACCATAAGCCGATGCTGAATAAGCTCAACGGCGAACCGATGCCACAGAGCTATCTCGAAGGGAAACGTTTCGCCTTCATGGCCAGCAGCCATCGGACAAATCTGCTGGGAACGAAACGTCGCT
Organism: Planctomycetaceae bacterium; assembly: GCA_044378235.1. Classification (GTDB taxonomy): domain Bacteria; phylum Planctomycetota; class Planctomycetia; order Planctomycetales; family Planctomycetaceae; genus SXXK01. The sequence goes on from JBILXT010000248.1 coordinate 6,695, forward strand.
TCCGTCAACACGGCGAGAGCGGAGCATGGTTCAGCGACCTGTTGCCTTATACGGCGAGCGTTGCAGACAAACTGACCTTTATCAAGACGTGCAAGACAGACCTCTTCAATCACGCACCGGCCAAGCTGTTCATGAACACAGGCAGCGGTCAGTTCGGCCGACCGAGTCTCGGGGCATGGCTGACTTACGGTCTGGGCAGTGAATGCTCCGACCTGCCGGGTTTTGTCGTCCTGCAAAGCGGTCCCCGAGGCCCTCGCGGTGGTTCCGTGCTATGGGGCAGTGGCATGCTGCCGACAACGTTTCAGGGTGTTCCGCTGCGTAACAAGGGCGAACCAATCCTGAATCTGACGACTCCCGAATCTGTTTCCGATGAACAACAGGCTGGCGTGTTCAACGCCGTGCGAGCACTGAATTCTCAGCGACTTGCAGCCACGGGTGATGAAGAAATCGCGACACGAATCAACGCTTACGAAATGGCTTACCGGATGCAAACCAGCGCGCCGGAGCTGATGGATACGGCTAGTGAAACAAAAGAAACGCTGGATCTGTACGGCATCAAAGATCCGGGAGAATCCAGTTTTGCTCGCAACTGCCTGCTTGCACGGCGATTGGTGGAACGCGGCGTTCGCTTCGTGCAGCTCTATCACACCAACTGGGATCATCACGGTGGACCAACAGAGAATCTCGAACAACATCTGCCAGCAATCAGCCACGAGATCGATCAACCCGGCATGGCCTTGATTCGAGATCTGGAGCAACGTGGTTTGCTCGAAGATACTATTGTTATCTGGGGCGGAGAATTCGGGCGAACTCCGATGGGCGAACTTCGCGAATCAACTGGTCGCAATCATCACATCGATGCGTTTACGATGTGGTTTGCCGGTGGTGGATTCAAGCCGGGAATCTCGTTCGGCGAAACCGATGAGTTCGGATTCGGTCCTGTTGGTCCGTCCGTGCATGTGCGTGACATTCATGCCACGTTATTGCATCAACTGGGCATCAACCATGAACGCTTAACCGTGCGAGCGCAAGGATTGGATTTCCGTTTGACAGGAGTTCTCCCGGCCAGAGTTGTACAGGAAGTGCTGGGCTAAGTTTATGCGGGTTCTTCTGGCCGTGGCTTTGCTGGCAGCAGCAGAACCGCCAGCACGATTCCCGTCAGAATAAACGACCCGCACACAAGAAAACTCAACCGAAACCCCAGTGCGGTACTGTTCATCCCGAGGGCAGTCCAGCCGGAACTTTTCACGGCATCAACGATAGCACCAAACAAGTACCCGGCCGGGGCGGCGGGAACCATCAGCATTGTTACGAAAGCCATATTGCGCCGAAGTTGATCACGACGTGAGGCCGACACAATGTAGTTTGGGGCATAAACCCCAACCAGTTCACCAGCTCCATGGATTCCGAAGGCGACCAGATACCATGGTCCAGTCACACACATCGCCCAGATTTGAGCCAGCAGAAAGATTGATGCGGTCGCCAGAATTCCCACGCGAGGATTGGTGCGCGTCAGCAGCCATCCCAGCATTGCTCCGGCGACGACTTTGAACCCAAACCGCAGCATGTTCTGCACGCCGGCATACTTCTCCGGAAGATCTCCTAATGCCTCGCCGGAATACAGGTTCATGTTCGATGGAATCACGTTGCCTGCATACATCAGGATTGTCACCACGGTGGCCAACAACAAAATGCGTTGCTGGAGGACTGATCGAAAATGAGTCACAAACGCGACGACTGCACCGACAGCAGAAAGAATTCCCAGCACGCGAAAAAACTGTCCGGAATTGAGTAATCCTGCGCTTGCTCCATTCGCCGGATCAATCGGACTGTCAGCAACATGCATCGATGCGATCGAGACAAGCATTAACAGGATTCCAACGAGCAATCCCCTGACCGCCGAAAGCGGTTCTCGGGGCTGCTCCTGAGCAACCGGTTGAATCACGAATAACTGCGAGACAGCTGCAGCAAGGCCCATCACTGGAACACCTGCAGCAAACAGAATGATGAAGTTGCGAGGATACGCGAGCCCATCAAAGTGCCATCCAAATAAGTCTCCGCCCAGCAAAGCGGTTTGCCCCAGAGAACCAAGGACAGCGAGAAGCGGCCCCGCACCAAAAGCCAGCCCCAAGGCCAGGCCACGACGCGACTCATCGGAGCCTCGGCCCATCACTTCCCAAAGCAACCCAATCGCAGCGGGCATGACGGCTCCGGAAACACCTCCCTGCAGAATCACCATGCACAGTTTGAATGAATCGGAAACTGGTAATGACAACGTGATGGCCAGCATCCCGAGCATGATGGCCGACGTCCCATAAAGCAGCCCCAGATTACGACGTAATGCCCCAACTCCGGGAGAGAGCCACGCGTAAAGAGCCGGCATGGCGGTCATTGCGAAGAACAACGTACCAGGTAAGTTCGAAGTTCTGGCGTCAGCTCCGAGGCGATCACACAGTGAAGCTTGAGTAATGCCGACGTAAAGAACCGGAGCCGCCAGATACTGCGTTCCCGTACACAGAGCAAACAAAATCAGATTACGCCGCTGTTCAGGCCACGAAAGTCCACAGCCCGCGGAAGTCGTCTCGGCCGCTTGTTCGCTCATGGTGATCCTCGTTTCTGTCCAGAATGAAAATCACGTCATAGCGGCAAGGTCACAGCCTGTCCGGTTCTTGCGGAAATCAAACACGCTTCACACAGTTCCACTGCGGCTCGACCTTCAGCACCACCAACTTTAGGCGGACGCTGTTCACGGATACTGTCGATGAATTCCTGAATAACGCCAATGTGCGGAAACAAGCGGATCGGCGACTTCGGTTCTTTCAGATAATCGAACCGCTCCGGAGTATAAACACGCTCCCACTTGTCGCCTTTGCCGACATCCAGAAACTCGAAGTTCTCCAGATCCAGCATGGCATCTCGACCAAAGACCTGAAACCGAACTTCACTGCTGGGCAGACTTGGATTCGGCAGCTCGCCCGTAATCCACATCTGCGCCATGATGTTGTCTTCAAACACAATCTGAGCCATCACCGAAAGTGGCGGTCCGGCGATGTCACTGTATGTCGTGGCCTGAGCAAACACTTTGACGGCATTGCGGCCGGTCAGCCATCGCAGAAAATCCGTGTTATGCGATGCCATTCCCATAAAGAGTCCACCGCCTTTGGGATCCGACATCCAGGCTCGTTCGTCGAATAGCTGGCGTGACAACGGAAGCGGAAAAGCGGAAACCGTTCGCAGCATTTGAATCGGTCCGACCGTCCCATCGTCGATCAGTTCCTTGGCCTTTCGAGTGATCTTGCGAAACCGCTCCGTCTTAACCACCGAGAGATTCACATTTGCCGCTGCACAAGCGGCGATCATGGCATCGCATTCAGCGACAGTTGGCGCCATCGGCTTCTCGGCCAGCACATGCTTGCCCGCAGCAGCCGCCATTTGAGTTAACCTGAGCCGATCAATATCCGGCGTCGCCAAAACAACAGCATGCACATCATCGCGTGACAGCAAGGACTCCACCGTCGCCTCGGCCGGCACGTTGTAATCAGCAGCCAACTGCGCAGCTCGTCGCCCGCCGGCGATCGCGACCAGTTTGCACCCCTGAACATGCCTTGCAGCAACTTCGCTGTACGTCAGCCCCATGAAACCACTGCCGATGATTCCGACCCCAATCGTCTGCATGGATACTCCAAACGGGAACACTCTGAGAGAAGAAAAGAACCGTTGAAAATGACTTCATCGGGCGATGCTGGATCTGATTGGCACCATCCATCGCTCACATTTCACCCAACTCGCTGATCACATTCCGAACATCGCCAGCCCGGCCGACGAACCGCATCAGCAATCCAGACAACAGACCATAACCCCAGCGTAATGA
>JBILXT010000022.1:0-37647 GCA_044378235.1 Planctomycetaceae bacterium
GCCGCGAGACTCGCAGTGCTGCTCGTCACCACAGGAATTACGGTGGCTACCTTGATTGCTGGTCCGCTGTCCAGAGTGTTGGTGGTGACTACGGCCGTAAGATTGCCTGCGGTCGTCGGTGGAGTAGTCAGCGTGATAGTCAATGAAGTGGCGGTGGCGGCAGTCACTGTGCCTTCCGCATCATTATTAAGCTCAACCTCATTGTTGGCTGCGATCGGGTCAAATCCGAATCCGGAAATCGTAATGGTTGTTGCATTAGCAGCGAGGTTAGCGTTGCTGGTCGACACGACAGGAATAATCGTAGCAACCTGAACAGCGGATCCGCTGCTCATGCCATTGGTCGTCACAATGGCGGTCAATGGTCCGGCAGTCGCAGGCAGCGTAGAGAAAGTTACCGAAAGACTTGTAGCCGTTGCCGTGTTAACAGTTCCAATAGCTCCGTTATTGAACGTCACCGTGTTGTTTGCAGCTGTTGTGTCGAAGCCGATTCCATTGATAGTCAGAGTGTTCGTGTTTGCAGTGATGTTGTTTGCTGTTTCAGTGGTCACCACAGGAACGATGTTCGCGATTTCAACAGCGGCCCCGCTTGACAGTGAATTTGACACGACAACGGCGGTCAGTGACCCTGCCTCTGTCGGATTCGTGGTAAATGTGACAGTGAGCGACGTTGCAGACGCTGAAGTGACGGTGCCTTCCGCGCCGTTATTCAGGGTCACGATGTTGTTGGCTGCGACCGAATCGAATCCCAGTCCGTTAATGGTGACAGTTGTGGCATTTGCAGCGACAGTTGTCGTACTGCTTGTTACTACAGGATAGACTGTCGCGACGGAAGTTGGCGCCCCGCTGTTGACGGAGTTGCTGGTCACTACGGCTGTCAGAACCTCCGGTGACGTCGGTTTTGTGCTGAAGGTAATCGTTAGTGATGTCGTTGTTGCGGCAGTTACGGTTCCGACAGCACCATTGTTGAAGACCACCGTGTTATTGGCTGCCGCTGTATCAAATCCGAACCCGCTGATCGTCAGAGTTGTGGCATCGGCCAACAGGCTTGATGTGCTGCTGGTTACCACTGGAACGACGGTTGAAACCTGGACGGCTGTTCCGCTGCTCCGACCGTTGGTTGTGACAATGGCTGTCAAACTTCCGGCAGAAGTGGGAGCCGTTGTCAGATTCACCGTGAGCGTTGTGGCTGTTGCGGCGGTTACGGTTCCGACAGCACCATTATTGAAGACCACCGTATTATTGGCTGCTGTTGTCGAGAACCCGGTGCCTGTGATCGTCATGCTGCTGGCGTTCGCGACCAGGCGTGCTGTCGTATTCGTTGTCACAACTGGTCGTACCAGGGCAACCTGAACGGCAGAGCTGCCAACGATACTGTTGGATGTAACTGAAGCTGTGAGAGTCCCGGCGACAGTCGGTTTGGTGGAGAAGGTGACGGTCAATGAAGTCGCGGTGGCCGCAGTGACAATGCCAACGGCGCCGTTGTTAAAGGTGACGATGTTTCGGCTTGGCACGGTGTGAAAACCAAATCCACTAATTGCGACAGTACTGGCGTTCGCCGCGATAGTTGTACTGGCAGTCGTTATCACGGGAGTGACATTTGCGACCTGAACCGCTGCTCCACTGGATTTGCTGTTCGTTGTGACGATCGCTGTCAAGCTGCCGGCGGCTGATGGCCTCGTGGAGAACGTGACTGTCAAAGAAGTTGCTGTCGCGGCAGTGACAGTGCCGACGGCCCCGTTATTGAACACCACGGTGTTCTGTGAAGCTGTCGTACTAAACGCCAGACCATTGATTGTTACCGTACTGACATTTGCTGCGAGGCCTGCTGTACTGACCGAAACGGATGGAACAACAGATGCCACCACGACCGATGCACCGCTCGACACGCCGTTTGTGACAACAATTGCGGACAGATTTCCAACGGACGTTGGCAGGGTTGTCAGCGATACGGTCAGCGCAGTTGCCGTTGCGGCCGATACTGAGCCTACTGCACCGTTGTTAAAGGTAACTGCATTGTTGGCCAGCGTCGTATCGAATCCGCTTCCGATGATTGTCAGTGTTGTCGCACTGGCCCTGAGCACGTTGCCGGAGTTGGCCAGAACTACCGGTGTCACAGTTGCGACCTGGGTTGCGGAGCCACTGGTTTCCGTGTTTGTTGTCACGATGGCTGTCAGGCTGCCTGCTTTCGAAGGCTTCGTCGTGAGAGTGACAGTCAGTGTTGTGGCCGTTGCGGAAGCAATAGTTCCAACGGCTCCGTTGTTCAAAGTCACCGAGTTATTAGCTGCCGTCGGATCAAAGCCAAATCCATTAATCGTCAGCGTGGACGCGTTTGCCAACAGGCTGGCGGTGCTGCTGGTGACCACGGGAGTAATTTGGGCGACTTGCACCGCCGAGCCACTGTTCTGGCTGTTGGTTGTCGCGATAACGGTCAGGCTGCCGGCGGTGGCTGGTCGTGTTGAGAACGTAACCGTCAGCGATGTGTTGGTCGCAGAGGTCACCGTTCCAACCGCACTGTTATTCAGAACAACAGTGTTTCGGGATGCAATCGGGTCAAATCCGAAACCACTGATCGTCACAGTATTGGAGCTTGCAGCCAAAGCGGCAGTACTGCTGGTGATGACCGGTTTAACGGTGGCCACCTGAACCGCAGTGCCACTTGTTTGTCCGCCTGTCGTGACGATGGCCGTCAGACTTCCTGCAGCTTTTGGTTTCGTTGAGAAGCTGACTGTCAGCGAGGTCGCAGTTGCTGCGGTGACGGTCCCCACGGCTCCGTTGTTGAATTGAACGGTATTGTTCGAAGGTGTCGTTGAATCAAATCCGAAGCCGCTGATCGTCATCGTTGAGGCGTTGGCCAGAAGGTTCGAAGTACTGCTGGTCACGACTGGTTTGACTGTGGCTACTTGCACGCCGGAACCGCTGCCGAGGCTATTCGTTGTGACGACGGCGGTCAAACTGCCCATCGTGTCGGGCGATGTGTCGAATCCGACAGTCATTGATGTCGCAGTGGACGAAATCACCGTTCCAACGGCCCCGCTGCTGAACACAACCGAGTTGTTGGCAGCGGTTGTGTCAAAGCCTAAACCTGCTATTACGACAGTCGCGGCATTTGCTGCAAGGCTTGCCGTACTACTTGTAACCACGGGCGTGATGGCTGCAATCTGTGTGCCGCTTCCGCTTGTTTGACTGTTTGTCGTGACAATCGCCGTCAAACTGCCGGCTGTCGCAGGCTTTGTTGAAAACGAGACCGTCATCGAAGTTGGCGTTGCCGATGTGATGGATCCGACAGCACCGTTGTTTAGTGTGACTGCGTTATTGGCGACAGTAGGGTCAAACCCAAAGCCGTTGATTGTGATGGTCGATGCATTAGCCGCGACCTGTGCGGTTGACGAGGTAACGACTGGTGTTACAAGTGCTACCTGCACCGGAGCACCACTGCTGACGCCATTGCTGGTTACGACTGCTGTGAAACTACCTGCGGTGACAGGGCGTGTTGTCAGGCTGACCGTTATCGAAGTTGAAGTGGCAGCAGTGATTGTTCCAACAGCTCCATTGTCGAACGTGATACCGTCGTTGGCCAGCGTCGTATCAAACCCCAACCCTGCGATGATGACGGAGTTGGCGTTCGCTGCCAGAAATGCGCTACTGCTGGTCACCACCGGAGCGACAGTCGCTACCTGTGTTGCCGTGCCACTGGCTCCATTGGTGACGACAGTTGCGTTCAATGCTCCGGCCGTCGTCGGGGCTGTGGTAAGCGTTACGGTCAGCTGAGTCGCAGTTGCTGATGCGACTGTTCCCACCGCTCCATTGTTAAACGTAACGGTGTTGTTGGAGGCCGTTGTGTCGAAGCCATAGCCATCGATCAGGAGCGTCGTTTCACTGGCAGCAATGGTTGCAGGATTGTTGATCACATCCGGGACCACCGTGGCGACCTGAACAGGAGAACCGCTGCTGACGCTGTTGGAGGTAACAACGGCAGTGAGATTTCCTGCGGAGGACGGTTCCGTCGTAAAAGTTACCGTCAACGACGTAGCCGTTGCGGCTGTCACGACGCCAACCGCGCCTTTGTTGAATGTTACGGTGTTATTGGAGACGATGGGATCAAAGTCTGTCCCATTGATGACAACTTCTGTGGCTGAGGCCGACAGCGACGTTGTGGCCAGTGTGACCGAAACACTAAGGAGAGTGCGGTCTTCCAGAGCTTCCAAAGAATGCATCGTGGAAGCAGAAACTTCAACCATGCGATTCCTGGACTTGTGGCGTCGAGTCTTTCCGTAGAAATCGAATGTTGAACAGATTCAAAAACGAAGACAGACTTTTCCGCGGCATTGTGAATCTCTCGTCAGCCAGAGCAATAGGGGATAAATGAGGTGAGTTCACGCCCTGGATTGGTTCGGGCAAACGGAAGAAAGCAGCGTCAGCATGCTCACTTCACGCAATTCAACTCACAGCGCAGGACCGAGCGCACGGCTTCCGCTGTCATCGCATGCCGCTTGATCGACTTGCCGCGAAAACAAGAAACTTCTGCTCTGGCAGCAACTGGCGGGATACACCTTTTGAATGTGCTGGATCTGAGAATTCCGAAGAACCACATGTATGCGGTGACTCTGCGGCACACAACGATCAGGTAAGCCGCATTCGAATCTCAAATGCAGTTTGCGTTTTAACGAGCAGGCAAAATAGAATGGTGGTACGCTGGTCGTGAAGGCTTTTGTATCGGCCTTGACCGATGCGCTGAAGACGACCACGTGTGGTTTCAAGTTCGCGGGCCAGTTTTGAATTTGGCAGAGATCCTATGTTGCAACGCGCTGGAACTCGTATATCGCGGAACTTGAGCGGATGGTTCTTCGTCTTGAGTTCGTTCTTTTGCCGGATCGTTTTTTCAAATGATCCTGTCGCAATCCAGACAAGTGGCCCAAGTGTCACGCAGGCTGATCCGGCGAAGCTGGAGTACTTTGAAACAACGGTCCGGCCCTTGCTGGCTCAACGCTGTTATGAATGTCACTCGACTGAGAAAGGCCCCGACAACGGAAGCCTGATTCTGGATACGGCAGAGGGCATTGCTGTTGGCGGAAGTCGAGGGTTGATTATTTCAAGGGAAGACACAGCCAAGAGTCTCCTGCTTCACACGGTGCGATATTCCGACGCTGATCTTCAGATGCCTCCGGAAGGAAAACTACCCGACGCCGAGATCGCTGTCCTTGAGCGATGGATCAATGACGGTGCAGTTTTGCCGGAATACAAAGTGGCTCCGAGACCTGCCACCCATGAAATCGATTATGAATCTGCTCGGCAGTTCTGGTCGTTTCAGTCTCTGAATTCTGCGCCCGTGCCAGCAGGAGAAAACGACTGGGTTCGTCGTCCTCTCGATGCCTTTATTCTGGCTCGGCTGAACGAGCACAAGCTGGCTCCCAATCCGGAAGCTGACCGCGCGACATTACTCAGACGGCTCACGTTTGACGTTATTGGATTGCCGCCAACTCCTGAAGAGCTGAATGCGTTCGTCAACGATCAGTCGCCTGATGCAATCGAGCAAGTGATCGATCGATTGCTCGCGTCACCCCATTTCGGAGAGCGATGGGCCAGAGTGTGGCTGGATCTGGCAAGATACACGGACTTCACACCAGAATGGCAGAGTCCGACAGATCGCGGCTGGTTGTATCGTGACTGGGTCGTTCAGGCGTTGAATCAGAACATGCCTTATGACCAGTTTCTCCGACTGCAACTCGCGGCCGATCTGATTCCCGAAACACCGCCAGCCGATCTTGCGGCGCTCGGATTCATCGGCCTGAGTCCAACCTATTGGAAAGAACTGGCTCTTGCTCCATCGGTGATCGAGCAGATCGTTGCTGATGAATGGGATGAACGGATCGATGCAGTTTCTCGCACGTTTCTGGGACTGACAGTCTCCTGTGCTCGATGCCATGACCACAAGTTTGATCCAATCTCGACACAGGATTATTACGGGCTGGCCGGAGTCTTCGCGAGTTCGCAGCTTGATGAACGACCGCTGCTGCCTGCGTCGGAAGTTGCGACTGTGAAGGCCGTGCGGCAACAGATCAAAGATCTCGAAGCCAAATTGAAGCCACTCAAGGAGCAGAAATCTCCTGAGGCGGAAGCCGTTGAAAAGCAGATCGCTGATTTGAAAGCCGCGAATCCGAATGTCGAATTGCCCTGGGCTCACGTGTTGCGTGAAGCCAGTCTGTATGTGCAGCCGGATGGAACCGATCGCACAAGGCTTGAGTATCGTGAAGGCGAGTTTCGAGATCTTCCGGTGTTTCGCCGAGGCAATCCGTCGAATCCTGGTGAAGTCGTACCGCGACGTTATCTGAAAGTTTTTCAACCGGTTGAAGAGTCGCGATTCACACAGGGTAGTGGTCGAGCCGAACTGGCTGAATCGTTGTTGACGAAGTCACAAGGCCTGGTGGCTCGAGTCATTGTCAACAGAATCTGGGACCAGCATTTCAATGCCGGGCTGGTGCGTACTCCGAGCGACTTCGGTGCACAGGGAGATCGGCCGACACATCCGGAGTTGCTGGAGTATCTGGCGGCAGAGTTCGTGAATCATGGATGGGACCTGAAGTGGCTGCATCGCGAGATCCTTCTGTCGGCGACTTATCGGCAGTCGGCTGCTTTTCGAGACGACGGCAATCTTGTTGATCCGGCCAATAATCTTCTGTGGAGATCAAATCGTCGTCGGCTGGATATCGAAATGTGGCGTGATGCGACGCTGGCTGTGTGCGGAAAACTGGATCTGAGAATTGGAGGTCCTTCGCAGCCAATCGATGATCTCAACAACGTGCGTCGCACGATTTACGTGAAGGTAGAGAGAGAAGAACTGCATCCGATGTTGCGGATGCATGATTTTCCGGAAGCCAGTTCCCACAGTCCACGACGCGACCCAACGACGACTCCCTTGCAGCAGTTGTTTGTTCTGAATTCGGCGTGGATGGAACAACAGTCGTCAGCCCTTTATGAACGACTGAAACCGATCGAAGATCATCAAGAGCGACTGCGGGCCTATTATCGGTTGTTGTTTGCTCGCGAACCCAATGTTCAGGAATTGGAGCTTTCAGCAGAGTACCTGCAAGCCAACAGTGCAGCGTCTGACGCTGAACAAGCCGCCCGCTGGAACGATTACCTGCAGGCGCTGCTGGGGCTGAATGAGTTTCATTTCGTGGATTAAGATCCTGATCGCCTTAATCATTGACCACACGAAACCCGGATCGATTGGCCGGGCCGAGCGAGTTCCGGCATTGTCCCTGGATGCCGGAACTCACGTTGTTTGTTCCGGCCTACGACTGTTCGAAACGACAATTTGTGTCAGCGGCCTTTACGCCGATACGAAAGAAATGCGGCCAGAGAGTCCGCATGAGGTTGATCGGTTGTCAGGGGAACCAAACTGATACGATGCCGATTGCATCCGTTCGTCAGCTGTTCTCGGAACTGAGTCAGCTTCTCCAGATAAGCTCGACGAATCTGAGCGGGATCCACCAGATGTCGATTCGTTGCTGATTCGAGCGACGCAAACTGCGTCCATTGCCGGAATGGGAAATCAAGTTCATCCGGGTCCCAGATCTGGAAGATCAGGATCTCATGATTCGAGTGGCGAAAATGAGCCAGTGCCTTCATCAACTGATCGACGTCACCAAACAGGTCCGAAATGATCACCACAAGACCTCGGCGGTGAAGCTTTGAGACCATCTCGTGAAACACGGTGCCTAATTCCGTTTCGAACTCCGGCTTCTGGGCCGTCAATTCGTTGATGATCACTTGGAGATGTTTTGGCCGTGCTCGCGGAGGAATGTAGCGACGCACCTGTTTGTCAAAAGTCACAAGTCCGACACTGTCCTGTTGCTGCAACAGAAGATAAGTCAGACAAGCGGCCGTACGAACGGCATACGCGTGCTTGCTCAGCCCGTTGCTGCGCGATCCGCTGTAAGCCATTGAGCCACTCGAATCCAGCAGGATCGTGCAGCGCAGGTTCGTCTCTTCTTCGTACTCCCGGATATACAGTCGATCAGTTTTGCCAAACAGCTTCCAGTCGATCGTGCGGATGTCGTCACCGGGAACATACGAACGATGCTCCTTGAACTCCACGCTGAAACCTTTGTGAGGCGAACGATGGAGCCCTGAACAGAAGCCTTCGACAACTCCCTTGGCGAGAATCTGCAGGCTGGAGAATCGAGCGATATCGCCGCCTGACAGTAAGTCTGATACGTGTGCCATGAGATCTTTCCGGCTCTTTTCATCAGCCGGAACGCGTTAGCGTCCGGTTTTCGCCGCAATAGAACCGCAAAACAACCGGGTGCTAACGCACCGCGGCTGATCAGGGTATGTTGTTTTTCAGTCAGAGCAACTGCTTCGAGGCTTTTGGCAATTCACGCAGCAGCCGACGAATGATGTCGTCGACACTGACACCTTCGGCTTCGGCGTTGAACGTCGGCACGATACGATGTCGCAGAACAGGGAAGGCCAGCGCCTCCGCGTCATCGCGAGTCACATGGTGTCGACCATGCAGCAGCGCGCGAGCTTTTGCTGCCAGTACAAGTTGCTGACAGGCTCGTGGTCCAGGTCCCCAGTCAATCAGATCACGAACCCAGGAGGCCGTTGTGGGATCTTTTGGTCTCGCTGATCGCACAAGATCCAGCACGAAATTTTTGACGTGTTCCGGCAGAGGAACGAGCCGCACGGTCTGCTGGTACTCGATAATCTCCGCCCCGGAAACCACCGGCTGTGGTTTGGCGGACATTGTCGAAGTCGTGCGGTCGATGATCTCGCCTTCTTCATCCCGGCTGGGGTAGTCCACAATCACATTGAACAAAAAGCGGTCGCGCTGCGCTTCAGGCAGCGGGTAAGTGCCTTCCTGTTCGATCGGGTTCTGAGTCGCCAGTACGAAGAATGGTTCATCCAGACGATAAGTTGTTCCGCCGACGGTGACTTCATGCTCCTGCATGGCTTCCAGAAGCGCGGCTTGTGTCTTGGGCGGAGTTCTGTTGATTTCATCCGCCAGCAGCATCTGAGTAAAGATCGGACCTTTGTCGAAGACCAGATCGCGGTGCCCGGTTTCTCGGTTCTCCTGGATGATGTCTGTACCGGTGATGTCGGCCGGCATCAGGTCGGGAGTGAACTGGATTCGATGAAACGAAAGACTCATCGATTCCGCCAGTGATCTGACCATGAGAGTCTTTGCCAGTCCCGGGACGCCTTCCAGCAGACAGTGACCGCGGGCCAGAATTGCGATTAGCAACTGTTCGACGACATCTTCCTGCCCGACAACGATGCGTCCTACCTGTTCACGGATTTTTTTACACGCTTCCACAAGTCGCGCTGCACGCTCCTGATGGTCAACTGGAATTGTCTCGGCCTTTGGAGACATAACTTGATCCTATAAGAATATGAACAGAGTTGTCAGCCGGGATTCTGACGCAATTGCGGTTGGAATGTCTATTCACGCAGGGTGTGATGTTCCCGAGACACGAAACTCCACCGCGAGCGCGCAGGCAGCGTGTTGATTTCGTTGAATTCTTCGGTCTTCTGTTTACCGCCCAGCCGGAGGCGCCGGCTTCTATGCCGGCCGGCGCCTCCGGCTGGGCGGTAAACGACTAAATCAACAGACCGCTAACTCAACACGTCCTTCAGCACAACTCCATGCACATCGGTCAAACGCATGTCACGTCCACCGAAACGATAAGTCACTCGTTCGTGATCCATGCCCATCAGGTGAAACATGGTGGCATGCATGTCGTGAATCTCGGCCTTGTTTTCGACGACTTTGTAACCGAATTCATCAGTGGCTCCGTAAATTGTACCACCTTTGATTCCGCCGCCAGCCATCCACATGGAGAAACCGTATTGATTGTGGTCGCGACCGTCAGAGCCCTGAGCAAACGGAGTTCGGCCGAATTCTCCCGACCAGACGACCAAAGTTCTCTGCAGTAGGCCTCGCTGCTTGAGGTCCGTCAAAAGACCACTGATCGGCTTGTCGACAGACTTTGCATTCTTTGTGTGTCCATCAACCAGATTGCTGTGCTGATCCCAGCGGTCACCGTTTCCGCCGGGGCAGGTTAGTTCAATGAATCGTACGCCTCGTTCGACAAGTCGCCGGGCCAGCAGGCATTCTCTTCCAAATGATTGCGTGTTCGGGAACTCATCGAACATGCCATACATCTCCTGAGTCTCGCGCGTTTCGCCGCTGAGATCCATCAGGTCCGGTACTGCCAACTGCATTTTGGCGGCCAGTTCATAGTTCACAATCGCCGATTCAACCTGATCATCGTGGCCGTATTGTTCGGCTGCGGCCAGGTCCATCTTACGAATCAGCTCCAGTTTTCGTCGTTGTAATTGAGCACTCGCCTCACGAGGCTTGATATCGGAAACAGGAGAATCGCCAAGTCCGAAGACGGAACCCTGATAACTGGCGGGAAGAAAACCGCTGCCAAAATTATCGAGTCCTCCGGGAGGAATCAGGCCACCGTTGAGCACAACAAAATGTGGCAGATCTTCACACTCTGTTCCCAGTCCGTATCCGAACCATGCACCCATTGATGGACGTCCCTGCAGGCCTGAACCTGTATGCAGGAAATAATTGGCATTGGTATGTTCCGGAAATCCGCTGGTCATAGAACGAATCACAGCCAAGTCATCGACGTGTTTCGCTGTCTCTGGAAACAAATCACTGACCGGGATTCCGCTCTGGCCGTACTGCTTAAACTTCCACGGGCTGGCCAGAGTATTTCCGATGTTATTGAACTGAGTGGGCTCAATCTTTGTCGGGAACGGTTTGCCGTGCTCTTCGTGCAGGCGAGGTTTCGGGTCGAAGGAATCAACCTGCGAGACACCTCCGTCCATATACAGGAAGATGACACTCATCGCCTTCGGAGGAAAATGGGTGGGCTTCGAGCCGAGTTCCTGGTTGCGTGTTTTCTCTGCTTCGTTGCCCGATAGCGTCTGGTTCATCAGAAAACTGGCCGCGACCGAGCCAAAACCGCAAGCGGCCGCCTGCAGCAGTTCTCGTCGAGATCCGTTCAGGTGTCGAAAGCGTCGGCAGTGAGATCGTGTCATCTATCTGGCTCCTTTTGAGGAGTTATTCTGTGCTCGGCCACGATTGAGGCAGTCACGAATAAAGTCTCCGGCGAACACCCGATTTGAAGTCACACCATGTGGAGAACCGCTTGTGTGCACTCGTTTCTTTCCGCCGGATTGTCCCCGCTTGACGCTCCGAACTCAATCGTTGTTAACGCCTGTACTTGATTTTGGCACTTTCCTCGGGATGCTGCTGAAGCCAGTTTTGCGGTGATTCAACGACTTTAGATTAGCTGCAGACTATTCTGCGCAACAAAAAACCCTCGTCGGGTGAGTGACGAGGGCTTGAGAATAGCAGTTGTGTTGACGGCTGCCTTGAGGGCTAGCCGAATTCTGGTCGGCGACGATCCAGTTGTTCTTTCAGGCGGGCCACGATGCTGGAATGCATCTGGCTGACACGTGATTCTGAAAGTCCAAGTGTGTTGCCGATTTCTTTCATCGTCAGCTCTTCATAGTAATAAAGAATGATGATGAGTCGTTCGTTGCGATTCAGGCCCTTGGTGACCAGTTTCATCACATCCATTTTCTGGATGCCTTCAGTCGGGTCTTCGCAACGGACATCTTCAACAACGTCCACTTCGCGGACGTCTTTGTAGCTGTCGGTTTCGTACCATTTCTTTTCGAGGCTCACGAGGTTAATCGCGCTGGCCTCTGCTTTGAGTCGTTCAAATTCCTGAATGGAAAGACTCATCTGCTCAGCGATTTCAGCTTCGGTCGGTGGGCGCCCAACTCGAGCTTCCACCACTTTGCGAGCGGCTTCCACCTTGCTCGCTTTGCTGCGAACCAGTCGAGGAACCCAGTCCATGGTACGGAGTTCGTCGAGCATCGCTCCACGAATTCGCGGTACACAATAGGTTTCGAACTTGACCCCACGGTCCATGTCGAAAGCTTCAATTGCATCCATCAGCCCGAAAACTCCGGCTGACATTAAATCGTTCAGGTCAACGCCTTCGGGGAGTTTGGCCCACACCCGTTCAGCGTTGTATCTGACCAGCGGCAGATACCGCTCCATGAGACGGTTCCGCAGTTCCTGATTCGTCTGGTCCTGCTTATAGGTAACCCAGACTTCAGAAACATCTTCACTGACCTTGGTAGCCATTCAATCCTCCATGACGAACAGCAGGTGCATCTGCAGCAATATTGACCCGTATCAGTCAATATCGACAGTCACAGCCCCGAAGATCACCCGATCCTTTGCAACAGTCAGATTCGATACACGAACAATGAATTGTTTGTTCCCCTACGGAGAATTCTTCAATGTTGTGTTTCGGCAAAGACTGCCGTTGTGTTCGAGTGAACCTCAGTCTGCAGAAGCAGCATCGTTCGGTTCTTCTATTTTGTTTGGACAACCACTTTGTTCTGAGTCGCGTCAGTTCGTTCTCATTCACTTCGGCAGGTTGTGCCGAATCCCGCAGAATGAAGAACTTGCTGTCTGCCGAACTGTTTTGTCGCAGAACAAAGCACACTTCCCGGGACAGCAGCTGCCATCCATGGCGACCACTGCCGGGTTGCTCGATGAAGCGAAACCGAACTTCGATGGTTCGACGTTTCGGTCTCGCTTCACAGTGCGGGCGGGTTGATATCGCAGGCTATTCCGCGCTGTCCAGAGCGATGGAAGAAGGATTTCGAAGGTTTCGTATGAGTCTGCCTGCCTTCGGCATTTTCAACCGGACAGGCAATCACGAGTCGGCAGAAAGAATCACTCGACCGGTTTTGTGATCGCTAATTGCGCCAATGAAATGCAGATTCTGCAGAAGTGAAGCTTTCGGATCTTCTAAGGTGGCTTGCCGAGCGGGGGCACCGATGGCTGATGAACAGTCCCGAAATAAGCTCCAGCTATCGCAACCCGAAGAGTCAGCGAGGGATCAAGTTGATGCAAAAAATCTCTCACTGACGTTTCGGGTCAGGATTTCAAGGCATGGGAACGTGCGGAAGTAAATCTGAGACTGTTCCTGATGAGTCGGCGGAAGATCAGAGAAACGAACTCACTGCTGAGAGGGCTGTACTCGAGCAGCGGACTCTTGTTGGAAGTGCGTCTTTGGGCTGATGGGCGCTGGTAATGGTTGATTGCTAGCGTTCTTAATAGTTTACCGCCCAGCCGCAGGCGCCGGCACTTGAACATGGCCGGCGCCTGCGGCTGGGCGGTAAACAAGGCAGCGGGGGAGCCCTTAAATCATCACACACCTTACGCCGTGCGATTTAGCAGCAACTCGTTTTACTGGGGCTTGGCTGCTTCCGGAGTGGCTGGCAGCTCTGGGCTGGTGGGCTGTGCCTCCGATGCGGGTGCCTGGCGAGACATCCATTCCTTGCCAATTTCTGAAGCTGCAAATTCTGCGTATTCAGGGACTGTTGCAAGGTCGTTGAATGTCATACCGAACTTTTCGCCAATCTCATCCAGCAGTGCGGCGGTTGCGGCGTGGTCTTTGGCCTTGAGTTGCATGGAAACTTCAACCCAGTAGACATCGATCCGATCCGGGGCCGCGGCTCGGGCTTCGGCGATCGCTTTGCGGGCGTCTTCGATGCGATTCAGCGTCAGCAGGCTGTCAACCTTGAGTGTATTCAGGTACGGGTCCTGTAACATCTGCAGCAGTCGATCCACGGTTTTCAGCAGTTCCTCGTGTTTGCCCTGGATAAGCAGAAGATCAAGAGCTCTGAAGTCACGTGATGTATCATTGGGGAAGTATCGCTCCAGATCCTGAATGACTTTCGAATACTCCGTGTCGCTTACGTTCTGAGCCACGACTAACTTTGACAAAAGAACGGTTTTGTCTTTTTGCATGGCTTCCGGAAGAGAAGCGAACAGGTCCATGGCTTCCTGATACCTTTCCGCTTTAGAAAGATTATTGATTTCCTTCATCTTCTCGATGTGATTCATGTACTCCGATTCCGCTCCGGACAGTCGAGCCAGAATACCGGCATTTTCTGCAGCGACGGCCGGCAGCACGAGTCGTCGGATGCTTTGCGATAGCATTTCTCCGCTCAGATGAACATGAATGTCTGCAATCCGTGGCTGCTTATTGGCATCAACACTGACAACAAGTTCGTGATAATTGATGCCGGCTGATTCCGGCAGGACGAGACGGAACAGAGGACGCACCTCTTCCTCATGCTTGACATTCCGCACGAACTTGTAGTCTCCACCGTTTTGAACAGTGCCAACGATTTCATTGGAAAGGCTGGAGAGCCCGCCACCTTCCTTCATGCCCTGCATGAATCCGTTGCGGAAGCCTTGTTTCAGATCGAGCCCTGCCAGAATTCGGTCAACCATCCGGTTCTCATCGATAAGTGCATTGAACGCATTGACGTCCTGATGCGCGACGGCTTTTTCGACGGCTTTGACGAGTGCCTCAGCATCAGCAGGAGACGCTGCGACAAACTGAGTGACCTGATTCAGATCCTGAGTCGACATTTCTCCAACAGGTGCTGGCGGATTGCCGGAGCCTCCACAGCCGACAAGTGCTGCCACGACAAACGACAGAGCCAGGCCTTTGGTGTGCTGCGAAAAATTGCGGTTCATTGGGTAGTTTCCGGGTCTCAGGCTGCTGTATTAAGGAGGAATGTAAAAAGAACAGCGGATAAGCGGTCGTCTTGATGTCATGAACGGCTTCGGCGAAGGAGATCTCTTTGCAACGGATTTGCCCAGACGTCGGCTCAGGAACTCGCCGAGTCTTCGCGGTGAACAGTGTCCGGAGAAAATGCTGGCAGACAGACCGCGATGTATTCTGCTCCACCCTCGGCTGGTGAGCTATATCGCACCCATTCACCGCGAGGCACGATAATCGCCTGGCCGGCCGCCACGTCGTACACGCATTCTCGCGTTTCCACACGCAATTGGCCTCGAAGCACCACGGTGTATTCGTCGAACTCCGGAGTTTGCGCGGGTTCGCTCCAGCCACAGGGGCTTACCATGTGAGCGATGCTGACGTCTTTTGTTCTGGAGTTGACTCGACCAATATATTCTTCGATCGTCTTTGGCGGATAACCGGGAGCTTCGATCCGGGTCGGCGATGGAACAAGAATAGCCATGGATTTCTCCTCATGGGCAGTGTTGAAGCAGACCTATGTGACGGGTTGTTTAAGGCGACCGGCAGAAGGAAATGTACCTGCTGAGCCAGAAGCGCTAGCCGATTTAACCGCATGGGATCGGCTAGCGACTCAGGCTCAGGTCAATTGGAACCGGTAAACGATTTCCTGCCGGTCGCATAATCAACAGGGCCGAGACAAGCTGCTGTTGCCTCGGCCCTTGAGAAAGTCGGTTTGCATGTCCCCCGAATTCATCAACCGGGGCTTATCAGGCCCAGTTTCGAGCTGGTCGTGATCGCAGGCCGTTGGCTTCTTCGTCGCCAATGAATTCCTGCTTGACCGGATCGAATGTCAGCTTGCGTTTCAGGATCCATGACAACGCGGCGGCGTGACAGGCGATATGAGAATTTCTCATGACTTCTGCATTCGCCACGGTCGGCTTACGAGTCTTGATCGAGTCAAAGAAGTTGCGAGCATGAGCGGTGACGTCCAGACCTTTAACCTTGCCGGCCGACTCCTGCAATTCCTTGCGGAGTGCTGCAGAAGAGACTTCGGTTTCGCCGCTGTCACCCGTTTCAATTGAACCTTCATCACCCACGAACTTCACCGGGCAAGTACCGAGTTTTGTGGTCCAGTTCGGTCCGCGATCTCCGAATGGCGTGGCGAGGAAATCCAGAAACAGAGTCACGCCGTTTTCATACTTGCAGGTAATCCCTGCATCCGACGGCTCATAGGAGATCGGAGCGGTCTCATCAGCCTGATTGGCCCACTGGCAGATGTCGACCGTATGCGCGCCCCAGTCAAGGATTCGAGCACCGGAATCGAAGTCGTAGTAACCACGCCATTTGCCGATGACGTACTGACTGTTGTATGGACGCCAGACGGCTGGGCCGAGCCACATGTTCCAGTCACAAACGCTCTTCGCAGGCGTTGGTTCGCCAGGGAGCCAGCTGATGTCCAGAGTTGGCACATAGACGGACGCATACAACGTCTGCAGTTTGCCAAGTTTTCCGGTCTGTGCTAGCTGCACAGCCTGCTGGAAGTTCGGCACGCTGCGGCGTTGAGTACCCGCCTGGAAGATTCGACCGGTGGCTTTCATTGTGTCAGCCAATTGCTGGCACAGCTCAATCGTCAGACCACATGGTTTTTCGCTGTAAACGTCTTTGCCAGCCTGGGCTGCCAGCATAGAAGCGGTGGCATGCCAGCGATCACCAGTGGCAATCAGGACGGCGTCGATATCTTTGCGATCGAGCAGTTCACGAAAGTCGCCGTAAAGTCGACAGTCTGACGTTCCATAATGCTTGTCGACCAGTGCCTTTCCGGCATCACGACGGCTGGCCTGTACATCGGCGATCGCCACGCACTGGACATCGGGAAGTCCCAGCATCGCTTGAAGGTCATAAGTACATCGTGGGCCGATACCAATAACGCCCAAAGTGATTTTTTCACTCGGTGCAACGGCGCCGTCTCGACCAAGCACATGGGCTGGAAGAATCCACGGCGCGGAAAGCGCGGCGGCTGAACGTCCGAGGAATTGTCTGCGAGACTGAGAATTTCTATTGCTCATGGCTACACCAGATCTGTGGAGAAGAGGTCATTGATTCAGGATTTCATATGAGGCGTTTACGATCTACGCCGTGTCGAAAATTGTACCGATCACGTTCAGAGGAAAATACTCTGGCGGCTTGTCGTGACCGTAATGTCGGTCGAAAAAGGTTTTCCCCTAATCCGAACTCGTGGACGATTTCCGCTTCCTGTGCAGGCGACTGTTTCAGGAGCCACACGTCTCTTGAGCGTTTTGCGAGAATCGTCGGGTGGCAAAACCTCCGGAAACTCCGCCTCAGAAAGTTGGCCCCGCGATTGGCTTTCACTGATGGAAATCCCGAGAATGCTTCGCGAACCGCAGGCGTCGCGACGTACGACACTGCGTGCGATTGATCGTTCCTGGTCTCTCCTGTTTCTTCAGGCTGCAAATTCTCATGGTAATGTCAGACAGCGAACGGCGAACAGACGCTGTCATTGACGTGCAGGATCTCGTCAAAAGATTTCCCACAGCGGCCGGAGATGTCCTGGCGGTCAATGGTGTCACCATGCAGGTGAGTGCTGGCGAGGTCTACGGACTTCTCGGCGCCAACGGGGCAGGCAAGACAACGACGCTCCGCATGATGCTGGGATTGCTCAAGCCGACCTCCGGGACAGCTCGTATTGCTGGCTTTGATGTGGCGAAGTTTCCCGAAGAGGTCAAACGCAACATGGCTCTGGTCTCGGCCAGTGCCGGGTTGTATCAGTGGCTCACTCCGCGAGAACTGATGCATTACTTTGCTGACTTGTACGATGTTCCCGCTGCCGCTGCTGCAGCTCGCGTGGAGCAACTGGCCGAGCTGTTCGAACTGCGAAAATTCATGGATCGCCAATGTGCCGGAATGAGTACTGGTCAGCAGCAGCGAGTTAATCTGGCACGATCGCTGATGCATGATCCTCCGGTTGTGCTGATGGACGAACCGACGCGCGGACTGGATATCGTCGGCAGCAAACGCATCTTTGACTTTACATCTCATCTGAAAGAGATCGGCAAAGCCGTGATCTTTTGTACTCATCGACTGGATGAGGCTCAGCGTCTGTGCAATCGTTTTGGTCTGATGTTTCGTGGTCGGCTCCAGCTTGAGGGAACACTCGATGAACTGCGGAGCGTGACTGGGCGTGAATCTCTGACGGACATGTTTCTCGACCTGATGGCGCGAGAGCAACAGATCGACCGCGATGCGTCGGCATTAATGGTTTCTGAAACCTCTGGTGGAAAGCGATAATCGCGTGAAAGAGGAAACAGAAGACTCTTCCAAAGTGCTTTCGCCGTCAGCCACTGTCCCTAGGCCCGCGTCTGGTTTTTCGAACACGTTGCGGAAGATTTCAAAGCTTGCGAGAAAAGAACTGCGGGAATCACTGCGAGATCGCAGAACGCTGGCCACGCTGGTTGTGATGCCTTTGATCGTTTATCCGTTGCTGGGTTCTGTTGTTCAGAAGTTTGCTGTTTCTCGAATCGACCTGAATGCTCCGGCGGCGGCCGTCGTTGTTGATCAGACTCTTTCACCCGGTCTGCAGTCACTATTTGCGGTTCCGGATAATGGCGAGAATGAGGCCTCGACATCGGAAGACGCTGATGTCGTGCCAACGTCGGGTGATTCACAGAACCGTCTGGAGGATTTAACGAAACAACTGCTGGAAGGAAAGCTTCCCGACGGACAGAACTCGATCGATGGCGTGGAGACCGCAATCCGGTTGGAGAAATACATTCAGCCGCCAGGCACAGATCTTGAAGCGATCGTCAGAGACGGAATCGCGGACATCGCTGTTCTGGAAACTCTGCCCCAACAAGTTTCTGCGACGGGCCTGGTCGCACAAGGTGAAATCCGAGTCATTGCACGGCAAGGCGACGCGTTCAGCACAAAAGCGGCCACTGAGGCCGTTCGTCGCATCTCCGCGTTTCGAGATGAATACGTTCGTGCAGTGTTGGATCAGACTCGTTTTGGCCGACGGGTGATGCCTGCGATATCGCGAGTTTCATTGCAGTCGACCGGCCCGAAAGAGTCTCCTCTCAGTGCATTTGTGCCGTTGATGCTGGTGTTGATGACCATGACGGGTGCTGTCTATCCGGCGATTGATCTGACGGCCGGCGAACGCGAACGGGGAACTCTGGAGATGTTAATCGCCGCCCCCGTTTCGCGGCGGAATTTGCTGACTGGTAAGTTCATCGCGGTGTTTACTGTGGCGGTGCTGACAGCCATCATCAATCTGACGGCTATGATTCTGACTCTGTATGGAACCGGCTTTGATCGAGTCATCCTGGGAGAAGGCGCATCGATCGGAATGTTCCTGCAGGTGCTTTCGTTGCTGGTTGTCTTCGCTTCGTTCTTCTCTGCAGTGCTGTTGAGTATTACCAGCTTCGCCAGAAGTTTCCGGGAAGCACAGGCGTGGCTGATTCCTCTGATGCTGGTTTCATTGGCGCCGGGTATTCTGAGTTTAATGCCGGGTGTTCGGCTGACGATTGGCCTTGCGATGCTTCCTTTGGTGAACATTGTCCTGCTGGGGAAAGAACTGTTTCAGGGGATCGCGGCTCCGCATCTCTTTGTCATAACGCTGGCGGCGACTCTGACCTATACCGTGTTGGCGCTACGTTTGGCGGCGAATGTCTTCGGAAGTGACTCCGTCCTGTTTGCTAACAACAGTGGTGGAGGAAGTCTGAGCAAACGCCCGACTGAGTTGACCGATGAGGTATCAAAGTCACTGGGGATTGGCTATCTGCTGGCCTTGCTTCCGGCCTTTATTGTGCTCGCCGGGATGCGTGGCCGTCTGGTTGATCCTGCGAATCTTTCTGGTCAACTGGTCCTCTCCGGGCTGATGACTCTGCTGCTATTCACAATCTTTCCAGCGTTGCTGACAACCTGGAATCGTGTTCGTGCAACATCGGCCTACGCCATTCGCAGCTTTTCACCTCTTGCGTTGTTAGGAGCAATTCTGCTGGGCGCGACTTTGTGGACGTTGAGCTACGAAGCGCTGCTGTTCGGGAAGGGCACCGCTGCATGGACCAAGCTGTTAAGCAATCCCAAGCTGCAGGAGCTGGCACAGCGTTTGACACAGGAGACACCTCTTTTGCTGAGATTGCTGACGCTGGCTGTGATCCCCGCGATTTGTGAAGAGTTGTTCTTTCGCGGATTTTTGATGAGTGCTCTGCTTGGTCGCTCCGAGCGATGGAAGTCCGCGTTGTTTACCAGCACATTTTTGTTTGCAGCGTTTCATGTGGTTGTTGATCAGTCGCTGACGCTCGAACGATTTCCAGCGACCTTTATGCTGGGGCTTGTGTTGGGCTGGATCAGACTTTCCACAGGCAGCATTTTCCCAGGCATCGTGATGCATGCTGTCAGCAACGGTCTGCTCTTGTCGCTGACGGAGTTGCAGCCGTTGCTGGCTCGCTTGGGACTCGATCTGGCGGTTAAGAACGAGACTCATCTGCCCGCGTGGTTTCTGGCTACGTCGAGTGGATTATCGCTCATCGGGGCGATTTTGATTTATCGCTCGTCGCGAAAAGCGAAGATGAGTTGAGCTTTCTGTTTGTGGAATCGTTTACCGCCCAGCCGGAGGCGGCGGCTTTGACGTAGGCCGGCGCCTCCGGCTTGGCGGTAAAGAGGAACGCCTGATATGTGAATGAGTCCCACGGCTGCTGCACTTGCCAGCTGGTTTACCACCGCGAAACACTTTTCAGATCGTTCGCATTCGCTCGAAGTGAAGGAAACAGCACCATGAAAACCCCGATCCGAAAGCCGAACTCGCGTGGAGAAGATTCCGAATCTCTGCTTAGCGACGAGCAGAACGAATGGCTGATGCGTCAGTTGACACGAGAGCGCAAGCGTCGATGTCGAATTGTGCTGACTGGTGGTCCGGGCGGAGGCAAGACAACGGCGGCCGATCTGTTTCGACGAGAGATCGGTGACAAAGTCGTTATTGTTCCGGAGTCCGCCACGCTGCTGTTCTCCGGTGGGTTTCCTCGCAGTACTCAGCCCGAAGCGGCCGCTGCGGCGCAGCAGGCCATCTACCATGTGCAACGTCAACTGGAAGATGTCCAATCGTTTCTCTATCCGGATCGGATTCTGTTATGTGATCGCGGTACAGTGGATGGTGCAGCCTATTGTCCGGAACCGCCGGAGGAATTCTTCGCTTCCCTGAATACGACTTTTGAAGCAGAGCTGGCTCGTTATGACGGAGTCATCTTCTTCGAAAGCGCGGCGGTAGGTGGGTTGACGATCGAAGGTGGGAATCCGATTCGCAACGAATCGCTGGAGCAGGCGATTGAGGTCGATCGCCGCCTGAGAGAACTCTGGATTCATCATCCACGTTTTATTCTCGTGCGACACGATGCTTCCTTCTTTAAGAAGATCGCTCTGGGTCTGGCTGAGCTGGACAATATGGTGAATGAACATTCCAAAGATCGAGCCAAGTCACAAAAGTCTGCGTCAAAGAAGAAGCGGTGAACGTTTCTTGCCAGTCGTCGCTATATCTTGATGAGCCGTAAGGCGCAAGCGGTCTTTTAATGAGTTTTTTAACGGCAAGCCGCAGGCGTTGCTGCTGGAATTCGCCTGCGTCTTCGGCTCGCCGTTAAACGAGAAGAATCAATACACAACTAAATCAACTATCCGCTGGAGCGTTCCTTATTGTAATCCATCGAAGATCTGCAGAGCAGGGCAGTTACCAGGGACGAGACCGATCGCATGAGCTCTACGGGAAAGTTCCTGCAGAGCATTTGCTCCAACTCTGCCCAGCTCAACCGTCCAGTCGTTGACGTAGAGATCGACATGCTTCATCAGCACGTCATCGTCGAACTCCTGAGCATACTTTCGCATCGTCGGCAAGGCCACGCTGGGATTCGCGCGAGCCAGCTTCAGAGAATCGTGAATGACGGCCTGAACTGTGGCGATGGTGTCTGTACCAAGATTGCGTCGAGCCACGATGCCTCCGAGGGGCAGCGGGCAGGCCGTCTCTTTTTCCCAGCGAGTGCCCAGATCTTCGACGAGGCCAAGCCCTTCGTTTTGCCATGTGAAGCGACCTTCGTGAATACAAACTCCGAAGTCAGCCTTTTTGTTCTTCAGGTCCGGCATGATCTCAGAAAATACTACGTGTCGGATCTGTGTCGTTGCCGGGTAGAACAACTGAAACAGCAGCGATGCTGTCGTGTCTTTTCCCGGACAAAGTGTGACCTGGTTGGCATTGTTTGGTTTATCACCATCGCGAGCTGACAGCAGCAGTGGGCCGACGCCAAATCCCAGAGCAGATCCCGATGGCAGCACGACCGTCTCTTTAGCCAACATCAGAGCCGCATGAAAGCTGGTCTTGGCGACATCAAAATCGCCCGCAAACAGTCGATCATTGAGTTGCTGGATATCAATGAGCTCAACGTCAAAGTTGAGACCTCGCCAATCCACGCTGTGAGTCATAAGGCCATGGAACGCAAATGTGTCGTTTGGGCACGTCGAGATACCCAGATGAATAGTCGTCATGAAAAATTATCCGGTGTGAACCATGTTGAGACGGCTTTGAGGGCCACATCAACATCCCAATGAGCTTTGTTTCGATCGCCTGCGATATTCGAGATACCTCGAATAACGGTCAGAGGAATATTCGCCATTCGGCATGCCATTGCGACGGAATAAGCTTCCATATCCTCTGCAGCGGCCTGTGGAAACTTTTTGAGTCGATCCTCAACGTCTGTCGAATTCGCTGACGCCGCACAAACGGTTAGCAGCAGAGGTCCGTCGATAGAGTCGTTGGAAGCTTCTCCGGAGTTTGCTGTTGAATCACTGCGCCATGATCGAAACAAAGTTGGATCGTTGTGCAACTCAAGTATATCCTGCGATCCCGGAGTTGCCGTTACTTCGTTCCAGCGAGTCCAGCCGAGTTCACTCGCCGTCTGAAACTCCGAACCGCTGCCCGCCCCGATTCCATAACACGCCACCTGAGAAAAACTGGCGGCTGTTCCGATTGAGAATCGCGGCCCGATTGCTCCGGCAATCCCGGCCAGCAGAACCTTTGTCGGGTTGTGGCGAGTCAACAACTGAGTCGTCTTGATCCCTGATATGATCGGCCCAAATCCACAGGTTGCGATGATGCAGTTTGCTGAACTTTCAGCCTCGGCAATTAAAGGCTGCAGTTTTCGTAGTTCAAACTCAGTTGGCACCAGCACTAACACCCGGGTCATCAGAATTCTCGGCAGAGGCAGAAAGTCGATCGGCTGCAAATCTTAGCAACATGCCGAAATCTGTCCTCTGTCGACGCACGACCCCAACCAGTGGTCAACCTGGTTTGTGGTGGCAACTTCAGTCGCCCGAGTACATCCGATTCGTCGGGAGAATGCTGGCTGAAGCCAGCACTTCAGTGTGTATTCGACCAACTAATCGCATTGCTTCGCGAAAAGTGGCGATGAATACGCTTCAGATTTATTGAGGTGTGAGGTGAATCTCGCCGAGATCCAGCAGAGTCTCCTCATAATCGCCGTCGATCTCGGGCACTTCAAAGGCCCGTGGTGTCAACGACAGTTTCCAGTCTCCCAGAGCGGACCATTCGCTGAGAACAAATTTGCCGGATGGCACGTTGTCGATGCGAAATGTGCCGTCGCGATCAACGGAGGCGCTGAACACGGGCAGGGCATCCATACGAGCCTGATAGGCATGGACAGCAACTTCGAAGTCTCGGGCTTCTTTCGTGTGCATCCACTTCTCCGCAGCGTTCGGGTCATTCTGGTCCAGGCCGATGGGAATTGGCTGCGATATATCCGGTTCAACGCTAAGCCGCAGTTGTCGCCAGACGATGGCCTGATTGTAGTCTTCAGGCAAAACCAACTTGCCAGTGACCGGCCGACCTCCACGTCCGATTTCGATGGTGGTGGTTTCGCCCGCGATATACGTCGCGGTGACTTGCTGCGACGAGGTCACTTCGGTCGCACCGTCGCGAACCATGTAACTGATTTCCCGGCCAATGCGTCCGGTGCCCGGGAAAACACAAGGGATCGTGAACGCACCACTTGCATTGACCTGACTCTTTGAGTGGCAGGACACGTTGCATAGCTCACTCGTAAGGTTTCCGCTGGAGTAAAATTGAATGTAAGCACCCTCAGCCGATTTGTTTCCGCTATGAAGTACTCCCTCGACGGAAGCCCATGCGTTCAACGTCACACGTTCCGGAATGGCGTTATTCTGAGTCAGGATTTGTGCATAGCCTGACGGGTGAAGCACATAAACTTCGAACGGCGGATCGCGAAACGGCATCCGCAGTACACCGGATCCATCGGCCTTCAATCGAGCTGCGTAAGTTGATCGTGTAAACTGCCCGTTGCGGATATGAATCTGGTCATCGCGAATTCCGAGTGCAATTTCCGCGTCGGCCGCTGGCTGACCATCGGGCGTTTGAAAAGTGATGACAATGTCGGCTGCGCGAATCAGTTCGAAGTTCAGTTCAACATTGCCCTCATTGCTCTCGATGTCACGGGATACGGCAACCTTGTATCCGTCTGCTTCAATGCGCACCATGTGAGCATCGATGTCGTTACCTCTCTGAATCGTGTAGGTGCCATCGGTTGCCTTGTAGGTCTCATCCAGACGCCAGTTCTCGGGTTTCTGATGAGGTTCGTTCCGCCCACCCGGTACACAACGGAAGTTTTTGATCAGCTCACCGGTCTCTTTGTCCGTCACTTTGCCGGAAACCACCAGCAGCCGCGGCGGGCGGAACACGTATTCCTCCTCGCGAGCGATGATTGGCTGAGACTGCATCTGCATCCCGCCCTCGCGGCAAATGTCAGCTTCGAATTCGTCCACTGGCGCTTCGTTCCATTCCCAAACGCCCTGATCGTCGGTGTACTGATTCACGCCGTTGAATTCAAAATAATCAATATGCCCACGCCAGCTTTGGAAGTAGATGCGGCTGCGAGCGACGCCTTTGCCGTTTTCGTCCAGAACTCGAATACGAACATGTCGCCCCGGCACCATGGTGAAATTGACTGGAGCCATGGCAGGGTCGATCAGGACTTCCTGCAATTCTCGAGCTTTACCAGCCGCTGAACACACGATGCGGCTGAGTTTGGGTTCACATCCGGTCAGCGTGTATTTGCCGTCTTTGTCCGTTGTCGCTTCACGAATTTCGTTCAGGTACTTCGTTCGGACCAAAGCACCTTCGATGGGGTTGCCGTTTTCTTCAGTGACTGTGCCAGTGACCGAAAGTCCTTTTGTCAACGCGATTGTCTTTGGGGCGATAACCGGCTTTGCCTCATACTCAGCACGTTTGAGGATCAATCGGCTGGGCGCGTAGTTTGGATAGTCAATACTTACGTGGACATAGTCTTTGGAGCTCGGCACCATCTCGTAACGCCAGAAGCCGTCAGCATCCGTTGTCAGGTCTGTTCCGACACCCATCTTACGTTCGTCACCGGGGCGCTTTCGGAACTGCACAGACGGAGACACGTTGGCTCCCGCGACGGGTTTGCCTGATTCGTCTACAACCTGGCCGGTGGCTGTCCACGCGGATTCCAACTCCATCGTGAAGGTATCCGGAATGCCGTGTGATCCATCGGCTGTTCGCCACTCCGCGAGATACGGGCCGTAGCCTGGTGCTTCCACGAAGACATTCAGATAGTCAAGGTTTGCGGGTCGACGAAAATGCAACTGCCCGTTTTCGTTGGTGACAAGTTGGATCCCATAACGAGCGTCCTTTTCGTGTCGACCTACAAGCACATCTGCTGCCGTGATCTTTGAAATGCCGCGAATCTCACATTGCACATTGGACAGTGGTTTTGCATCCGGCCCGTTGATTTGCAGCCGGAATTCTCGCTGCTTGGCCTTGTCATCGACTTGTTCATCGGCCAGAGTCGCAGAGCTGTTCGGTCCATTCGATAAGTTTGTTGGCAAGAGCACCGGTAGCGTCAGCCACAACAAGCAGGCACCGAAAAGAATCAGCAAGCTGCGTCCAGCCGGGAACGGTTCTGACAGGGGTTCGTTCAGTAATCGAGCAATCCTGCGACGCAGTTCCGAAGGACCTCGACCGCTGGCTGCGAGTGCTGTCAGGCCCGGGTTGTTACTGCGATCTGCTGCTGAGAGTGACACCACCTTCAGCAATGCCTGGGCGTATCGAATACCGATCTCCTTCTGTGAGGCGGCGGCATTTTGACACACCAGATCGTCGCAGCAGAACTCGCGGAACTCGCTGACACGACGGCTCAGAATCCAGACAGCCGGATTGAAGAAGAGCACCGCTTCTGCGAATCTTTGCACCATCGCCGCCCATAAGTCGAATCGTCGCAAATGAGCGATCTCGTGAGCAAGAACCAACGACAGTTCGTCTGTGGAGAGTCCGGTCATTGCTGAGGCTGGCAGAAGAATGATCGGTCGAAACAACCCGACAACATGCGGGACGACGACTTGCTGTGTTACGGCCACAACCGGAGCGATTCGCATGTTCCATTGTTGAGAGATGGACTGCACCATTTGATTCAGTCGGTCGTCCCTTTGAATCGACGCGGCCCTGACCAGACGGTTTGCGTTCGCAGCAGAGAAGCAAAGTCGCACCAACATCATGACAACACCGATTGCATACACAGCCACAATCCACGGTGCCACGGACTTGATGAGGGACGACCTTGCGGCAGCAGCCTCAACTGGCTTTTCGTCAGAGTCTTCCATCACCGAGGAAGCTGCAACGGGGCGGTCTGTCGTAGGGCTCGTTGCTGCCACGTCGGCATCCAGCTGCATTACGGCAACGGCTGGAGTTGATGATTTAGTCTCGGGGATGACGTTGCTTGAGCCATCCTCCTTCTTCGAGAGCGAGATGACGTTAATAGGTGACTGCTGCTCTGCGAGCCCCGGTGAAACCGTGAGAAACGTGACAGGCATACAGAAAACGGCAACCACCAGCCCTGCCATCCACGCAGCGTATCCAGCTCGCGACCCACACTTTGAGAGTCGCACGATGATGGAAACCAGCAGGAATATCACAGTCGCCTGCCAGAGTGAATGCAGGAGCGTCAGGCAAAGCCGAAAGGCGAAAAGAGTCATCTCACTCATTCCTGAATCTCCTTCGATTTTCTGGCGACCAGTTTGCGAATTTCAGCCAGCTCTTCCGAATCCACATCCGCTGTCTGCAGCAAGTTCAACACCATCGCTGCTGGCGAGCCATTGAACAGTCGAGACAGCAGGCTTCCGACCATCTTGCCCGTTGTCGCTTCACGCGGAGCCGCTGGCCAGAACCAAAACGACTTGCCGTCACGTCGTCGTTTCAGGAAGCCCTTGCGATGCATAATGTTGAGCATCGTGATCACGGTACTGTGCGCCAGAGGTCTGCCAGCTTCTTCAAGGGCGATTCGAACATC
Source organism: Planctomycetaceae bacterium (assembly GCA_044378235.1). Classification (GTDB taxonomy): domain Bacteria; phylum Planctomycetota; class Planctomycetia; order Planctomycetales; family Planctomycetaceae; genus SXXK01. Next base: position 27,005 of record JBILXT010000022.1, read on the forward strand.
GCGAACCAGCAGTGGCGACTTGTCCCACAGGACTCGCAGAATCTCCAGCTCCAGTTCCGTGGGCTGTTCCGTTTGTGACCGCGCCATCTGTTGTATCCTGAATCATCTAAGGAATTCGATGATCAGATGATAGGGTGAGCCGACTCACGTGGCAAGAGATCGTCTAAAGATTTAGATAACCTCCGTCGGAGCGTAGTTTTGCCGCATGACCTGTCCGACGGCGTTGGTATTTCGATGGAACTGACATCCGAAGAGTCGTTGTCCCTTACTGAGTCGAGTTAGGGACTCACAATGATCACTCGTCCCCGTTTATCGACCGAACCCCAAACACCACCGACCTCCTTATCGGCTACGGCGCATGCCCACCCACAACTGGGACTCGAGCCCGTCTGGTGTCCTCGAATCGCCGACAGCCATCACTCCGGTAGTGGGGGAGTTCATTTTTTTGGGCGGACGAGTTGACGAAATGTGCTGGGAAGATCTCTCAAGGTCGAGTTTGGCGAAGACTCTGGCAATGTTGTGGTGATCGATCGTGTTTGAGCGGCATATGCAAATTAGCGCCGCGGCTGAAAGCCGCGTATCTGTTTACAAAAAAATCAAAACACAAAACAATTGGTTGACAATGTAAAATCACGCCGATAGACTGTTGAGACGGAGAGTGACTACTTGGAATAGGGAGTCTTAGCGGTGGCAGAAAATGAATCGCTCGATATTGGGCACGCTCGCAGCGGACGATGGCGGACGATGGCGGGACTCCATCTTGAGTCATGGCTCAGTGGATGAGATTGCATCGGAAGGAGTTCGTTGTCTTGCCCGGACGTTCAAAAATCTCCAGCAGCTATTCGAGAACAAGAACCGCGTGCCATTGAAGGAGATCCTTCACGCGGCAAGTGATCCGGATGGAGATTTTTCAGACATCGTTCGGCGAAGTCGATACGGTCGCGACTATCTCCAAATGTTCGAATCGCAGTGCAATCAACATTTGGACGATCGGAGCATTTTGGAGAACGTACTGACCCTAACAACTGAACGGTTCTTTGATCAGGTCCGGGAGGATCCGAATGGAAATGGGTTCTCTAATGCTGGTGCCTATCGCGAGTTCGTGTCAGCTGTCAAAGAGCAGATGATCGACGGGATTCAGAGGCTCGCATCGCAGATGGCGGATGCACCAGATAGGCCGTTGCGAATGCCATCGCAGTCGCAGGAACAAAAGGATCGGCATCAAGATGCATTGCTGGGTATGTCCATTGGTGCACAATCAGCAACGAGCTTATGAACATTAACATCAGCTCTTTTTACTTTGACGAAGACCTGTTAGGGCGGCAACTGGGCGTTCCATTGTCACCCAAAAGTCGAGATCTGTTGCGTATTGCAATGCATGTTTATGCCGCTGATCGCCTGACAAAATGGAATCGATTCATTGACGCGGACGGACCTTCGCGGCAAATGCCTGTCTTGACGGTTCCGGTTTCGGATCCAGACTTTTGGACTACGACTGAAGTTTCGTCTTTGCTTAGGCGATCCGTCGAATTCGTCACCGGCGACACTTGGGAGTTTCGGTTCACGATTCATCGATCGTTAACCCAAGGCCAGTGGTGGAGTACTCGCGATCGCAATAATGAGATTGTATGTCTCGATAGTGGAGGGCTTGATTCTGTAGCAGGACTGGCGAATCGATTACTTGAATGGAATGGGAGTATTTTCGCAGTAACGGCAAGGCATCAAAGCGGCCAGAGGCGAGTCGTAAGAGATATTCAGTTACCACTTCTCCGTGAGCGTTTCGGCAATCGGATTTCCTCAATTATGGTGTCTACCAGATTGAAAAATCCGCCGCCGATGAAGCACCAGGAGTTGACGCAAAGAAGTCGTTCGTTCTTGTTCGCGGCGCTGGGTGGGGTTGCGGCCATTGAACTTGGCGTGAATACAGTTGAGGTGTACGAAAACGGCGTTGGAGCCATTAACCTTCCTCCGATGACGGGAATGATGTTTGGAGGTCGCGCTACAAAAAGCGCACATCCCGAGTTCTTTCGGAGAATGGGGGCACTGCTCACTGCAACCTCAGGGGAACGGATCGAATTTGTCCTCCCGTTTCGCTACAAGACAAAAGCCGAACTCGTAAAGCGAATCGCAAATGATGAACTATTGGTGCGAGTGGCACAGGAAAGTGTTTCCTGTGTCCATTACCCCAGCCGGGTGAAGGGCATGCAGAAGCAATGCGGCGTGTGCCCCGGATGTATCGGGCGGCGCCAGGCATTGATCATTGGCGGTATTCTCGAATCGCCTGCGACATATCTTTTCGATGTATTCGGCAGAGGGCAAGACGTTGCAGGAATTCCGACTTCTCAGCTTGCGCACTTAAAATCCATCATATCTCAGGTCGAGCTTCTAGGTTGCTTGCCTGAGGCAAGATTACTGCCATTAGCTGTCAAGGTGCATTTAGCAGGGGTGCTCGGGCGTGATGAAGATCACCAACCGGCCATTCAGCTATTGCAGAGATATCGCAACGAATGGCGATCGCTCATTGAAGCTGGGCTTCAGGCAGATCGACCGTGGGCGCAATGGCATGGGCCAATTTCATCGTTATCACCAGGAAGTGTGGTATGAGCCAATTCGATAACATCGACCCTCGAACGCTGGGGAAGCGGATAGCAGACCTTCGTCGAGCTTGTGGCAGGACTCAGGAAGAGACGGCTAAGCATCTTGGAATGAGTCGACCGCCCTACATTGGGATCGAAAAAGGAACAAGGTCGGCCACGCGCGCGGAGGTTGTGGCGCTGGCAGGGTTTTTCGGGCGGAGCGTTCACGAATTGGTGCGTCCCGATGTGGCGAACATCGAACTGGAACCGCATCTGCGCGCGGCTGTGGACTCGAATTTGAGTGAATCTGATGAGGTCTTCTCTGCGATCCATCAACTCCATGAGTTTGCAGTCGATTATTGCCAACTGGAAAAGATCGCAGGAGCGAGACCATTCCAGAACTATCCGCAGGAAGTTCAAGTGCCCTCCAGCAGGCTGACGGAGTTCGCTGAGGATGTTGCGGCTCGAGAGCGGTCACGGCTTCATTTGGGTGACGGGCCCCTTCTCGAACTGAGACAGGTGCTTGAAAACAATGTCGGTGTTCGCATCTTCTCAGTGCCTACGGCATCCGGAATTGCTGGCATGTACGCATTCGTTCCGGAACTCGGCTATTGCATTCTGGTCAATGCCCGGCACCCGCAGGCCCGACAGCGCTGGACGCTGGCGCATGAGTATGGGCACTTTCTGGCGGATCGCCACAAGCCAGGTGTTGACTATACTCAATCTACCGAGCGTGTCCCTTCAAGTGAGCGATTCGCTGATGCTTTCGCGATGTGTTTTCTGATGCCCGCCACCGGCTTGCGGCGGCAATATTTTAATGTCACCAACAGTCGCAATGATTTTCAAGTGGCCGATCTGTGTGGTCTGGCCAATTACTACGCAGTGTCGGTGCAAACGATGACTTTGCGATTGGAATCATTGTCACTGATTCGTAAAGGAACGTGGGATTTACTTTCAGAACAGGGATTCAAACCAGAGCACGCGCGAAGGAGTTTGGCCCTAGTACCTCGGGAAGCAAGCCTGACGGATCCCTATCCAGCACGTTACAAATTTCTTGCTGTTTTGGCCTATCGAGAAGAAAAGATCTCGGAGGGGGAACTGGCAAAATTCCTGCGTACGGATCGGGTGTCGGCAAGAAAAATAGTGCTTGAGTGCGGAGAGCGGTCAGATGACATTGGCAGCGACGGCAGCGATGCAGTGCTGAATGTGCCGCTGGAACGCTCTCTACTTTCGGCTTCTTGATGCGGGATGCAAGTGATCATGGATGATGTTGTGATCGATGCATGCTGCCTTATCAACGTCTACGCCGCTGGTACATTGCGTACTCGCCTGTTGACGCTTGGAAGGAGATGGTATGTACCGTCAATTGTTGTTAGAGAAGCGTTATACGTTCATCAGGTTCAGGCCGATGGGACAACTGTCAAAATCGCAATTGATCTGCAATCGCTGATTGATGACGGAACGGTGCATTCGTGTGACGCCACTGAAAACGCCGAGCTGGACCTCTTTGTGGATTTTGCTGCACAGATTGACGATGGTGAAGCGATGGCTCTGGCAATCGCCAAATCGCGAGGCTGGACGGTGGCAACAGACGATCGAAAAGCAATTCGATTGGCAGGAGAACATTCCATTCCAATCCTAACCACCCCGGACCTGATGAAGAGCTGGGCCGACGCAACTAATGCTGCGCCGCATGATTTGCGGCGGGCCCTTGAAAACATCGAACAACTGGCGTCATTTTATCCAGCGTCCCGCCACCACTTGCACAAATGGTGGAATGACATTCTAGGACGCTGATCACCGTTTGAGGCCGAGTGTTGCTTCGCTCAGTCAGGCTATTGGAGAGGCATTAGTTTATCGTCGGGTGCGAAAATTTGAATTCTAGTTTGATGGTTATTGGGAAATGCTGTTTGCCAGCAGAGTCTTGAGGGCGAACTTCGAGTGCAGAGGCATTTTGTCCACTTCCAAAGCCCGCGTTCGGCAAGGTTCAGGAATGGCTCGACTACTACAACCATGCATCCGGAAATCTCGTCCCACTCTTTCAATCAAGGCAGACTGGCATGTCTCACAAACTCTCTCGTCGACGATTTGCTCAAACCGCTGCGGCGGCCGTTGGGCTGCCGATGATCTTGCCCTCAGGACTTCTAGCCGGTCAGTCGCCCAATGAAAAATTGTCGTTTGCCTGCATCGGGATGGGTGGGCAGATGCGGGGTTACCTTGTTCCGGAACTCAACAAGCTGGATCAGACGGTCGTTGCCATTTGCGATGTGGACCAGAGACAGCTCGACAGCGCGTTGCAGGTGAACGAACTGAAACAGGCTCGACCTTATCGTGACTATCGTGAATTGCTCGACAAAGAATCGGGAGTCGATGCCGTCATCATCGGAACTCCAGATCACTGGCATGTGCCCATCTGCGAAGCTGCGCTGAAGGCTGGCAAACATGTCTACTGCGAAAAGCCGCTGGCTCATTCGGTGGCGGAATGTCGAGCTCTGGAGAAGTTGGCGCTGAGTCATCCGAAATTGGCGACTCAAACGGGCAATCAGGGATGTTCTACAGAAGGGTTTCGTCGCAGCTTCGAAGTCATTCAGTCGGGGCTACTGGGCAACATCACCGAAGTGCATGTCTGGCATCCCGCACATGGCTGGCCCAATGGGGTTGATCGGCCGACGACAAGCGATCTGATTCCGGAGGGACTCGACTGGAACTTCTGGCTCGGCACCGCACCAGCGCGACCGTATAACAATGAGATCTATCATCCGGGCAAGTGGCGAGGCTGGTACGACTTCGGCGGTGGTTCACTGGCTGACTTTTGCTGCCACGGGTTTCAGCTCGCCTATCGTGCTCTGGAGTTGGATGCACCGACGAGGATCGATGCGACTGGCAACGACGTGGGGCACGAGTCCTTCCCGACTCGTTGCACTGTGACATTCGAATTCGCGGCGAAAGGTAAGAGAGGCCCCGTGAAGCTCATCTTCTATTCCGGCGAGAACAACCATCCTCCAAACGAAGTGACTCAGGGCCCTGTTGATACGACGGGATGCTTGATCGTCGGTAGCGAAGGAACGTTGTCGGCGGGACTTTGGAACACGGACTGCCATGTTCGACTTAATGGAGCAAAGGAGTTTCGTGGGGCCGATCAACCGGAAGTGGCAAAGATCCCAAAGACTCAACCGCGCATCGACACGGAAACTCTGAAATGGGATCCGGCCAAGGCCGCCAAAGGTCAGCGGCCGCGATGGAGCAAAGTCAACAACTCGCACATGTTTGAATGGGTGCTGGCCTGTGCGGGCGATGCGAAGACCTATTCTCCCTTCGAGATCGGTGCCAGGATCACAGAGATCGGCATGCTGGGAGTGCTCGCGTTACGCCTGCAGAAGCCGATTCTATGGGATGCGGAAAACCGCCGAGCCACCGGCCTGCGTGAAGCGGATGCGATCATTGATCCGAAGCCGTCGACGAATGAGTATTCGCCTCGGTAGCATCGTTCGATCTGAGCCGCATGGCGCTAGCCGTGGGTGTTTTGCGTTTTGATTTGTTTCGCTCACCCGCGGCTAGCGCCTTGCGGCTCAGGGAGGACAAACAGGGTGTGACGCTGTCGTGGGGAAAATGTCCAATCCGCAAGATCCTGGAGCCAGAGTTCTTCGTTCTGATAGAAGAAGCCGTGGAAACTCTGATACTCGATCAATGCTCATCGACTCAATCCGTCGACTTTGCGAATAATCCATCATAGCGGAGCCACTTGCTCATGCCAGGAATGAAGACGTCGAAGCCAGGAACTTTAGGGACGGGCTGTGGTGTCCTGTTTCTGCTGCCATTTGCGACTGGTGGAGTCATCATGGCCGCTTTGATGGTTTGGCATGTGTGGTTCTGGATGGAGGCTCAAAGCTGGGTCGAGTGCCCTGCGTTTATTGACCATGTCGAACTGGACGTGCAGACGGGTGAAGGCACAACTTACAACACGTCGGCTCGCTATCGATATCAGTACCAGGGCGTTGAACATTCGGGCAGTCGAGTCTGGTTCAGTTCCATTTACGATAGCGGTTCCTTTCATCAGGACGCATATGCCCAACTGCTGGACCATCAGCAATCGGGCAATGCTTTTCGATGTTTCGTGGATCCGGATGAGCCGAATCAGAGTCTTCTCTATCGTGAGCTCCGCCCGAGTTTGCTTTGGTTCTATTCTATCTTCCTGACCACATTCGGGGAGTTGGGTTTGGTGGCCTCTATGGCATGCACAAGCACGTGGGGCACGTGAAGAGGGTCCGATTCGAAGCGGAACGACTTCCAAACGAACCATGGAAATGAGATCCTGCGACAGCAGCCGGACAATTCAGCCCGAGCAGGCAATGGCTTTCGTATCTTGTCGGAGCAGTGCTCTTCAATGCATTGACAATACCGGGCTGCTTCCTTTTATATATCGAGAAAGGAAGAGCATTCTGGGCCCTGGGGATCCTGATACTCTTCGCAGCTTGTGGCCTGTGGCTGGCATGGAAGGCACTTCAGCTGATCCTCCAGAAACGTCGCTACGGCGCGTTTCATCTTCAGATCGAACCATGGCCATACTTTGTTGGCGAACCACTTCAGGGAACGCTGCAGTTTCGAGACATGTTTCCGAGTTCACGCGAACTGATCTTCGAACTCCGTGTGCTCGAACAAAAATCGGGAGACGATTCCGATACCGAAGTGCTTAAGGAATCTGTCCATGTCTCAAATGGTGGTCGCAGCACATCGTTCCGATTGAATCTGCCATCGACTCTGCCTCGCACGCGGCGCAAAACCGACGAGATCGGTGAAAAGACAGCAAAATGGAACCTGAAAGTCACAGGTTCCGACGGACCAGCAGACTTTGAGGCTCACTTTGCCCTCGCGACATATTCGCGATCTTCGTGAGGTTTAGGTTTGCACGCGGCGGAATATCGGCGTCGTCTGGAGGATGTCTGAACGGCCACCCAGGTTGAGCTGAGCAAATGCTTGACGTTCCCAAACTGAGACAGGTCAGGCTACATGGTTCGCGAATGCCAAAGATCGTCTCAAAAGTTTCGAAATGGTGAAAGAACTGGTATTCCTCCGTGTGAAACTGTTGAGGAAACCAAATGGCAGATGTTCCGGAAACCAGTGAGAGCCTGATTGCGCGGGTGAAAGATCCAGCGAATGGTGAGGCATGGGCGGATTTTCTGGATGTGTATCGGCCTGTAATTCTGCGAATGGCGAGACGGAGAAATCTGCAGGACGCTGATGCTCAGGATGTTTGCCAGAAGGTGCTGTTCGCGGTGTCGCAGGCCATTTCACAGTGGGAACCGCATCCCGATCATCCGTTTCGAGCCTGGTTGGGCCGGATCGCTCGCAACGCGATATTGAACGCCGTGTCGCGTCGCCCGAAAGATCAGGCGACGGGACTCAGCGAAGTCGACTTGCTGTTGAAGGCGGTTCCTGCGAACGATGCCGAAAGTTCGGGGGAGCTGGACCTCGAGACTCGTCGTCAGTTGTTTCATCGCGCCAGTCAGATGGTGCGATATGAGTTCACCGACATCACATGGCGAATGTTCCGGGAGACTGAAGTGGAAGGTCGATCCGTCGAAGCCGTCGCTGCAGACTGTGAACGAACTACCGGCGCGGTTTACGTGGCTCGGTGTCGAATCATGAAGAGGCTCCGTGAAGTTGTGCAAAGTGAAAGTCAGATCTGGGGAGTTGAAACATGAAGCTCCAAACATGTCCCGGTCTTCAGCAGTTGCAGCAACTTGTCGAAGGTTCGCTGAACGAAGAGACAGAAGCCGCCGTGGAAGATCATCTGTCGACATGTGAATCTTGTCGATCGAAGGTTGAGCAAAACATTCAGTCTGCTGACTGGTGGCAGCAGGCTCGCAGTTCGCTGCGATCTTCGTCGCGTGACGCTGACGCTGACGACTCTTCTCATGCTCCGGTCGACCTGCTGTCGCTGCTCGGCCCGACGGATGATCCGGAAAAGATCGGACGCATCGCTGAATACGAAGTCATCGGCATCATTGGTCGAGGTGGCATGGGGGTCGTGTTTAAAGCGTTTGATCCGAGACTGAATCGCTTTGTGGCCATCAAAATGCTGCTGCCACATTTGGCGGCTTCGGGGGCAGCTCGCAAGCGGTTTGCTCGCGAAGGACAGGCGGCTGCGGCGGTGGTTGATGACTTCGTATTGCCGATCTATGCCGTCGCAGAATGGAAGGGTGTGCCGTACCTGGTGACTCAGTATTCTCGTGGCACAACGCTACAGAAACGAGTCCAATCCGATGGTCCGCTGGAAGTGAAGGAGATCCTTCGACTTGGCATGCAGACCGCCCGAGGCCTTGCGGCGGCACATGCGCAGGGGCTGGTTCATCGGGACGTGAAACCTTCGAATATCCTGCTGGATGGTTCTGTCGAACGAGCCATGCTGACGGACTTTGGACTGGCTCGAGCTGTCGACGACGCCAGCATCACTCGCACTGGGGTCATTGCTGGAACTCCCCAGTACATGTCGCCCGAACAAGCTCGCGGCGGCAGCGTGGATGCTCGGTCGGATCTGTTCAGCCTCGGCTGTGTGCTGTACTTCCTCTGCACCGGCCATCCTCCGTTTAGAGCCGACAACAGCTACGCCATTCTGAGGCTGATCACAGACGAAGAACCTCGTTCGATTCGCGAAATCAATCCCGATGTTCCCGCCTGGCTAAGCTCCATCGTGCAGAAACTGATGGCCAAGAGGGCAGAGGACCGATACGGCTCGGCCAGCGAAGTTGCCGACATTCTGGAGACGTGTCTGGCCCATGTCAGTAACCCGTTGAAGAACTCACTCCCTGTTGTAATGTCACGACCGTCCTGGCGTTTTCGATGGAATGCAATTATGAGCGACAAACGCATCTTGTCTCTGGTAGCTTTTGGACTCTTCATTGCTGCGTTCCTTCTGCCGTGGCTGATTGCTGCCATTGGCCGAGACGAACACGCCATGATCTTCGCGGGCGTGTCGATGCTGCTTGCGGTGACGTTCGCCGTAGTGAGCCGTCGAGAATCATTCAGCCGGATTGTGCTTGTTATGGTAGGAGGGGCTGTCGGTCTGATTTTTGTCGGTGTGCTGGCGACCGTTCCGATCTACTTCTTCAGCTACAATCAGGCCGCTAACGAGAACAGATTGCTCGAACAACGCCGTGTCGAAGAAGCCACAAGAGCTGCAGAAGATGCGCGGAGATCAGTCGAACAGGAATCCGCCATGGTGAACCAGAATCTGCAGGATTCTGTCGGAACGACTGAGCCGGTCCTGACAGATCAACGATCGAGCGATTCGGAAACTCGCCAAACACTCGCGGAAGCAGTCAAAGCGTTTAACGAACAGTCTGCCATCGATCGCCGCACGCTGTTCAATCCACCGATACCGGACATGACCGAGGATCAGCTGCGTCAGGGATTTGCAGACGCGGCAAAGGAGTATCGAGACGGTGGTGAATCGCACATTGCCGACACACTGCAGAAGATCTCTGAGACGGGCGTTATCTCTACGGACGGCTCAATTGGTGTCGTGCTCGCGGGAGGCATCTCAAATATATTTCAGAAGGATGGAACACATCATAAGGACGGAAAGCCTGAGACCAAACAAATCGCTCCGGCCATCGTTCTGCCTGACGGATCGGGAAGCCACAAATACGTCGCCCTGCGACCACTGGAGCTGATCTACAATCGGAACGGCCATTCCTCCAGTGCTTACGGAGACCTCTACAAGAACAACGAACATTCACCAAAAAAGACAGTGACCATTCAGATTCCTCTCGACGTTTCAAAACACTCCGGAGAGATGTTGGAAAAGAACCTGAATTATCAGGGGCTTAGTCTCTACGCTGCAGGTGTCATGGCGCGGGCGGAAGGATCCGAAGTCGACCTGCCTGCGACAGTCGTCGTTGCCCACGATTGCATTCTGCGAGCTTTCGAAGAAGTCGAACGAAATGGGGAGAAATTCTGGAATACGACGTTGGTCGTTCCGATGCAACATGAGCTTCTGGACCTGCGGCCGGGGATGACTCTGGAAGAGGCAAAGGCAAAGTTTGATCCGAAGGCGTTTCAGGACCG
>JBILXT010000654.1:0-2964 GCA_044378235.1 Planctomycetaceae bacterium
TTGCAAAATTGCGAGCCGGATTAGCGGGTCCCTGCCAGCACTTGCGACAGCCGGCAGTGGTGGTCGATGGCACTTTTTTTGTTCACGCAACACACAATTGTGGTTACTACAACAAAGGGCATGGGGGCGAAAATGTTGGAGTCGATGGAACGCCAGAACCGCCCTTTAGTCGCGTACACTTTTCCACAAAATCGCCGAGATTGGCGATGCCCAGTTTGCTACACACTTCACTACACGTTTCTACACAATTCTGATGTGTAGTGAGCGAGAATGGTTGCAAGTGAAAGCACGCTCTGAGACGATAAAACACTGTCGTTTTTGATCCAATTGCGTCTCAACGCGGTGCGGTCAGATGTGTTTTGGGAGCAGGAAGTCGCACGTTCAAATCGTGTCGCCCCGACTTTTCTTCAGATTAAGCCGTTCGACCAAAAAGTCGAGCGGCTTTTTTCGTTTGTGGGGCAAAGAGTTGCGCACAGTGAGTGTGCAGTTAAAAGGCTCCTTCTCGAGGCTTCGGCGATGCACCAGGTAATCTGTCGTAACGCACGCAGAACGGGATTCTGATCCCGCAAAGACTGTCTTGAATCAGAGGATGCGATACTGCTGGCATCGCTTAGGATCCTTCGATGACAGGGAAGTCAAAACAGGATGTTTCTTCCTCTCGCCCACGTTAGCGGCTCCCTTGCGCCAAGCTGTGATGTACCCGACGAGGATTTGACTATCCATCACCTCAGTGCCACACTGTCGGTTGCCTCTGGTCCAGCCCCTTCGCGAAATCCAGCCCGATGGACAAGAAACAACTCAGCGAACGCGACATCTGCACGAAATTCGTCGTGCCTGCGCTGCAGTCGGCGGGCTGGGACATTCAGAATCAGGTTCGGGAAGAGTACTTCTTCACGGCAGGCCAGGTCCTGGTTAAAGGGAAGACAGTCAAGCGAGGAAAAAGGAAGTTCGCCGATTTCCTGCTGTCCTTCAAACCCAACATGCCGCTTGCGCTCATCGAAGCCAAGGACAACAACCACAGCGTCGGCAGTGGTATGCAGCAGGGACTGGACTATGCCAGAACCCTCGACATTCCGTTCGTCTTTAGCACCAATGGTGACCGATTCCTTTTTCACGATCGATTAATGACGTCCGGCTCCATCGAGCAGGTGCTGGAACTTGAACAGTTTCCGTCACCCACGGAACTTTGGGATCGATACTGCCAGGCCCGCAAATTCAAACAGGCAGCTCTACCAGTCGTTTCGCAAGACTACTATTCCGACGGCAGCGGCCGCATGCCGCGTTACTATCAGACCATCGCCATCAATCGAGTCGTCGAAGCGATCATTAACGGACAAAAGCGAGCACTGCTGGTCATGGCGACCGGTACGGGCAAAACATTCACAGCGTTTCAGATCATCTGGAGACTCTGGAAATCCGGCCAGGCGAAACGAATTCTCTTTCTGGCAGACCGCAACATTCTGGTTGACCAGACGAAGAGCAATGACTTCAAGCCGTTCGGTTCGGCGATGACAAAAATCAAAGACCGGAAAATCGACAAGTCCTATGAGATCTATCTTTCTCTCTATCAGGCGGTCAGTGGCACGGACGAAGAGAAAGACATTTACAAGCAGTTCTCTCCAGACTTCTTCGATCTGATCGTCATCGACGAATGCCACCGAGGCAGCGCCGCGGAAAACAGTTCCTGGCGAGAAATTCTGGACTACTTCAGCTCCGCCACACAAGTCGGTCTCACGGCTACACCAAAGGAAACCGAGGACGTTTCCAACATCGATTACTTCGGCGAACCGGTTTACACATACTCGTTGAAACAGGGGATCGAGGACGGCTTTCTCGCACCTTACAAAGTCATTCGCATCGACTTTGATCGGGATATTCAGGGCTGGAGACCGCAGGCCGGTCAGCTCGACAAATACGGAAACCCGATTGAAGATCGCATCTACAATCAGAAGGACATGGATCGGCGACTGGTTCTGGAAGAACGAACCAACCTGGTGGCCAGGAAGATTACCGAATTCCTGAAAGCCACCAACCGTTTTGACAAGACCATCGTCTTCTGCGACGACATCGACCACGCCGAACGCATGCGGCAGGCCCTTGTCAATCAGAACGCAGATCTGGTCGCACAGAACGACAAGTATGTCATGCGAATCACGGGCGACAATGCCATCGGCAAGGCCGAACTGGATCAGTTTATTCACCCGGAAGAAAAGTATCCGGTGATCGTCACGACGTCCGAACTCATGACGACCGGGGTCGACGCGCAGACGTGCAAGCTGATCGTTCTGGACAAGACGGTTCAGTCGATGACCAAGTTTAAGCAGATCATTGGGCGAGGCACGCGCATCAATGAGGACTTCGGGAAACTCTACTTCACCATCATGGACTTCAAGAAGGCCACTGAACTGTTTGCCGATCCGGACTTCGATGGCGATCCAGTTCAGATCTACACGCCAGGCCCGGACGATCCGGCCGTTCCGCCAGATGATGGCGACTCCGAACATGAAGACGGAACAGTCAACGGCGATGGCTTTGCAACAGAGCATGGAGGCAACGCAGCTGGCGCAAGTGCCGGCACCGGAACAGGCTTTGGCAATGGTGGCGGCCAGCCACGGACAAAATACGTGGTCGATGACGTCACGGTTTCCGTGCTTGCCGAGCGTGTCCAGTACTACGGCGCCGACGGGCGACTGATCACGGAATCTCTCACCGACTACACTCGCAAAAAGGTCCACGCCGAATACGCCACGTTGGATGCTTTCCTCAAGAAGTGGTCTGCAGCCGACCAGAAAGAAGCAATTCTCGCGGAACTCGAAGAACAGGGCGTTCTGTTCGCTGAACTTGCTGAACAGGTCGGCAAGGATTTCGATCCGTTTGACCTGGTTTGTCACGTGGCCTTCGATCAGCCACCTCTGACACGACGTGAGCGCGCAGAAAACGTCAAGAAGCGAAACTACTTCGCCA
>JBILXT010000249.1:0-10517 GCA_044378235.1 Planctomycetaceae bacterium
CCGCATTCGTGGCCTCCGTCAGAGTGTCGCTTTCAAAGCTGAGTGCGCCCCCAAACAAGTAAGAGTCATTACCGGGACCGCCAGCCATGACGTCATTGCCCGCAGCTCCGTTGAGAACGTCTTGCCCGTCGTTGCCATTCAGTGTGTTCGCCAGCGAGTTCCCCGTGAGACTGTCGTTGCCGGATCCTCCAGTGGCGTTTTCAAAGGTGCCAGCGGAGCTCAGGCGGATGCTTCGATTCGCCTGCACAGTCTGCGACACATTCGATGCGAGCGATACAGTGACGGAAGTTGTGCTTGTCGAGAAATTAAGCGTATCCGTTCCCTGTCCGGTCAGTTCGTAAATGAGATCCAGCTCAGCGGCGGTCGCATCGGTAAAGTGGTACGAATCATCTCCGAGGCCCCCATGGAGTGCATCACTGTTGCCCGAGCCCGTCAGGTTGTCGTTCCCGGAGTTCCCGGTCAATGTATTGGCCAGAGAATTTCCGATCAGCGTGTCGCCAGCAGATCCGCCGATCAGATTTTCAAGCGTCGCAGAAGAGCTCAGCTTGAGAGAGCGTTTCGTATGAGCCGTCTGAACAGCATTGGTCGCAAGGCTGAATGTGACGCTGGTCGTCAGTGCGGAAAAGTCGAGCGTATCGGTCCCCTGATCCGCGAGTTCCGTGATCGTGTCGCTTTCAGCAGACGTGGCCGTCGCAAAGAGGAACGTATCGTTCCCAAGCCCACCGCTCATCGTGTCGTTGGCACCGCCGCCTGTGATGCGATCATTGCCGTTTCCAGCGGTGATTGTATTGGCCACGTTGTTACCAACAATGGTATCGTTCCCCGCTCCGCCGATGACATTTTCGAAAGTCGTCGAGGACTTCAGATCAAGCCCGAGATTTGCAGCATGAACGGTTTGCAGCGTACTGGTGCTCAAATTGATGTTCAGCGCGATGGTTGTTGTCGCGGCGAAGTCCAGGGTATCGACACCTCCGCCAGATTCGCCCAGCGAATAGTTACCAAGGCCGGTGTCTGCATCAAAGCGATAGGCATCATTCCCGGCACCGCCCGCCAGTAGTCGCGATTCAATGGAGCTGGGCGTCAGAGTAAAATTATTCGCCTTCAGTGTGACGCCGGAGACGATAAAGACATCGTTGCCGGACGTCGTATTGATTCTCAGACTGTCGCTGCCGCCAAGTCCATCCAGTGTGATCGAAGAGTTAATCGGGAAGGAACCGAGTGATCGAATTGGACCACCCCCGTTGGAAACAGTGACGAGCATCGTGCCCGAAGTGGATGATCCCTGAACGGTGAAGACAAATGCATCGCTGAGCGACGTGCCCTGAATCGAAGCGGTGTTAACAACATAGTTCCCGGATGATGTTGTGCCAACACCAGCGTTCCCGGCCACGTCCGTAACGCCCGCCTTGTTCAGCACGACGACGTTTGTAGCGTCCGAAATGCCATTGGCTCCGGTCAGTGTCGCTGTCCAGGTGACTCCACCATTCGAAGAAGACACGGCTGACAGAGTGCCATTGGCTGCGGTCAGGTCAGCACTGGTAAAGCCGGTCACAGCTTCGCTGAATGTGATAGTGACGGTGGCCGTCTGGCCAACTGTCAGAACTGCCGGCGATACAACCACGGTTGCTGTTGGACGCAGTGTCTCTACCGCGTAGTTATTTGACGCCGTTGAGTTTATCCCCTGATTGCCCCGAGCATCAGAGACGCCCGCGTTGTTCACGGTGATCACATTCGAAGAATCTTCGATCCCGTTGGTTGGCGTCAGAACTGCCGTCCACGTAAGACCTCCGTTGGAGGATGCGACAGCCGACAATGTCCCGTTCTGGATCTGGAGATCGTCGTTGGCAAATCCCACGACAGCTTCACTGAACGTAAACGTCACCTGCGATGTCTGTCCGGCCGTGAGCAACACGTCGGCCACAACAATCGAAACAGTGGGTCGCTGAGTATCGACGATGAAATTGGCCGACACGGCGCTTCCTGTGCCGGTATTCCCCAGCGAATTCGTGACACCGGTCAGTTGGACTGAGATTGTATTGCTTGTATCCGTAACATCAGCATTCGGAGCATACGTCGCCGTCCATGTCAGTCCTCCGTTGGTTGACGCCACATTTGTCAACGAACCGTTCGGAACAATCAGATCCGCATTTGAAAAGCCCGTTACGACTTCACTGAAGTTGAAAGTGACCAGTGATGTTTCGCCGAGGATGATCGATGTGTCAGCTATCGTGACTGTGGCCGTCGGCCGAAGCGTCAGGACTTCATGGTTTTCAGAGACGGTTTCTCCCGTTCCCGCATTTCCCGCAAGGTCTGTCAGGCCGGAGTTGCTCAGCGTGATGACATTTGTTGTATCGCTGATGTTGGCGGCTGGAGTCAGAGTTGTGGTCCAGGTCGTACCGCCGTCCGTTGAACTGACATTCGTCAACGTTCCATTGACGGCCTGCACATCGACATTGGAAAAGTTTGTGACGGCTTCACTGAACGTGATCGTAACCAGAGACGTTTCACCCGGGCGCAGGGACGTGTCCGAAAGCGAAATCAAAGCTGTCGGACGCTGCGTATCGATACTATAGTTGTCCGAGTTCGTGGTTCCCGTGCCGGGATTTCCAGCCGCGTCAAACACTCCGGACATCAACACGGAGATCACGTTGGTTGTGTCCAGCAGGTTGCTGTCAGGTGTCAGCGTCGCGGTCCAGGTTGTTCCGCCATTGAGCGTTGTGACTGTCGAAAGCACTCCGTTCGCGACCTGAATATCGGTATTGTCGAAACCCGTGACGGGTTCGCTGAACGTAAACGTCACGCCCGATGTCTGCACTGTAGTCAGAACGGATTCGGCCACATCAATCGTGACTGTTGGTCGCTGCGTATCGACCACGTAGTTGTTGGAGTTGGTCGTGCCCTGCCCGGGGTTACCGAAAGAGTTCTGGACTCCGGAATTGGCCAACACAATGATATTTGTACTGTCGAAGGTATCCGCCGATGGCGTCAGCGTGGCCGTCCACGTTATGCCGCCGTCCACTGATCCGACATCAGTTAGCGAGCCGTTTGCGATAGTCAGATCGGCGTTCGTGAAACCGCTCACCGCTTCGCTGAACGTGATCGTGACCAGAGATGTTTCGCTCAGCCCCAGCAGAATGTCGGCTATGACAATGCTGGCAGTGGGGCGATGTGTATCTACGGCATAATTGTTCGAACTGGTCGTGCCGATCCCCGCAAGGCCAGCAGTGTCGGTGATTGTGGCGTTGTTAAGAGTAATGACATTTGTCGCATCATTAACATCATCAGCGGGCGTCAGCGTTGCCGTCCAGGTTACACCGCCATCGGTCGATGCGACAGTGGACAACGTTCCATTTTGAATCGAAAGATCAGCATTCGTAAAGTCAGTTACCGCTTCGCTGAAGGTAATCGTCACTAACGACGTTTCGCCAAGCAGCAACGAGTCGTCAGAAACGACGATCGCCGCAGTCGGCGGAGTGCTGTCCTGGAGTTTCAGGGTGGCCTGTCCCTGCGAATAGACCCGAAATCGGCCCGCCCCGATCACCTCCGAGGCCTGAGGCGTCCAGCCTGAACCGATGTTGACAGAATCTCCCGCGTCATTTCGCACGATCAGCGTATTTGAATTTGGTGACAGGTTGAGAACTTCCCGAAGCGTCAGTGTTAACGTGTTGTCTCCCGATCCCGTCAGATCGATTTCCTCAATGCTTTGAATGCGAGTGTTGGGGATACTCGTCAGATCCAGCGAAATACCACTCCCATCCAGTCTGAGTGTGTCAAACCCGGTTCCGCCCATCACTTTGCGAAACAGCAAGTCCGTAACAACAATCGTGTCGTTCCCCTCGCTCCCCCGTAGAACGTCAGCGTTGCCGTTTCCCAGCAGCACGTCATTTCCTCGTCCTCCGATCATGACATTTGCGGATGTGTTCCCTGTGAGCGTTTCGCTCGCCGCGGTCCCCGGGTGTGTAACCACAGCCGAAAAATCTCCGCCAAACAGGAGATAACTTTCTCCAGCTGCAGGTCTCCCGTTTCCAGGAGCCCCATCTCCTCGATCCGCTCCGATCAGGAGATCATCAAAACCATCACCGTTGACATCACCCGCATCGCTAACAGAACGCCCTGATCGGTCATCTGAATCGGTACCGACGATCGTAATCCCATTCGTTCCAAGACTGCTCAAATTAATCGATGTTGGAAGCAGACTGCCGCCAAAGATCAGATAGCTTTCGCCCGCTCCAGATTTGCCATTGCCGGTCGCATCCGCCTGGTAGGCCCCAATCAGGATGTCATCGAACCCATCGCCATTCGTGTCTCCAGCACCACTCACTGAGAATCCACTATAGTCGTTGACGTCCACTCCAAAAATGGTGACACCTGCGGACCCAAGTGAACCGAGACTGATCGATGTTGGGAATGATGCCGCGCCAAAAACAATGTAACTTTGCCCAGAATTCGATTTCGTATTGCCAGCGCCGTCCGCAAGATACGCTCCGATCAGTAAGTCGTCGAAACCATCGCCGTTGACATCGCCGGCACTGCTGACCCCCCGACCCGTATAGTCTTCGCTATCCTGCCCTATCAACGTGAACCCGGCCGCACCAAGCGTGGTCAAATTCAAAGTGGCAGGGAGTGAATCGCCTCCGAAGACGACGCGACTTCGGCCTGCCGACAACGCTGGTCCTCCGAGTAGAATATCATCAAACCCGTCTCCATTGACGTCTCCAGCGCTACTCAATGCGTAATCATCGCCAGGGAACATTCTGATACCGGCCGCTCCAAGGCTGCCGAGGTTGATCGTGGTCGGCATCGACGGACTGCCATAAACGAGATAGCTTGCGTCTCCTCCAAAAGTTCCAACCAGGATGTCGTCACACCCATCTCCATTGACATCTCCTGCGCCGCTTACGACGTTACCGGCCTGATGGTTGAATGTCTCACCAAAGAGGGTCGTCCCGTTGGTCCCAAGTGAACTCAATGCTAAGGTCGTCGGCATGTTCGCTTTGCCGAAAATGACATAGGCTTCCCCGGCGTTCGACGTACTATTGCCGGCTCCATCGCCCGACAGAGCCCCTATCAGCAGGTCGGCGAAACCATCGCCGTTAATGTCCCCAGCGCCACCTACCGACCATCCGGCCGAATCCTCGGAATTAATCCCCTCGATCACGGTTGCGGATGATCCCGGACTTGCAAGGTCCAGAGTTGATGGCAAAGTCGCGCTGCCAAGAACCAGGTAGGCCCGACCACTTCCATTCGGGAAAGCACCAATCACAAAATCGTCAAACCCATCCCGGTTCACATCTCCGGCATTGCTCACAGAAAAGCCAGATTGATCAAGGGGGGCGGCACCGTAGACGATCGTCCCCTGGGCGGCGACTAACGCGGCCAGATCGATAGTCGTAAGAACCTGACGAATTTCAAGTTGTTCCGCGCCATCGTGACCATGTCTTCTCGCACCTCCACGAGTCCGCAGGACTCGGGCGGCAGAGATTTCAGCAAACCGACATTGGCCCAAACCTTAAGTGTTCTGTGCAGGCTCATCGGTTGCCCTTTGTCCAACAAAAACAGAGTATCAACAACATCGAGGGTGTGTGCTTACTTCGGGCTCTAAAACCGACAATAGGCGCAGTGACAAGATGGCCACCCTTGCGACAGGATGTTTGTCAACGATGGCACGATTGTCAATTCTATTCGAGAACCAAGGGATAGCTTTGCAGCATCATGCTCACATTCAAGGCTCAGGGGAAGCGATGTGTTAGTGTGACCACTCCACGGTTGCAATGTCCTCGGTATCCGGCCGTTGCGGCTGACATTAGATGATCAAACATCCGTAGGGATCTGAGAAGTCATACTTTCAAACGGCTCCATTGGTCGGCGGCGATGGGAAAAAGTCAGGCGATGGACGTCGGCGGTTGTGGCTCCATCAGTGTTGACTCGGATCAGCCGACTACAAACCGGAGCATAAGCCGCGAACGGTGCATGCACGCCCTTGATTACGATCGCCGCAAAGTCAGCGGGATCAAGTCCCTGTGAAAGCACCTGATGCAAACTCATCGGGGCCACTCGAAGAGTTGTCGCGATCACGGTGACTCCGGACTCGCTTTCCAGAACAGCCGTCGGCCCCTGATTAAACTTCGAATATCCACCATGCCGCGTTTCTGGTTCGGAGAAGACTCCTTCGCTGAGGCTCTTCACTTCGAATCGATCGACCAGCGGCGCGCCGTGTCGAGCCGGGTCGATCTTGCCGCCGACGCTCAGTGAAAGCGTGGTGCCAACACCGCTCTTCGTTGCAGTGTGAACAACCTCGGGATCGGCAATGACCGTGAGAACTTTGCCATCGCCATGCTGGAGCCATCCGTGAGTAATCCACGTGCCGTCGCCCGGACTTCCACCACCGACGTTGTCACCCATCTCCAGCAAGCCCACCGGACGAGTCTTATCGGAGGCACGCACTTCATTTGCCATCGCGATCGCGTCTTCGACCGAGATCAACTGACCAGTGAATTCGTCCTTCATCGCCCACCAGAAGTCAGCCAGTTGTTTTGCAGCGGATTCAGCAAGCTCCTGACTACGTTCCGAAACCGCCAGCACCGTAGCTCCCATTTCTTCGACGTCCGAATACGGAAATCCATAGAGCCCACAAGCATTGATCATCCCTGGCTGTTTTTGCAGTCGATCGGCTTCGGCCCAGAACCGCTGACCGTGTTCCTCCTGCGTGGCTTGTCGTTCAATGTTGACGCACAAAGGCAGTTGAACCAGCGCCAGCTTGGGTGAAATTTCTCCGGCTAATGTTCGCAACATGGTTCTCCCGGCGGCCAGACCCTGAGCTTTCTGGTCGAGATGGGGATTCGTGCGATAACCAAACAGGGCATTGCATTGTTGAGCCATCTTTGGAGAAACATTCGCATGCAGATCAAGCGTTCCGATGATCGGCATGTCTGGGCCAACGATCTTTCGAACTCGCTGTAGCCAATCTCCATCCGCATCCGGCGCGGGCACAGCGACTGTGGCGCCGTGAGGAGCAACCAACAGACCATCCAGAGGCAGTGAGCTCCGCAGAGCATTCTCAAGTTGTTCGATCAGCGTCTGCCAGCATTCGGTGGTAATGGCTCCATACGGCATCGCTCGCGCGCCGAAGATTCCAACGAGTTCAACGTCCGGCTGATTCGACATTGCTTCGATGAATCCGCCGACTTCGTGCTGACTGCCTCGAAACGCATCAACGACTCCCTGGCCCGTCGTCAGCAGGTTCGAACGAAAATGCTCGAGCGTTGTTGGCTCGTCAAGAAATGTGTTGCTTTCATGAAGCAGAGCAATGATGCCGACGCGTTTCATGGGAAGTGTCTTCTGCGAAGATTTGGGGCAACTCTGTTTCTGGCGGGAGAAGACATCCTGCGGTTCAGACCTTTTTGGGGTCCAATATGACACAATCTGTCCGGGGGAATAGTTATCCTATGCGGATCAACCGTTGAAAGTCACTCGTGTCCCTCTCTGAAAATTGCTGAGTCTTATGTTCACCGTCAATCATGTCACTCTTCGCGGAACCGATCGTCCGAGGCTGAACGACGTGTCGTTGACGATTTCTGACGGCAGAACAGCCGTGATGGGGTATTCGGGAGCCGGGAAAACATCATTGCTGAATCTGCTGGCTGGGTTCGAGACGCCCGATCGCGGCACGATCAGCTTCGCGCCACTGACATCATCAGAGTCGGCATCTTCATCTCCCTTACAGAGCCCACGTCAGGATGCAAGTGTAATCGTAGGACGGCCTTTTCAGGCCGTCGATGCAGCGACGAAGACTGAACGACGCCCTGAAAAGGGCGTCCTACATTCCTTAACAGCCCCGCTGGGGCCTGCCGCGGGCCGAATTCCGCTGTTCTGGGTGCCTCAAAACGGTGGCTTATGGCCCCATCTGTCCGCCGAGCAACATCTGCACAGTGTGAATAAATCGAAAGAATTGGCAGACGAAATTCTGTCGTCCCTGGATCTGGACCCTCGAAAAGGTGCATTTCCGGATGAACTGTCACAAGGGGAGCGATCTCGTTTGGCATTGGCCAGGGCTTTAGCGTCGAACGCCGAAGTACTGCTGATGGACGAACCGCTCAGTCATGTCGATCCGGTGCGAAAGCCGGGGTACTGGGACGTTGTGGCAAGGCTGATGGAGCGATCTTCTTCATCAATTGTCTTTACCTCACACGAACCGGAAACCGTTCTGCGGCGATCCGATTCGGTGATTTGTCTGCATGAGGGAGCTGTGGTTTTTCAGGGACCAACGCGTGAACTGTACGAATCACCCGTCAGTGAGTTTCTGGCGGAATTTCTCGGACCGGTGAACTGGTTGACTGGGGAGGAACTTCAACACTTTGGCATTCGCGTCGATCGGCCCAACGGGATGGCGATTCGACCGGAACGCCTGAGCATTGTCGCGAATGGAAATGGAGAAGCTGAATACATGAAGTGTCTGTTCGACGGACCATATTCCGAATCACTGATTCGCAGTGTCACGACCGGGGCCTCGCGAATCATCAAACACCAGCGTCTGGAGGTTCCAATGCAGGAAGGTGTTCGAGTATCCTTGGTGCGGCGATGAGTGGAGAACCGCTCAATCGGAAAACATCGCGTGGGATTGCGCAAGTTTTGTTTAGTTGTTTCAGGCTGTGTTTCGCAGCGGAGCTGCGGCAGCATTTAGCCCCAGGCTTCAGCTTGGGGTGGGAGGCGAAAACACGATCTATCAGCGTGAAACGGCGAAAGCGATGAGTTTTCAACGATATCAACACATTGCTGTCGCCGTTTCACGGCTTAACGTTCATTTTCAAACGTCTTTCCCCAGGCTAAAGCCTGGGTGCTGCCGCCTCTAAGAGGCGAAATCAGATTTTTGACACCTCAAAACAAGCCACAATGTGGCTAGTCGAACTTAAGTCCGCGCCACCGGGGTAAACCCGGCGGCGAAGAATTGCTTCGAATCCTTCAATCTACTGTCTTCAACAATCAACAAGCCATTTCAAAAGACCTGAGCCTCCGAGTGCCCCATACCTTGTCTCAACAAGTCAGCCTGCGACTTCAACGGAATCATCTTCCGCTGTCGCCGCTTCGTGGCTTGCTGTCGATCATTCTGCTGATGCTTTCCGGATGTGTTGATGGCGGAGACGATCCCGAGTTTTACGTCTCGAAATTCGATTCGTGGAAGATCCCGTCATCGGGCCGATTTTTGCCAGCACCGCGAGGGCTCTATTCTGACGCCGATGATAATGTGTTCGTCCTGGATGATGCCGGACGAGTGCTCGTGTATGACAAGCATGGCAAGATGACTCAGCAGTGGGAGATGCCGGAATTTGCAGCCGGCAAGCCGGAAGGTATCTGGGAACTGCTCGACGGAAAAATCGGCGTCGCGGATACTCATTATCATCGCGTCGTAATCTTCAACTCTGATGGCACGGTCAGTCACATGTTTGGAACTCAGGGAACAGACTCGGGGCAGTTTGTCTTTCCGGTTTCGATTGCTCAGGATCCCAACGGGTTCATTTATGTGGGCGAATACGGCGACAAGCAACGCATTCAGAAGTTTACGCCGCAGGGAGAATTCGTTACGGAGTTTGGCTCTCACGGTACAGAGGATGGCCAGTTTCAAAGGCCCAGCGGGATGGCCTGGCAGAATGGTGAAGTGTTCGTGGTGGACGCTTTCAACAATCGAATTCAGGTCTTCAGCGATGAAGGCAAGTTTCTGCGAGTGATCAGTTTGCCGGAAACGACCTCTCCACTGGCATATCCCTATGACTTACGAGTAACCTCCGACAACTTAATCTACGTTATCGAAAACAAAACGGCTCGGCTGACGGTTCTGAAACCCGATGGGACAGTGGTTGGTCGATTTGGAAAACCGGGCCGCGGCATGGATGAGTTTTATCAGCCGTGGGACCTGACTGTACTGAGCGACGGACGTGTGTTGATCGCTGATACCGGAAATCATCGATTGGTGGAATTGACTCCATGAACTGGCTGAAGACGACAATTCGTAGGATCGTACCTCCGCCGCATCGCCCGGTTCGCTGGACCGCTGCGATCCCGCTGATGGTCTTTGCCGTGCTCTTCGCGCTGGTTGTGTTTTCTATCCTGCCGACGTTTATTGTCACGCTGTCTCGACGAACCTGGGATCTGGGACTTTTTAGAATTTCCAAGCCGCAATTTGAATTGGTACGTGAGCTGGAATTCCTGAAGCCCTGGGCTTTCGCATTACTCATCTTTACTCCATGGTTATGGTGGATGCAGGCAGCAGGACATGCCGGCCTTCCCGAAAAACGTGGAGCATGGGCCGCGTTTATTCGCCTGATGATTTGCGGATTGCTGATCATCGTCCTGGCGGAACCGCGAGCAGTCCGGACCAGCGATGTGGTCGCCGTCGTCTACAACATCGACATGTCGGATTCTGTCAATGAGGCTCGCAATCAGGCGTTTGATCTGGTCGCAGGCACGGCGGCTCAAAAGCCAATGACCGATCAGGCCGGGATGGTTGTGTTCGGTCGAACGGC
>JBILXT010000250.1:0-10515 GCA_044378235.1 Planctomycetaceae bacterium
GTAACTAGTCGCAGCCTGTAGACTCCGGCAGAAATTGCCCGATGGAGCGGCAATCCTACTTCAAACAAGACTGGATGCGGGAATGGAATCCTCTCGCAGCGGACTGCTTTCGACGCTGTTAATGACGTTGCCACTAATCGTGGTGCCGGCCATTGCGTTGTTGCGCCCGCCAGGGCAGGTTGCGTCTGTCTCAACAACGCCACTTGAAGCAACAGATGACGCTGAAGAAGAACTTCTGGAGGAGTTCGACCTTGTAGAATCTGATTCTGGGCCTCGGAAAGGGCGTGCTGCGCAGGAGTCGGATAGCTCAGGGGACGAATTCGAGGAGTTATTTGCTGAGCCTGCCTCAGAAGGTGACCCGGATTCGGTAACTATTGGCCGTTCAAAGAAAGCTATCAAGGCAGAAGTCCTTGATGAAGAATTATCTAACCCTTTCGATCTTGAGGAATCACCCAATACTCCACAAGTGGAGAAGCAAACTGCTGAAACAACCGGGGGTGCTGAAAGGGTTGTAGAAGAACTGAACGTGCAGGGAGCACTGCGGACAATGTGGTTCGAAGCAGGCCCAAAAACTCCCGTCGGTTTCGCTGCGTTCTTTCGTGGCGAGACAGAGTTAACGCGAATTCGTTTCGAAGCAGTGGGACAATCGCGTGAAGAATGTGCCAAAAGTGTCCTGAATCAGGTGCGGCAATGGCAGGCTGAACAGGCTACGGAATAACCGTTTTGATGATGTGATTAAAGAGTTCCATCAGGACAAAAACAACAACTGAGCAATCAGATCCGACTTCTCCACACAGACGGGCGAACGCGACATGCTCACTTTTCTGATTGCTAGATTTCTGGTTTCTCTCTACGAAACCGCTCGCCGAAAACTCTGAGGAAATTCCGACCTTTCTGCCAGCTTCAGTTAGCCATGACTCCTTCATCGCACGGAACACCGATACGAAACGGACAACTGTGGCCTGCGGTTTCTCCCTGCGGCACGAATCGTGAGCGTCTGCAATGGCTGATCACACCTGCGGCATCCGCCAAAAATTCACGAGGCGCGTTTCAGATTCTCGCCGACGGTGGAATCATCCGCTCCACGCGTCTTGCGCGGCTGGAAGCAGCTTTACTGATCTCCGAGGGTGCCTCTCCGGCAAAAAAATTGGCGCAGATAGCTCGGCTGATCGATGTCCGAGAAGTTCAACAACTGATTCAGGTCCTGAATGATGGATATGATCGAACTCGGTCTGCATTCAGAATCGAGCAGACAGCGGCTGGCTATATCCTGATGACCCGCGCATCGCTGTCACCGTGGCTGGACCGCCTCCACAATCGACAGGCTGAAATGAAGCTGTCAGCACCGATGATGGAAACGCTGACAATTGTTGCGTACCAACAGCCTGTAACTCGAGCTGACGTTGAAGCCATACGTGGCGTGCAATCGGCCGAGATGATTCGACAGCTGATGGATCGAGGCTTAGTGCGAATCGGCGGCGAGGATGAGTCTCTCGGGCGACCGTTTCTTTACGAAACAACACGTCAGTTTTTGTCAATGTTCGGGCTGCGCAAGCTGGAAGACCTTCCGAACTACGGGACTCTTCGCAGACAAAGAACGCTACCAGCGATTGCCGAAATCAGCGACGAAGAGGAAGAGGCCGCATAAAGAAACTGGCCTTCGGGACCATCAAAAAGACACGCCCATTCTCAGCATCATGGCCGCATCAAGGTCCTGCTGAAACGCGATGTTGGTATATTCGATGGATCGGTTGAACACATAACCCGCTTCTACAAAAACCGAGCGATTTTGTGGCTGCAAATGCTCCAGACCAAACACCAAACGCAGATCGCTTAATGTGAGTTCATCGGACACTCCGCCAGCACGTTTTACAGCCCAAGTGTTGCCTCCGAAAACGCCACTGACATAACCCCATGTCTCATGCTGGCAGCCGTCTTTTGCAAGGCGATAAGAGATTCGGGGGGAGGGAAACTGGATGTCATACTTCCATCGAGGTGAGGGTGTCCACATCAGCCCCATGGCTGGCAAAACAGGATAATCTTCACGCCCGGTATAGACCGCCCCACCGGAAATGGAGAGCGTCTTGGGGACCCACTGCCATGTCAAAAGCCCAAGACCAAACAGCCGGAATGCATTCTCGCTTGTCTGAAAATCACTTCGAACCGATGGCGTGACCAGAATCATGGACCCCAATCGTTCCGAAATCGGACGACGCCAAAGCATCTTTACACCCGTATCGTAGAGCGAATCAGGAACATCGAAGATCGCGGCAGCCTCAAGCAAATCGGCCCGAAAGTAAGGTGTGATGGAGATCAAATTCTCCATACTTCCCAGAGGTATTGCAAAACCAGCGCTCGTGTCGACCGTGCGTACAACGATTCCTGTGGCAGGGTCATCGCCTATGGAACTGTAATTCACCTGAGCGCCCTGAACGAAACCATTGCGATGGCGCACGAGAGGTGCTTCACAGTCCGTGCATTGATCGCAACTCTGCTCTGCACAGATTTCATTTGCCGTGAAGCCCACAGAGTCCACCGTGCCATCGACCATTCCGTTCATGGCATGCTCTGTGTTTTCAAGGTCTCCCTGCTTCTGAAAGTACGAGCCACTCCCCTCCAAGCTTTCTCTCATCAAGGGGTTTTTCGTCTGGCTCGACACGTAGACGGGATGAAATGCTAAATCACTGGCATCAGCTGCAACCGTCGTAAGTCGAAATGCATTCAAAAACGGCTCCTCGCCTCCTGCACAACGTGAGGTTGTCGCAAAAAGGAGAACGATCGGTAAGCAAATCAGCGAACAACGAGGCAACATATGCGTTTCCGACCATGCAAAACAGTCTCGCACGTGACACGGTTACACCATCGACGATGTTCGGCTTGTGCAGTTCAGTCTGGTTGTAGGTGTATTGGTCGGCATTTTTCATACACAGACCGGGCGTCGTTTCTGCGATTGGAATGCCAGTGTCGCCATAGTCCGGTATCTCAGCCCGCAGTTTCCTCCGCTGGTCAAAAGACTTCGGCAGAATTAACTGATCCACAACGGGTAAAGAGTTCCAGGTGAATCTCACGCTGCAGGTGAAGTCGCACTCGGTATTGACAGGAATGAGTCCAGAAAGAGCAAAAACGATCGTGGCACTTGAGTCTCCGAACTCACAGCGGGAGCAGTAGTCTTCTTGAAGTGCCGCAAGACTGGTATCCTTTCCGACACGTAGCCCGATTGGGCTCGTTCAGAAGCTGCAGGGCGCACCTGAGACCGCTGATGAAGATAACGGCTGAACACCCTCCTATTCCACTCCTTGTTTTTGATGAGACCATGATGCCGTCTGAAATCAGTCAACAGGATTTGCAACTCTGGCTATCGGCAGCGGTTGAAGCCGCTCAGACAGGTGGAAATATTCTTCAGGAATGGATCGGAAAGTTTTCTGTCCGAGAGAAGAGTCGGTCCAATCTTGTCACAGAGGCAGATGAAGCCTCACAGTCGGCGATCGTCAAAAGTCTCAAAAAGCATTGCCCGACGCATGGGTTTCTCGGCGAAGAAAACCTCAACGATCGTACGCCCGGGACGGAAGCGTTTTGGATCATCGACCCGCTCGATGGCACAACGAATTATGTTCATGGCTTCCCCTACTATTGCGTCTCCATTGCCCTGTCCATTGGCGGACGAATTGTTGTCGGTGTCATTTATGACCCAACTCGCAACGAGACCTTTTCTGCAGTTCTCGGCCAGGGTGCATTTCGCAACGGGCAACCGATTAAGACAAGCGGAGAAACCGAAATGAAATCGGCCATGGCCATCGCAAGTTTGCCGGTAGCCACGGATCCCGAAAATCCAGCTGTACGCAGGTTTCTGAATGCGCTCACGAAACTACAGACGGTTCAGCGCACAGGCTCAGCGGCCTTGAACCTTGCCTACGTCGCGTGCGGTCGAATTGACGCATTCTGGTCAAGCAGCCTGTACGCATGGGACGTTGCGGCCGGAGCCTTACTGGTTTCAGAAGCCGGTGGATCCGTTACAACCCTTGCAGGTGATGAATTTGATGTTTTCGTTCCAAGTCTGCTTGCTGCCAGTACTGCGACACTCCGCCGGGAACTCGTAACCGCATTTCGTTGATTTCCTTCAACGCCTTCACCAGCCGCCAAATTCCGCCTAAACTAATAGGAGAGTCGTTTTTGGAGTCCGCGTCATCTGATGCAGAAAGGAAGCGGGTCGATGAGACCATTAATCTGCCTGCTGTCACTGCAGTTGTGGATGATTTGTTCTGGAGCGCAACTCCTTGCTCAATCCGACAATGCTCCGGTAGCCGCTGGTATTGCCAATAATGGAATCGCACAAAGTCCTGCGGACTCGGAGGTCAAAGCTGGCTCGATCCTGTTTCGGACGCCACAAGGAGAGTTGATTCCGGTTTCCGATCTGCTGGGAAACGGAATTGTTGAAGAGATTCTGCAACGTGTCGAAGACCAACGAAACGAGCCGCGTTACATCGTATCTCAGTTGGAAATCTCGGGTGACATAGATCAGGACGAGCTTCGCCTGAAGATCGACCTGCAGATTCAGGTGAACTCCGTCAAAGAGTGGATCACGGTGCCGCTGGCGCTCGGTGATGTTTATCTTTCCGGTCCTCCCAAAGCGGTGACCACGGCAATTGATGGGCAGTCACTGCTCACCATCGGTGAACAGAATACTCAGCAATGGCACCTGAGAGGTAAAGGGCTGCATACCGTTTCGATGGAGCTTGTTGGTAAAACCAGGGCTGTGTCACCCGGCGTGACCCAGATCAGTCTCAATTTTCCGGCAGCCCCGATTTCGCACGCAACGTTTCGGTTCAGCAACCCTGTTGAGCTTTTGAAGTTGCCGACATCCACTGTCGAAAAAGCTACGCGTGATGAACAGGGCGTACGCACGGTCGAGTTTTGGGGACCTGGGCCTGGATTTGGGATGACGTGGTCGCAGGTTGTGTCGAGAGTCACACAAAAGCCAGTCATTCAAGTCCAGAATCGTATGAAACTCGACCTGACGACGATTCCAGTCACACTGACTGGTACGCAGGTACTTCAAATCAGCGGAAGTCCGGTCAGCGAGATACAGGTCACCTTTCCCGCGGGGTTCCAGTTGGTTGAGGCCGACGCTCGAAATGCTGCAGGGGTCTCAGTGCTTAACAATTTTGAGAGCCCACCAACGGATGGCCCCGTAGCCGCGCTGTATCGCCTCACGTCCGCGTTGGAAGGTACGCTGACACTCTCGTTTGATCTGGAACTGACAGGTCGACAGTTCCCTCAGGACATCAAAATCTCGATGCCATCCGTCCGCGATGCTGGCCAGCAGCCAGGGGATTTGGACATTCTTGCGCCAACAGGCCTGCTGGTCCAGCAAACGGAGCTCAGGGGTGTTCAGCGAATTCGTGTGACATCAGAGGCCGACCTGAGTGTTGCGGCAACGGCGTTTCGAATGCGATCACCCGAATCTTTGATTGTACTGCACGTTGAGGAAACCGAAGCACAATTCGCGGTGTCCCCGGAACTCAGCCTGAAACCCGACACGCAGAACGTACTCATGGCTGTTCGTTATCCGGTGAATGTGCTGAAGGGATCTCTGCTTGATCTTTCAATCATTTGGCCTGGTTACTCTGCCAATGAATGGGAAATTGTCCCGGGTACGCTGCGTTTGGAAACGGGAAAAAACAGTTTCCCGCTGACCGAAACCACATCAGAGACAGACAAAGACCTGCTTCAACTCACGTTCCCCGAGAGACAATCCGGAGAGTTTGCAGTGGTCTTCAACGCTTATGCTCCTTTGGCAGAAGTTCGCTCCGGAACAATACAACTTCGGTGTCCGGAGGTTGCCTCTCGTCGAGCACAACCATTCGTCATTCGGACAATTGAATCTGATGAATACTCCATTCGCCCCATCAATATGGGAACGGGGGAATTATTGCCATCAGTCCCGGTGTCGGGTTCCTTGCAGAACAATGGAAGTGAAGAAGGATTGAAGTCTGAAAGCTGGCTTCACGACGATCCTTCAAATCCCATTCGACTCGAATTGCCAGCCCAAGCACCGTCGGTTAAGGCAGAGATCACAGTGGGCCTGCAGCCTCGAGAAAATGGAATTGAAGTTCAGGAGTTGATTCATTTTGAGATCGAGCATCGTGATCTGATCAGCCTTCAACTCCAGGTGCCAGATGGAATACGTCGGCCGACCGTGAGAATTGCTGGCACAACCGAACCACTGCGAGGGACCATCGAATCATCGAACTGGAGTTTCAGGCTGCCCGAAAGTCGACGCGGAAGTCTGAATGTCGAGGTGACATATTTGTGGTCCAGTCCGCTCGAGGCAGCACAGCCGATGAGCCATGTGTATAAGCTCCCTGTGATAATTCCGGAGTCCACAACGGTGATCAGCATTCTTGCCGGAACAAGTTCTTTTAGCGGGCTGCGGGTTCCGGATGATTCCACATGGTCCCCGGTCTATTCAGAGACATTCGAATCCGCCATGCAAACAACACAAGCCGTGACTGTCGTTCCTATTCAATGGACTGATCGAATGGCTGTGACTGCGTCGGTGAGTCCTGATCTGGTGTTTGTCGGAACAAACATTATCGGTGGCCAGGCTATAACGTCTACGCTGGCAGTCTACGATTCGTTCCCGGACTCACTTGTCATTGAAACTCCTGAAGATCTGAAGCTGGAGACCATTCTGCTTGGCAATCGTCCTTTGAGAGCCAGCGGAACAGACGCTATCGTCATGCCCCCCCAAAGAGTTGCAGATCGCAGGGTCATACGTCGCACAATTGCCGTTGATAAACTGGACGGCAACGACGGACCCGTTGTTTTCGAGATTCGAGTAAGAGAAAAACTGCCTGAAACAAAAGCCCTCTGGTTATCTTCACTGTTCCGCAGAGCATCCGTCGTCGGTGAATCCGAAGCCGCACCAGTTGTCTGGTGCGTTGGTTCTCAGGATGAGTTTCAGGCTGTTTCTGCATCCATCTCGTTTTTGTCACTGACCCAGAGAGGCGCAACAATACTCCCGGGAGGTGAGACTGTCCGAAGTCTCGCCGATCGACAACTGCAGGCCGTTGTTTCGCCTTACTCGGAAGACTTGCAGAATCTAATTGTCGAGAGAGCGGACGAGTGGTTAACGCAGCCAGGACGTCATGACTTGTTCTTTGGCTCCGCAGGATCCGGTGCTTTAAAGCTTTATCTGGTTCCACACGTTTCTTTGCTGCTGGTCAGTGCTTTGACCTGTGTGCTTTTCTACCTGACATCATGGCTGTTCAGAGGACTCACAATTACAGCTCCAGTCCTGCTGTTGATCTGTGGCGGCCTGGCCGCCTGGCTTTTCGTCCCTGAACGCACACTGATCGTCGCTCCCTATGTTGCAATGGGAGTCCTCTTCGGGTTTGTTTCTGCCACGATCCAGCGAATGACCAGCGAGCGCAGAATGAGGTTCTCGGGGTCTTCAAAGATAAATGAGTATCCGACCGTCTTCGGGTTCTCTGGTGTTATGACTACTCCACTGCCAGATCCCGGAGGTCCGATTTCTGCACAGAATTCTCGAGTTTCGGATGTCACGATGAGTTCCGCCGGATGAATTGTCGTCAAATCATTGGAGTTCCGACTGCGCTCTAAACATGCGCAGTATCTTCTTCATGGGACTCAGAATGTGACTTAATCCGCCCGGCGAGTTTGCTTTTCACAGGTTGCGACCGATACCTCTCAATAGACAACAAACAGTAATCCCATGAGCGTTCTGGCGTTGTTACTGATCACGTTTATGCAGAATTCGACAGACGAGTCGAATCTGAATGATCGCGCGCAGAATGGGGCTCCGGAATTCTCGTCGGAAGTCTTGCCAATGGACGAGATCAGACAGCGTGCCCGCGCAGGAGAGTATGCTCCGGTGCCACGCTCCGGACTTGAAAAGATGCGAGCCACTTCTCTGGATCCCGGGGTTCCTGAACTTGCAGGGGATCGACCGAGAATCAGCAACGCTTTTTACGAGGCTGCTCTGGAAGGCTCTCAGATTGCATCGGGGCGGATTGAACTGCGGTTCTATGATGACACAGATCCTGTCGGCCGTGACAAGCAGGACCAGCGTCTACTATCACAACATGGAGGAACTCTCCAAAACAGTTCGAATCTGTTCGAGGCAACAACCAGCGGCCCTTTTCTGCTTGGGGCCACTAACCTCCAGCAACTGCAATTGTCTGATGATCAGGGTAAAGTCACTCTTGGATCTGACGCCTCTCGACGACTCTTTGTGCTTCGGTCTGGTGTCCCTACGTTGTTGTCGGGGACGTGGTCTGCCGATGGACTTGTAGCTGGGAATGTCGTGATGTTTCGACTTTCTCTGCCGGCAGCAACAACTGCAAAATTTGTGCTTCATACGCCGCCCGGAATTCAGGTCAGCAGCGTTGGGAGCCTGGTCCTTGGCCCGGAAACCTCAGATTCAAGGTCCACATGGACTCTGATACCGGGTGATTCGACGCGTCTCATCATAAGTTGTCGACCACAGTCTGACCTGAAGTTTCAGGAATCACTCAACCTCAATGGCTTCACTGCCAGCCATGTTGCGTCCGGGGAGATTCTGGGGTCTCGGTGGACGATCGGGCTGCCAACGTCTGTTGTGCAGCCGATTGCCATTGCCGCCCGAATTCCAGATGGCCTGCGGATTAATGAAGTTTCCCTTGAAGATCAGCAACCGGTTGACTGGTCAATCATCGCTGAGAAGAATTACTCAATGCTGAAAATGTCACTGCCGAAGATGACAGCTGGTGTAGTAATCACCATCTCTGCAGAGTCCATACTCCCTCAGTCAGAAACATGGAACCTCCCCATGCTTTCACCTTCTCACTGGGTCAGCATGGATAATCAATACAAAGGACTGATTCTGCTGCCAATGAGCCAGATCAGCGTTGTACTTCCTTCGACAATCAAGCTGGATGAATGGACGCTTGTTGGAATTCAGGAAAGGGATGTTGTTACGCGTCCGGATCAGTCAAGGGAGTATCAGCTGACACAGTTTCTGCCTGAGGCGTCTGCTGTTGTTCGAACATCAACAAACCAGCCACGAATCAGTGAAGCTCTTGTGACGATTGTGGAACCTGCTGGCCGTCTTGCAACTGTCCGCTGCCTGACAAATGTAAGTTGTGAAGCAGCTCCCATTGTGGAACTGAAGTGGCCTGTCACTTCAGGATGGCAAGTGATCGCGGTCCGCTATGCGTCGAACTCACGCTCTCTCTTCTTCGAAGCATCGAAACCGACTGCACCAGAAGCCAGCTTACTGACCGTTCATCTTCCTGAAGCGCTTGAGCCCGGAGCGTCACGCCTGTTCGAGATTCAGCTGCAACAAACCGACAACACTGATCAGCTTTCTCTTGCACTTCCACTGCAGTCAATTCCGGAAACGGAACGAACCGCCTCAGTCGTTATGTTTCCGCCAGCATTCGCTCTGAACACTGACCTGCAGCGTCGATGGAGTATGGGACGTCGCTCAATGACCAGCGATGATGTGCTGCAACAGCTGCCTTGGTTTCCGACGAATCGATTTCTTCCCGGCATGCAGGCCTACGAAACAGGAAACGTGGTTGCATTGACGCCTCAGATTTACGCGCAATCCGGCAATCCTGATGGAACAGGACAACAGCTGGAACACACAATCAGAATCACAGATGGACTGATTGTTGAGAACTCACGAATTCAGATTCCTGTGATTAGTCCGACGGCAGATAGTCTGACCATAACTATCGCCGCAAACGGAAGCTCAGACCTTAGATGGACAGTTGATGGAGAATCCGTCGCAGCCCGGCATCTGGATGATCCTGACCTTACGGCCGAATGGAAACGTTGGTCAATTCCATTGAGCAACCACGACATTGGCTCTTCGGTTGTTGTTCGTTGTGAATCACGACGGGCAGTGAGTCCGGAGTTCGCCGCAACGATTCCCATACTGGATTCGACATTACCAATCGAAAGTACACTTCAATTATTCGACAGCGACGAGGGTCTGCTTTCCGTCCATGGGCTTGTCAGGGAAAGTCGAGACTCCGAACCTCAGTCAACAACATGGAAGTTGCCGCCCGGTCTTGCTGATATACGCGTTAAAGTCGACGTGAACCCCGGGCTGCAGTCGGGCCAGGCAATCGATCTTCACATCCTGCACCTCATCAGTGAGGAAAGCGGCTCCCTTCACCGCGAACTTCTTGCCGTCGCAAATGTCGCACGCAGCGCGGGACAGAATTCATTGCCGCTCGCATTACCAGAACAATTGCGTCCGCTGGTACTCGTCGACGGTCATCGCGTACAGCTTCAGGAAACACCTGCCGGTTTCTCCATCCCACTTCCGCAGACTTCTGCCGACTGCCAGGTCATCGTGCGCTGGACTGAATCAACCAGCCGTTCGCGCCGTGTTACCGGAGAACGCGAACTTCCCAGACTATTTCTGAATGAACTGGCTGTTCCGCAATGCACTCATCACTTCCTTGTTGACCCAGAACTGGAACTGAAGTCCCCTGCTAACCC
>JBILXT010000251.1:0-10491 GCA_044378235.1 Planctomycetaceae bacterium
TCCGGCAGTGTATAACCAACTTGGCAGGGCCTGTGTGATGTATTCGATGACTCGATGGGCAATCATCCTTGTGCTGCTCCTGCCTGTGCTCAATTGGCATGCGAATGAGGTTTGTGCCGATGAAGATTCGCTGTTTCTGCAGATTGGAAAAATGATCGGCGGAGCAGTTCGTGGCGAAGCTGAGGCCGACGTTTTTGTACGAGAGATGCCGGCGAATGAGGCACTACTTAAGCCGGGTGAGCAGGATCAGCAGGATTTCCAGAAACGAATCCAGGCCTACAGCGATGCCGTCGAGGCCTGGGTCAGCGCTGCCTGTGAAGTGTCCGACGATCAAAAGGGTCGGCTGAAGGAGACCTTTGCTGCTCAGGTCAAGAAGGATATAGAAGCATTTGGCAAAGGCCAGGATCCTGATCAGCGGAATAGGTCATTCCCCAAAACGTTTGTGCTGCTGTTTACTCGCAAGGATGGAATTGCGGTCGAGTTTTCAGAGAACGTCCTCAAAGTTTTGCGCAAAGAGATTTTGACGCCGGAGCAAACCGCGAAACTGGATGCCGCCTTCGCGGAACGGCAGGCCTTTCAGCGGGATGCCTATATCAGTTTTCTGGTATCGATGATTGATAAAGAACTCTACCTGAGTGCTGAGCAGCGTGACGCCTTGCGGGCCCATCTGCAGGAAAAGAAGACGATCACGCATCCGATGTATGCGTTCCAGCCACAGGATTACTATCTGCCATACGAGTGCCCGTCGACGCTCCTTTCGGTTCCTGGCAAGAGCATTCTGGATCCTCCACAGAAGAAGAGGCTGGCGGATCTTACCGGCACTGATCCGAACAATCAGAATATTAGCTTTCAAGCTGAAGAGGGCGTTGAGGGCTGGTACAAAAAAATGCATCAACTCGGGTCAAAGCAGCGGGATCTTTATCTGCGAGCTGCAGCCGTGCGAATCGCGTGGTATCAGAAGGAACTGCAGCTTTCTCCAGAGCAAGTCGATCATCTGACGATTGCCAGCAAAGGTGCGGCCATTCGAGCGTTGGCCGACTGGAAGGAGAGCACCGAGCAGACATTCGAGCAGATGCAGCAGCATCTGGCTCAGGCTGGCGGCAACTTTGGATTCGGAGCCAGCCCGATCGACACAAAAGCCATCGACAGCAATGAGATCTGGTCAGAAGCTTTGAAGACGATGACAGAAGGAACGTCCAATGGCGGTATGACCGAACGAACAGCCGCCCTGAAAGCGTCTATGGGTGTGTCACTGCTGGCCTTGTTTGACGAAGAATTGTGGCTGACTCCCGATCAACGCAAAGCATTGGCTTCGCAGTTTGAAAAATCTGTTCCGGAAACAGATCGGTCGCTTCAATATCAGGACTACATCCGCGAAGTCGTGTTGATGGCTCATCCGCTGTTTCTGACCAACGAAAAAAAACGCAATGAAGTTCTTACGCCGCCTCAGCAGGAAGTCTGGAAGGTGATGCAGTCATTCTTTAACTATCAGAATCAGAACAATTATGTGCAGATCCAGTTGAGAAACAACAACGGCAATTTTGGGTTTCAGATTGGACAGTAATGTCGTGTGTGGCAAATTCCTTCGTTTAACCCGTGGTCGACAGGCCAGGTGCAAAGAAAACCTGGCCTTTCGGCCACGGGTTAAACGGAACAAAACTCGCAGATCGATAATTCAACAGCTGTGGAGCCAGTCTCCTCCGGACAACAGTAATCACAGACCATTGACAGGAAACCGATGTCTTCCACAACAACTGCCGTTTCGCCTCTTCAGTCCGATGATGTCGCCGCAATCGATGAATTGCGAGATGTCTACCGAAAGCTCAAGGCGGAGCTGTCCAAGATTATTGTGGGACAGGAACAGGTCATCGAACAACTCTGCATCTGCCTGTTCGCTCGCGGACATGCCCTGTTGATGGGTGTTCCCGGACTGGCAAAAACTTTGCTGGTCAGTCGAGTGGCTGAGACAATGTCGCTGAGCTTCAGCCGCATTCAGTTCACGCCAGACCTGATGCCGATGGACATCACGGGAACAGATATCCTGCAGGAAACCTCTGATCGTCGTCGTGAGTTTGAATTCGTCAAAGGTCCCGTGTTTGCAAACATCGTGCTGGCTGACGAGATCAATCGTGCTCCTTCAAAGACTCAGGCCGCAATGCTGGAAGCGATGCAGGAACATCGAGTCACCGTTGTGGGACGGCCCTACCCTCTTGAACCGCCCTTCTTCGTGCTGGCGACGCAGAATCCCGTGGAACAGGAAGGAACCTATCCGCTGCCGGAAGCGCAGTTGGACCGGTTTATGTTTTTGATTACGGTCGATTATCCCTCACGCTCAGAAGAGCTGGAGATTGCTCGAACCACAACAGGCGGCTCTGTTCCAAAGCTGGACCATATTCTTGACGCATCAGCGGTGCTGAAATTCCAGGACCTTGTGCGACGTGTCCCGGTTCCTCAGCACATCTATGAGTTCGCTGTTGACCTTGTCCGCAGAACTCGTCCGAAAACAAAAGAATCTCCGGACTGGCTGAAGCCGCTCGTTTCCTGGGGCGCGGGTCCGCGAGCTGTCCAGTATTTGATTCTCGGTGCGAAGTCACGGGCGGCTTTGACGGGAAGTTATATGGCTCGGCTGGAGGACATCATGGCCGTGGCGGAGCCTGTGTTGACTCATCGAGTTCTCACGACCTTCAACGCCGAATCCGAAGGCATCACAAGCAACGACATTATTTCGCGGTTGGTGGAGGAGTTGAACGCGGAACAGGTTGGATAGAACTCAAGTAGTCCCGTCGACGGGATTTTTGCCTCCCCTGCCTGACTTTCGGAACACGGTCTTCACTACAAGCTCGTCATATCATGCGAAACTTTGTTGATCCGAAAGTCGTTGCTCGCCTGCAGGGTTTGGCTCTGGATGCCAGAACTCCGATGATCGGCAGCGTTTCCGGACGCCATCGCAGCCCGACTCGCGGTTCCAGTCTGGAGTTCTCTGAGTATCGCAAGTACGTCCCGGGCGACGATACGCGACGTCTGGATTGGCGAGCCTGGGGACGCAGTGATCGCTTCTATATCAAAGAGTACGAAGCTGACACGAATCTCCGATTATGTCTGGTCGTCGATGTCAGTGGTTCTATGAACTTCGGACCGGATGGCAGTCGCGAAGAAGGCACAACCAAGCTGGATTATGCTCGCCGCCTGGCTGGAACTCTGGCTTATCTGGCCTCCGGGCAAGGTGACGCGGTTGGACTGTATTCCGCTGGCAAGACGTTTCAAAAAGAGATTCGCCCCAAGCGCAGCGGTGCTCATCTGAAGTTTGTGCTGGATGAACTGGGAGAGATGAAGGCAGAAGGCGAAACCGGACTTCCGGAAGCTCTTCATCAGGCGGCCGAACGGATTTCTCAGCGAGCTCTCGTTGTTGT
This sequence comes from Planctomycetaceae bacterium, assembly GCA_044378235.1. Lineage (GTDB taxonomy): Bacteria > Planctomycetota > Planctomycetia > Planctomycetales > Planctomycetaceae > SXXK01. Next base: position 3,411 of record JBILXT010000251.1, read on the forward strand.
CATTTCAGATCTGTTGATGGATCCCGCAACGCTCAAAGATGCGTTTCAGCATCTGCGATTTCGCAAACACGACGTCGCCGTATTCCATCTGGTGGAACGATCAGAGATTGACTTCCAGTTCGATCGACCGATTCGTTTTGTGGATCTGGAAGGTGCTGGCCCGCTGCTTGTTGATCCGACAACAATCGCCAAACAGTATCGCCAGGCAGTTCAGAACTGGCTGGAACAATTGCGAGTCGTTTTTCGTGACTCCGCGGTGGATTATCATCGAGTCGGCATCGAAGAAAACTACGCCGATGTTCTCGCCCGATTTTTATTGGCCAGAAAGAAATGAGTCTTGTCCTAACCCCTAAACAAGCTCCGCCGCCGGGTTTATCCCGGTGGAAATAGGCTTTTGCACTACTTCAATTCCAATTCAGGTGTGAGCCACGTAGTGCAAAGGCCCGTGAACCACCGGGGTAAACCCGGCGGGGAATAAGAGTTTGTTTGTGGCCCAACTGAAAACCGAAAACCCTCACTCCCCATGACCTTCCTTCAGCCCTTTATCCTCTACGCCCTGCCGCTGATCGCGTTGCCGATTCTGATCCATTTGATCAATCAGAATCGACACAAAACGATTCCGTGGGCAGCGACTATGTTTCTGCTGCAGGCCAAGCGGATGGCGCGAGGCATGGCGCGGCTGCGGTATATTCTGATCATGTTGGCTCGCATGCTGGCTGTCGCAGGATTGCTCTTTGCCGTCAGCCGACCGATGGCCGGTGGCTGGCTGGGATTAACCACCAGCGGTGCGCCGGAACTGACGGTGGTGATTCTGGATCGTTCCGTCAGCATGGAAGAGGAAGAGCCCAATACTAATCGCTCCAAACGAGCCACCGCGGTGGAGAAACTGGCCAGTGTCTTCAAAGATCTGGGTCGGAATACTCGCATCGCTCTCTTTGACAGTGCCACGGGGCAGCGATTCGATCTGACTTCGCCGGAAGCTCTGACGGAATTGCCGGAAACCGCACCGACATCGACAAGTGCCGATATCCCATCGTTGATGCAGGAGGCGACTCAATACATTCTGGCCAACGAAGCGGGTCGTACGGACGTCTGGATCTGTTCCGATCTGCGACAGTCAGATTGGAATCCGGGCGGCGGCCGCTGGGAGTCTGTTCGCGAGCAACTTCGTGATCGTGACGGCGTCAGAATCTATCTGCTGGCTTATCAGGATCTTGCTCCGGATAACCTCGCGATTTCCGTCAGCGGAGTTCATCGCCGTGAGACAGTCGACGGGGCTGAGCTTGTGATGGATCTGAAACTCACGCGGGCCGCCGCGACTGACGATCCCGTGCGAGTTCCCGTGACTTTTGTCATCGGCGGAGCTCGTTCCACGATTGATCTGGAGCTGACGGGAACTCAATTAGTCCGCAACGGGCACACGATTCCCATCGATCGCGAATCAAAGCGAGGATGGGGACGAGTTGAGTTGCCTCGCGATGCAAATTCGTCTGACAACGTGTTTGATTTTGTCTATGCGGAACCAGCCGTGCAGAAGACGGTCATCGTGTCTGATGATGCGGAAGTCGCAGAGTTATTGCGGCTTGCAGCGGCAACTCCTTCGGATCGAAGTCTGGTTTACGACGCGCAGATTGTAGCGGCATCGCAGGCGGCGGTTATTGAATTCGACAAGACCGCGTTGATCCTTTGGCATGCACCGCTGCCGACAGACGTCCTCGCGAAGCAACTGGAATCGTTTGTTGGCATGGGCGGATGTGTGATGTTCTTTCCGCCGGAAGTCACTTCGGACACAGCGTTCCTCGGAACTCGTTGGGGCCAGTGGCTGGAACCTCAGGACGTGGACCATTTTGCCATTTCGCGATGGCGAACGGATACCGATCTTCTGGGAAACACGCTCAGTGGAACACCATTGCCCATCGGTCAGCTTGTGACCTATCGCAGTTGTGAAGTCGTGAATGAACAAGGCACCGCGCTGGCTCAGTTGGAGAAGGGGCCGCCATTGTTGTTGCGTGCTCCGACGGATCAGGGAGCGGTCTGGTTTTGCAGCACCCTGCCCACCACGGCCAGCTCGAATTTTGTCAGCAATGGAATCACGTTCTACGTCATGATTCAGCGAGCTGTTGCTCGAGGAGCCGCGGCGTTGGGTGAAGCACGGCAGTATGACTGTGGAACGCTGCCTGCGGGAATTGCTGAGACGTGGAAACCGCTGGATGAAGTTTCGGGACGAGTCCTGATGTCTCAGCGGACCATCAATAACGGACTGTATGAATCCGAAGAAGCGTCCTTTGCGCTCAACCGTCCGCTGACAGAAGATGCTGTGGAAGTTGTAAGCGATGGGACTCTGGAGCAGGTTTTGAACGGCCTGAATTATACTCGGATCGACGACAAGGCTGGCAGTGCGATGGCACTGGCCAGTGAGATCTGGCGTACGTTTCTCGTGCTGATGATTCTGGCTCTGATGGCGGAAGCGTTGCTGTGTGTGCCAGAGAAGCAGGTTTCTGCGGCCGCACCAAAAGTCAACGCAGTGGCCAATGAAACACGAGTTGCTGTGCCTGAACAAAAGACTTACGACTGGGGCAAACGAGCCATGATGAAAGAATCGACTAAACCATGACGTTTGTCTGGACTCCATTTACTCTAACGCTTTCGGTGATCGTTCTGATTGCTGCGGCTTTCTGCTGCCTGATCAGTTGGCGGCGGAGCGGGTACACTCGGTCAATGCTTTGGCTGGAGATCCTCCGGTTTGTGCTGATAGCCCTTGTTGTATTGACGTTGAATCAGCCCGAGTTTGTGCAGGTGATTAAACCTCAGGAACAACCGACTCTGGTGATTCTCCATGATACCTCCGGCAGCATGAAAACTCAGGATGTTGTTAATCCTCTTGCTCCTGCCGAGAAACCCAGGACACGCGAAGAGTCCGTTGCGCCGGTGATTCTGCCGGAACTCTGGAAGCCCGTCGAAGGCCGCATGAAAGTTGTATTTGAGCCGTTCTCTTCGCAACCTCCAACGGTCGAGAAAGGAACAGACCTCAATCAGGCTCTGCAGGCGGCCGCTGACAAACATGCCAACCTGAGAGGGATCGTGTTGTTGTCTGACGGCGACTGGAACATGGGGCAGGCTCCGAGTGCTGCGGCTTCTGCGTTGCGAGTCAAAAACGTGCCGGTGTTTTCGGTTGGTGTGGGCAGTGAAGAGCGATTGCCGGACATGGAACTGGCGGCGTCTGACGCTCCGACGTTTGGCGTCGTGAATAAGTCGCTGCGCATTCCGTTTCGAGTCATCAGTTGGTTGCCTGCCGACAAAGATATCAAAGTATCATTGAACGGAACTCGTGGCGAGAAGATTGAAAAGAACGTGCGAGTCACCGGGATGGGACAGTTGCAGGATACGATCGAATGGAAGCCAGAGAAGACGGGCGACTATGAGTTGACCATCGAGATTCCTGTCGATGCTTCGGAAACTTTGACTGACAACAACAAGCTGACGATCCCGATCAGCATTCGTGACGAGGAACTCAAAGTTCTTGTCGTGGAGTCGTATCCTCGGTGGGAATATCGCTATCTGCGGAATGCCTTGGAGCGTGATCCCGGCGTCGAGGTCAGTTGTCTGCTTTACCATCCGGATCTGGAAAGTGTGGGCGGCGGGCGAGGATATCTGGATCAGTTTCCGACGGAGAAAGAACTGTTCGAATACGACGTTGTATTCCTGGGTGACGTTGGCATTGGCGGTAAGCAGTTGACACCTCAGGATTGCGTCAATCTTCGGCAGCTGGTTCGCAGTCAGGCGGGTGGTTTGGTGTTCCTGCCGGGCTTTCGAGGATTCCAGAATTCTCTGCAGACCAGTGAACTGGAAGAGCTTTACCCTGTTGTCCTGGACCCGGCCCATCCGAAGGGACACGGGTCATCTCGTCCCTCGCGGTTTGCTTTGACGGAAGCCGGTCGTCGCAGCTTGTTGACTCGACTTGAACCCGACGACAGTGCCAATGAAACAGTCTGGAATGCCTTGCCGGGATTCCAGTGGTACGCGGCGGCGTTGCGGGCGAAGATCGGTTCGCAGGTCCTTGCGACACACGATTCTGATTCGTCGTCATCCGGTCGAGTCCCGCTGATCGCGACTCGGACGGTTGGCACCGGTAAGGTGTTATTCATGGGTTCCGACGGCGCGTGGCGATGGCGAAAAGGTGTTGAAGATCTTTATCACTATCGCTTCTGGGGTCAGGTCGTTCGCTGGATGGCTTATCAGCGAAACATGTCTCAGGGCGAATCGATGCGATTGTTCTATTCGCCCGATCGTCCTGAAGCCGGCAACGTTTTGACGCTGAATGCGAATGTCATGAGTACTGCCGGAGATCCATTGCGAACGGGAACGGTGGTTGTGCAGACGTTGTCGCCTTCGGGGCAAACAGATTCGGTGCGACTGGCGCCGGCCGGTGAGGATTCCTGGGGATTGTTTACCGGCACGTTCACTCCGACCGAAGGTGGTCAATACAAGTTCGTAACGACGTGTGCCGAAACCGGTGGTCGACTGGAGACCACGATTGCGGTTCAGGGGCAGGAGAAGGAATTGATCGGCCAGCCTGCTCGCACGGATGTACTGAAGGAGATCGCTCAAGTGACACGTGGCGAGTTGACTACTGTGTCGGAGATTCAGGGTCTTGTCGATCGCATTGCCGCGATGCCGGAACCGGAGCCGTTGAATCGCCCATTTCGGTTGTGGAGTCATCCGGCTTGGGCTGCGATGATTGTTGTGCTGCTGGGTGTATTCTGGACTGGCCGAAAATTGGCCGGACTGGCGTGATTTTTTACCGCGAGGTGGGTGTATGGATTCCCATCCAACGAAGGATCAGCCTCCAGAATCTGCTGAGACAGCCAATGTTCCGGCGATGGTGCTTAGTAATGCTCGATTCATGGCTGCTCATCATGCTCATCCTGAAAAGATCCGTGCTTTCCTGATGGCCAGAGGGATGTCTTCAGAAGATGTGGATGCATTCTTTCGCAAGTACAAAATGCAACCAGAACGTCTGTTAAAGAGCTACAATCGAGCTCGACAAATTCGAGTTGTCGGGGTCGTGGTCGCAGCGATTGGACTTTTTGGCGGTGCCAGCTATCCCGGAGTGTGGGTCGTTTCGGAGGCGATGATTTGTGTTGGGGTTTACTTGGCATGGTCGGGAGAAATCCCCCGCTGGAACGCATGACGAGTAGATTGAATCCACAACGTCTCCGTTGCTGTTAATTCTGATGATTACGAATGTCTGGTCACCAACCATCCGAAAAGATGTCCGCGAACCCCTGCGACTTTCGCGTTCCATGTTCGGTTCTTTCGATGCACCTCTGTGTTGTCGGTGACTTCCGTAGTAAAACCGAGGCGTGAGAAGTGGGCTGAAGCCCACGCTACGTGGGAGTACGGCGAGGCATTGAAACGAAAAGAGCGGGCTGAGTAGCCCGCTCCGTGAATTCTGCAGCCCGATAATTTACGCTGATGCGGCTTCGCTGCCGGAGTTCAGGCACTTGTCGATTTGGCGAACGGCCTGGCGAAGGCGTTGGCTGTTCTCGACGATCGCCAGACGCAGGAAGCCTTCGCCTTCGGAACCGAATCCTCGACCGGGGCTCACGGCGACTCCGCCTTCGTTCAGAAGCTTCATGGCGAACTCGATCGAGCCCATCTTCTTCCATGGTTCTGGAATTTCTGACCAGACGAACATGCCGGCTTTGGGCACGATCGGATTCCAGCCGATGCGGCGAAGTCCATCGCACAGAGCATCGCGGCGAGTCTGATACTCGGCCGCCATAGTGTCGATCGCAGAATCACAATGTCGCATGGCCACGATGGCCGCGATTTGGATTGGAGCAAAAATCCCGTAGTCGTAGTAGCCTTTGATTGTTGCAAGGGCTCGAACCATTTCACGATTACCGCAGCAGAAGCCGATACGCCATCCAGCCATACTGTAGCTTTTGCTCATCGAAGTCAATTCCACACCGACATCGATCGCACCCGGAGTTGCCAGAAAGCTTGGGGCCTTGTAGCCGTCGTAGCAGACGTCGGCGTAGGCAAAGTCACTGATCACCAGGAAGTTATGCTTCTTGGCCAGTCGAACCAGCTCGACGAAGAAATCCTGTTCGATCACTGTCGACGACGGATTGTGAGGAAAGTTGACAACGACAACTTTGGGTTTCGGAACGAGATGTTCGCAGGTGTAGGCGATGTTGCGAAGGAACTTTTCGGGATCTCGCACATCCAGAGCAATCACGTTGCCGGAGGCCAGCATCACCGAGTACACGTGAATCGGAAAGGACGGAGCCGGTACGATGGCAGTGTCGCCAGGGCCCATCAGAGCCAGGCACATATGGCTGAAGCCTTCTTTGGAACCCAGACAGGCCAGTACTTCATCGTTCGGGTCAAGCCGCACACCGTATCGTTTGAGATATCGAGCGGAGACTTCTTTGCGAAGATTGCCGATGCCGTTGGAAACGGAGTAACGATGGTTTCGCGGATCAGCCAGAGCTTCTTCGATCTTCTTGACGATCATCGGATCCGGTGGATCGGTGGGATTGCCCATGCCGAGGTCAATGACGTCAACGCCCGCGACTCGCAGTTGGTATTTTCGTTTGTTAATTGCCGCGAACAGATAAGGCGGCAACCGGCGGACTCGATCAGCCACCGGGATTGTGAACGGATTGTCTTCAAACAGGACTTCTGATTCGCTGCGCATGGTTCGTTTCCGAGAATCGGTTCGCCGGTGCATCCCGATCAGTATGGGAGGACGCGACCAGCATTTGAATTGAGGGGTTCGGGGATTCTAGGGACACAACAGGTTCGCCGCGATGGCAGCTTTCAGGAACTTTTTCTGCCGCAATTCCTGAGAATTCCTGCCCACAAAAGACAAACAGCCCGGCATTCGCGAGGAATGCGGGCTGTTTGTCCCGAAACAGGAGACACGGGTGTTCGGGAGGTTGTTTTCTGGGGTATCGATTGATCAGGGTCTGAAAACCACGAATCCGATCGTAGTTTTGAACTCAGAGGTCGCTGAGGAACGCAGAAGAGAGCTTGTGTTGCTTGCCTCTGCGATTCCTCTTTGTGAACTCGT